>CP076546.1:4092500-4392500 GCA_018889975.1 Bacillus sp. NP157
GCGAACCCGGGGAACTGAAATATCTAAGTACCCGGAGGAAAAGAAATCAACCGAGATTCCGTCAGTAGCGACGAGCGAACGCGGACTAGCCCAAAAGTGTCGTACATTCTAGTCGAACAGCGTGGAAAAGCTGGCCGTAGACGGTGATAGCCCGGTAGACGAAAGGGTGCATGGCATGAAATTGAGTAAGGCGGGGCACGTGAAACCTTGTCTGAACATGGGGGGACCATCCTCCAAGGCTAAATACTCCTGACTGACCGATAGCGAACTAGTACCGTGAGGGAAAGGCGAAAAGAACCCCGGAGAGGGGAGTGAAATAGACCCTGAAACCGTATACGTACAAGCAGTGGAAGCCCGCAAGGGTGACTGCGTACCTTTTGTATAATGGGTCAGCGACTTACTGTCAGTGGCAAGCTTAACCGTATAGGGGAGGCGAAGGGAAACCGAGTCTGAATAGGGCGAATAGTCTCTGGCAGTAGACCCGAAACCGAGTGATCTATCCTTGACCAGGTTGAAGGTGCGGTAACACGCACTGGAGGACCGAACCCACATCTGTTGCAATAGATGGGGATGAGTTGAGGATCGGAGTGAAAGGCTAAACAAACTCGGAGATAGCTGGTTCTCCTCGAAAGCTATTTAGGTAGCGCCTCGTGCGAACACTGTTGGGGGTAGAGCACTGTTATGGCTAGGGGGTCATTGAGACTTACCAAACCATGGCAAACTCCGAATACCAACACGTGATACACGGGAGACACACGGCGGGTGCTAACGTCCGTCGTGAAAAGGGAAACAACCCAGACCCGCAGCTAAGGTCCCAAAGTCATAGCTAAGTGGAAAACGATGTGGAAAGGCATAGACAGCCAGGAGGTTGGCTTAGAAGCAGCCACCCTTTAAAGAAAGCGTAATAGCTCACTGGTCGAGTCGGTCTGCGCGGAAGATTTAACGGGGCTAAGCTATGCACCGAAGCTCGGGGTGTACAGATTTTGATCTGTACGCGGTAGAGGAGCGTTCCGTAGGCCTGTGAAGGTGAGTCGTAAGGCTTGCTGGAGGTATCGGAAGTGCGAATGCTGACATGAGTAACGATAAAGGGGGTGAAAAGCCCCCTCGCCGAAAGCCCAAGGTTTCCTCGCGCAACGTTCATCGGCGCAGGGTGAGTCGGCCCCTAAGGCGAGGCAGAAATGCGTAGTCGATGGGAAGCAGGTTAATATTCCTGCACTTTTCTACAGTGCGATGTGGGGACGGAGAAGGTTAGGTCTACCAGGCGTTGGTTGTCCTGGGGAAAGGCGGTAGGCATGATTCTTAGGCAAATCCGGGAATCTCTATGCCGAGCACCGAGACGAGTCCTATGAGGACGAAGTGACTGACACCACGCTTCCAGGAAAAGCCACTAAGCTTCAGCTGTAGAAAAACCGTACCGTAAACCGACACTGGTAGGCAGGGTGAGAATCCCAAGGCGCTTGAGAGAACTCGGGTGAAGGAACTAGGCAAAATGGCACCGTAACTTCGGGAGAAGGTGCGCCCCTTGGTGTGGTCACGTGCGTGACTGAGCATCGAGGGGTCGCAGTAACCTGGCCGCTGCGACTGTTTATCAAAAACACAGCACTCTGCAAACACGAAAGTGGACGTATAGGGTGTGACGCCTGCCCGGTGCTGGAAGGTTAATTGATGGGGTCAGCCGCAAGGCGAAGCTCTTGATCGAAGCCCCAGTAAACGGCGGCCGTAACTATAACGGTCCTAAGGTAGCGAAATTCCTTGTCGGGTAAGTTCCGACCTGCACGAATGGCGTAACGACAGCGGCGCTGTCTCCACCCGAGACTCAGTGAAATTGAAATCGCTGTGAAGATGCAGCGTTCCCGCGGCAAGACGGAAAGACCCCGTGAACCTTTACTATAGCTTTACACTGAACGTTGAGTTCTTCTGTGTAGGATAGGTGGGAGGCTACGAAACCAGGACGCTAGTTCTGGTGGAGCCATCCTTGAAATACCACCCTGAAGTGCTTGACGTTCTAACCTAGGTCCGTAATCCGGATCAGGGACCGTGTATGGTGGGTAGTTTGACTGGGGCGGTCTCCTCCCAAAGAGTAACGGAGGAGCACGAAGGTACGCTCAGCGCGGTCGGACATCGCGCACTGTGTGCAAAGGCATAAGCGTGCTTGACTGCGAGATCGACGGATCAAGCAGGTACGAAAGTAGGTCTTAGTGATCCGGTGGTTCTGTATGGAAGGGCCATCGCTCAACGGATAAAAGGTACTCCGGGGATAACAGGCTGATACCGCCCAAGAGTTCATATCGACGGCGGTGTTTGGCACCTCGATGTCGGCTCATCACATCCTGGGGCTGTAGCCGGTCCCAAGGGTATGGCTGTTCGCCATTTAAAGTGGTACGCGAGCTGGGTTCAGAACGTCGTGAGACAGTTCGGTCCCTATCTGTCGTGGGCGTTGGAGATTTGAGAGGGGCTGCTCCTAGTACGAGAGGACCGGAGTGGACGTTCCGCTGGTGTTCGGGTTGTCATGCCCATGGCATTGCCCGGTAGCTACGAACGGAAGCGATAACCGCTGAAAGCATCTAAGCGGGAAGCGCGCCTCAAGATGAGATCTCCCGAGAGCTAGACTCTCCTTAAGGCACCATCAAGACTAGGTGGTTGATAGGCACGGTGTGGAAGTGCAGCAATGCATTGAGCTTACGTGTACTAATGAGCCGTGAGGCTTGACCATATAACCCCAAGACGCTTCACCGTCTTAACTCAAGCTTCGATCCGGACGTTCCCGGACGCTTGTCACTCGTTTACACCCTCTGTGGAGCCGGCGCTCAAAAAGCGCTGCTCCCACCCCTTCCCTGGCGGCTATAGCGGCGTGGTCCCACCTGATCCCATCCCGAACTCAGAAGTGAAACGCGCATGCGCCGATGGTAGTGTGGCTCAAGCCATGCAAGAGTAGGTCACCGCCAGGGGCTTTATCCCGGAAACCCGGTCTCATCTGAGACCGGGTTTTCTTTTGCCTGCGTTTTGGCATCCCCGATCGCCGGATCGCTGTAGGAGCGCGCCTGCGCGCGATTTGCCCCTCGGCCTCACCGCTTCGTTGGCCATCGCGCGCAGGCGCGCTCCTACATGTCTTTGGCTTTCGCGCGCAGGCGCGCTCCTACAAAACTGGTCTGATCGGCTACTCTAGGCCTATGTATCTACAGACCTTTGGGCTGCGCGAACCGCCGTTTGGCGAAGCACCGGATCCGCGTTTCGCGTGTCTTTTCACGCGCGAGCGCGAGGTCCTGGCGCACGTCGAATACGAGCTCGGCGCCAGCAACCACAGCGTCACCCTGCTCACGGGCGAAGCTGGCATCGGCAAGACCCTGCTCTGCATGCTTATCGAGGCTGACGCGCCCCAGCACGGGGTGCGCCCGGTGCGTCACGGCGCGGGCGATTACGCCCTCGAACCGATCGCCTGGCTGCGTTCGATGTACGCGGGTTTCGGCCTGCCGCTACCCCTCAGCGCCGAAGCCAATACGCAGGAACACCTGGTCGATGGCCTCGCGCTGGGCCTCGGTCGGCTGGCCCATCACGTCAACCATCGCTTCCTCCTGATCCTCGACGATGCCGACCGGTTGGGCGACGATGACCTGGCTATCGTCGAAAGACTGCTGATCGCGAGCGAGAAAGCCAACGCGCCTTTCCACCTCGTCCTCGCCGGCTTGCCGGCGTTACGCGAGCGGCTCACGGGTACCCATGCTCCGTCGATCGCGCGCCATGTACGCAGCCGTTTGCCGCTCGGACCGCTGACCGCGGACGAGAGCGAACGCTACGTACGCCACCGCCTGCATGTCGCCGGCACGGCCCAGATGCCCTTCAGCCGGCTCGGCCTGCGCTCGCTCCGCGACGATGGCAAGGGCAATCCCAAACGGTTGAATGCCCTGGCCCAGCGCGCGCTCGAACGCGCGGCCGAACGCGGCGAACAATCCATCGGCGAGCGCGCCCTGGGCTTCGTCGCCCGCGAAGTGCTGCCGCAGTACGCACGGTATTGGCTGCGTCGCTACCGCAAGCCGATCCTCGCGATCACGGCCGTGCTCGCCGTCGTCTTCGTCAGCGGCTTCGGCATCTGGGTGTTCACCGGCCATAGCCCGTCTCGCCCGAAGAGCTTCGTCACCGTGAGCCCCGACCAGGCGCTGGCCAAGTTGCAGGACGCGTTGCCACCGCCGGAAACTGGCCAGCTGCGCGTGTGGGGCGAACTGCTCGCACGCTGGCAGGTGTCGTCCAAGGAAACCTCGGTAGCCAACGCGGTCAACTGCGACGCGATCATCTTCCCCGGCTTCGCCTGCGTGAGCGGGCGCGGGACCCTGGACCAGCTACGCCACTTCGATCGGCCGCTCGTGCTCGAGCTGGACGAGGCGCACGCGAAGCAACAGGTCCTGCTGGTCGGCGCCGGCGACGAAGCGGTCCGCTTGTACCTCGGCAACAAGTATGTCGAGCTCACTCGCGACGCTTTCGAGCGCATCTGGAAAGGCCGCTTCTATGCGGTGTTCCGTGTCGATCCGGCCATGCCGGGGAAACTTGCGCGTGGCAGCAGCGGCGACGGCATGCACTGGCTGCTGGGCCACCTGCCGGGCGCGATCCCGCACGCGACCGAGCCGACCAGCTTCGACACCGGCGTGGAGACGCGCGTACGCAACGTCCAGCAGCGCTTCGGCATTTCCGCCGACGGCGTGGTCGGTCCGGAAACCATGTTCGCGCTGTCGGCGCTTGAATCCGAAGGGCCCCATCTCACCCGCGGCGTGCCGTGATGATGTTCGTCCGGGTCGACACACGCCGGCGCTCGCGCGTGTGCTGGGCAACGATGCTCATCGTCATGGTCTGCGTCGTGTGTTTCGTCGGCCTGGCCCTGGCCGGCCGCACCGAGCGCATGGCGATCATGCTGCATTGGGGCACGGTGCCGGCGCACCTGTTCGGCACTGGCCTGCCTTTGTGGCAACAGATCAGCGATCCGGCCCTGCTGCGCCTGTTCACGGCGCTGTTCATCCATGGTGGATGGTTGCACCTGCTCAGCAACCTGCTCTTCCTGGTGATCTTCAGCCTACCCGCCGAGCGTAGCCTCGGCTCGCCGCGCTTCCTGCTCCTGTTCCTGCTCGGTGGCGTCGTCGCCAACCTGATCGGCGCGATCTCACTGACCGGCGCCCTCGTGGCGATCATCGGCTGCAGTGGCGCCGTGTCGGCGGTGGTCGGCGCCTACGTCACGCTGTTTCCGCGGGCCAGGCTCGGCCTGGTCGTCCCGCTGGGGCTTTATCTCGAATTCGTCCGCGTACCCGCCTTCGTCCTCATCGGCATCTGGGCGCTGGTCCAGCTGCTTTTCAGCTACGGCGGGGCGAGCTATGGCGCCGTCGTGTGGTGGACCCACATCGGCGGCTTCCTGTTCGGCATCGTCTTCGCGTTCTTCTCGCGGGGCGCGATCGAGCGACGCCTACGCGGCTGACGATGCCTGCGCCGTGGCCAGGTGCGTGCGGACGAAATGGCGGAGCAGGCCGGTCGCATGCGGCGTGGCGACCACCGCCGCCAACATCGCCGCCGGCGGCGTGCCCTCGCTGGCCAGCACGTCATGCTTGCGACGGATGTAGGCGCGCATTACCTCGGCCGAGAACTCCGGGTGGAACTGCGTGCTCACCGCGTGTTTGCCATAGCGGACCAGGTGGTTCGGATCGCGCGCGGACCGGGCGAGCGAGACCGCGCCCCGTGGCAGTTCGAGCACGCTCTGCTCGTGCGTCGTATGCGCATGGAACGTCTGTGGCAGCGCCGCGCCAAGTTCATCGGCAGCCGCCCCGGCCTGGATCGCCAGCGGCACCGTGCCCATCTCGCGACCGCCCGGCAGGTAATCGACACGCCCGCCCAGGGCGTGCGACATCAGCTGGTGGCCGTAGCAGACCCCCAGCAGCGGCAGGTCGGCGTCCATGGCATGGCGGATCCAGCCGGCCGTGCGTTCGCTCCACGGCAGCCGCTCGGTCACCATCGATGCCGAGCCGGTGAGGATCGCACCGGCGACGTCGTCGGGATCGGGCAGCGCGTCGCCGCGCTCCACGTCGACCACCTGCAGGCGTGGCGCGCGCAGGCGCAGGCCGAGCTGGAACCAGCGTGGAAAATCGCCGTGGCGTTCGCTGATGACGTCCGGGGCGCGCCCGGTGCGGACGATGAGGAGAGGCTTCATGGCTTACGTTGCGTCGTCGATATCGGAAGGAGGCAGGACATTGAGTACTTCGCGCACGGTGGTCAGCCCCGCGGCGACCTGCGCGGCGGCGGAAATGCGCAGCGGCTTCATGCCTTCGCGCAAGGCCACGGCATTGAAGCGCGCGAGGTCCAGCTCGGCGGTGATCTGCGCCCGTAGTTTGGGCGAGATAGGCATCATTTCGTACACGCCGGTACGCCCGAGGAAACCGGTCTTGCGGCATTCGAGGCAACCGACCGGCGCGAACACCCGCTCGGGCAGCGGCACGTCCCAGCCGTGGGTGAGCGCGCGCCATTCATCCGCATCCTGGGTGGTCGCCTGCTTGCAGTGCGGGCACAGCGTGCGCACGAGGCGCTGCGCCACCACGCCGGCCAGCGTCGACTGGATCAGGTAATGCGGCACGCCCAGGTCGAGCAGTCGGGTGACCGCGCTGGGCGAATCATTGGTATGCAGCGTGGACAACACCATGTGCCCGGTCAGCGATGCCTGCACCGCCATCTGCGCGGTTTCCAGGTCGCGCACCTCGCCGACCATGATGATGTCGGGATCCTGGCGCAGCAGCGTACGCACGCCCGCGGCGAAGTCGAGGTCGATCGCCGGCTGCACCTGCATCTGGTTCAGCTCGGGGGAAACCATTTCGATCGGGTCTTCCACCGTGCAGACGTTCAGCTCCGGCCGGGCCAGGTGCTTCAGCGTCGAATAGAGCGTGGTCGTCTTGCCCGAGCCGGTGGGCCCGGTCACCAGCACGATGCCGTGCGGGCGCTCCACCATCGCGCGCCAGATGCGGTCTTCCTCAGGCGCAAAGCCGAGCTGGCTGAAATCCTTCATCACCAGGTCGGGATCGAAGATACGCATCACGACCTTTTCGCCGAACGCCGTCGGCATCGTCGAGATACGCAGTTCCACTTCGCGGCCGGCGACGGAGCGCGTCTTGATGCGACCGTCCTGCGGGCGGCGCTTTTCGGCGACGTCCATGCGCGACAGGATCTTGATGCGCGAGGTCACGGCCGTCATCACCGGCGGCGGCAGTTCGAACACCTTCTGCATCACGCCGTCGATGCGGAAGCGCATCTGTCCCGCCTCGCGGCGCGGCTCGAGGTGGATATCCGACGCGCGCTGCTCGAACGCGTACTGCAGCAGCCAGTCCACGATGTGGACGACGTGGCGATCGTCGGCGCCGAGTTCGCCACCCTTGCCCAGCTCGAGCAGCTGCTCGAAGTTGATGATCTTCGACGACGCGTCCTGGCCCTTCGCATCCTGCGCCAGCTGGATGGAGCGCTGCACGCCGTAGAACTCGAGCAGGTAGCGATTGATGTCGATCGGGTTGGAGACCACCCGGCGGATGTCCCGGCGCAGCATGTGGCCGAGGTCCTGCGCCCAGTTGCTGTCGAAGGGTTCCGCGCTGGCGAAGGTCACCTCGTTGGGCGACGCCGCCACGGGCAGGATCCGGTGGCGCTGGGCATAGGCGCTGCTGACCACCTGGGTGACCTGGGCCACGTTGACCTTCATCGGGTCGATCTTCAGGTAGGGCAGGTTGGCCTTGCCGGCCAGCCACTCCACCAGCATCTCCAGGCTGATCGGACGGCCGGGATCGCGCCGGTTCTCCAGCTTGCTGTTGGCGATGAGGACGAGCGGGTGCAACTCGATCGCGCTTTTGCCCGAGCGCGAGCCGGCACGGACGCGCTTGGCGTCGTCGCCGGTGAGGAACCCGTCCACCACGAGGGAGGCCAGCACCTCTTCAAGTTCCAGTCGGCCACGACGCCCGAGCAGGGCGGCGTGTTGCGGATTGACTGCCATGCGATCCAACCCTGTAAATAGGCTACGCCGTTATACTAGCCCGCTTTATCAAGGACCCGGGAACCATGTCCGCGCCCACCTTCCAAGACGTGATCCAAACCCTGAACCGCTACTGGGCGGCGCAGGGCTGCGTGCTCATGCAGCCGCTCGACACCGAGGTCGGCGCCGGTACGTTTCATCCGGCCACGTTCCTGCGATCCCTCGGACCGGAACCCTGGGCTGCCGCTTACGTGCAGCCGAGCCGCCGGCCTACGGATGGCCGCTACGGCGACAACCCCAACCGCCTGCAGCACTACTACCAGTACCAGGTGGTGCTCAAGCCGAATCCCGACAACATCCTCGAGCTGTACATCGGCTCGCTGAAGGCGCTCGGCATCGACCCGCTGGTGCACGACCTGCGCTTCGTCGAAGACAACTGGGAATCGCCGACGCTGGGCGCCTGGGGCCTCGGCTGGGAAGTCTGGCTGAACGGCATGGAAGTCACCCAGTTCACCTACTTCCAGCAGGCGGGCGGCCTGGAATGCCGCCCGGTCACCGGTGAAATCACCTATGGCCTCGAGCGCATGGTGATGTACCTGCAGAACGTGGACAGCGTCTACGACATCGTCTGGACGCACGCGCCGCATGGCGTGGTGACCTACGGCGACGTGTTCCACCAGAACGAAGTGGAACAGAGCACCTATAACTTCGAATATGCCAACGTCCCGGAGCTGTTGCACTGGTTCGACGTGTGCGAAGGCGAGGCGGGCAAGCTGATTGCCGCCAACCTGCCGTTGCCGGCCTACGAGCAGGTGTGCAAGGCCAGCCACGCCTTCAACCTACTGGACGCGCGCCGCGCGATCAGCGTGACCGAGCGCCAGCGCTACATCCTGCGCGTGCGTACCCTTGCACGCGGCGTGGCCGAGGCCTACGTCGCCCAGCGCGAACGGCTCGGTTTCCCCGGCCTGAAGAACGACAAGGAGGCCGCCCATGGCTGACCAGCGCCTGCCGCTCATGATCGAGCTCGGCACCGAAGAACTCCCGCCGAAGGCACTGGACGATCTCGCCGGCGCTTTCGCGCGCGGTGTCGTCGAAGGCCTGGAGAAGCGCGGCGTCGCCGGCGATTACGCCGCGGCGAGCACCTACGCATCGCCGCGCCGCCTGGCCGTGCACATCCCGGCCGTCGCCGTCGCGCAGCCGGAACAGAACGTCGAACGCCGCGGCCCCGCCGTGAACGCGAGCATCGGCGCCGACGGCGAGCCGTCGAAGGCACTGGTCGGTTTCGCCCAGTCCTGCGGCGTCGACGTGTCCGCGCTGGAAAAGCTCGAAACCGACAAGGGCGCGTGGTTCGTGTTCCGCGCCGTGAAGGCCGGCCAGCCCACCGCAGCCCTGCTGCAGGAAGTGGTCGGCGAGGCACTCAAGGCGCTGCCGATTCCCAAGGCCATGCGCTGGGGTAATCGCGAAGACAGCTTCGTGCGTCCCGTGCATACCTTGCTGATGCTGCATGGCGCCGACGTGGTCGAGGGCAGCGTGCTGGGCCTGGCCAGTGGCCGGTCCAGCCTGGGCCACCGCTTCCACCACCCGGAGCCGGTCGAGGTCGCCCACGCCGACGCGTGGCTGGACACCCTGCGCCAGGCCCACGTGCTGGCCGATCCCGCCGAGCGCCGCGAGCGCGTGCGCAGCGAGGTCGCCCGCGTGGCCGCCGGCGGCACGCCGCGCCTCTCCGACGACCTGCTCGACGAAATCGCCAACCTCACCGAATGGCCGGTCGGCATCGCCTGCACCTTCGAGCGCGACTTCCTCGAAGTGCCGCCGGAGGCACTGGTCACCACCATGGAAACGAACCAGAAGTTCGTGCCCGTGTTCGACCAGGCCGGCAAGCTCACCGAACACTTCATCGGCGTGGCCAACATCGAAAGCCGCGACCCGGCCGAGATCCGCAAGGGCTACGAGCGGGTCATCCGTCCGCGCTTCGCCGATGCGAAGTTCTTCTGGGACGGCGACCTGAAAACGCCGCTGGCCGATAACCAGGAAGCGCTCAAGAGCGTGACCTACCAGCAGTCGCTGGGCAGCCTGTGGGACAAGACGGTGCGCGTGGCCGAACTGGCCCGGGTCATCGCCAACCGGGTCGGCGTCGACGCCGGCCAGGCCACCCATGCGGCCGCGCTGGCCAAGTGCGACCTGCTGACCCGCATGGTCGGCGAGTTCCCGGAACTGCAGGGCGTGATGGGCCGGTACTACGCCACTCGCCAGGGCATCGATGCCGAGGTGGCCGAGGCGCTCGACAGCTTCTACCAGCCGCGCTTCGGTGGCGACGCCATCGCCGCGGGCAAGGTCGGCCAGGTGCTGGCCGTGGCCGAGCGCCTGGACACCCTCGCCGGCATCTTCGCCGTGGGCATGAAGCCCAGCGGCAACAAGGATCCGTTCGCGCTGCGTCGCGCGGCGCTGGGCCTGGCCCGTACCCTGATCGAAGGTGGCCTGGACATCGACCTGCGCGCCGCCCTGGTCGAAGCCTTCGAGATGGTGCCCGAGGCGGCCTTCGTGGCCGGCGTGAAGCCGGGCAAGGACGGCAAGGCGCCGGTCGTGGACATCGGTGCGCGCAGGCGTGAACTCGGCGACGAGGTGCACGCCTTCGTGCTCGATCGCCTGCGTGGTTACTACACCGAGCAGGGCTTCAGCGTGGACCAGTTCGAATCGGTGCTGGCGGTGTCGCCGGCCACCCTGCCGGACTTCGACCGCCGCCTGCGCGCCGTCGCCGGGTTCGGCCGCCGCAGCGAGGCCGCCAGCCTGGCCGCCGCGAACAAGCGCGTGGCCAACATCCTGCGCAAGCAGGCCGAGGAAGCCAACGCCGCGCCGATCCCGGCCCAGGTCGATCCCGTGCACTTCGAGTTCGATGCGGAGCGCGAGCTGCATGCCGCCCTCGAGGCCGCCCGGGCAGACACCCGTGCGCTGCTGGCCACGGCGGATTACACGGGCACGCTGGCCCGCCTGTCCGCACTGCAGGCCCCGGTCGATCGGTTCTTCGACGACGTGCTGGTCAACGCGGACGATCCCGCCGTGCGGGCCAACCGGCTGGCCTTGCTGGCCCAGCTCAAGGCCTCGTTCGGCGCCATCGCCGACATCTCGCGCCTGTAAGGCGCGATGCGACGGGTAGGAGCGGCGCGATCCGCTCCTACCGGCTCGCCGTTCAGGCGGCGACCATGCCCGGCTCGTCGCTGATCCGCGACATCACGGTGCGGCGGAACGCGATCACCCGGTCCGCGTAGTCCGACTCGCTGGAGCGACCCAGGATCGCGTACATCTCGGCGACCAGGTCGGCATGCCGCACCGGCGAGAACCGGCTACCGGCCATTTCGATGTCCGACTGGAGCAGCTTCATCGCCGCGGCCAGTCGCGACGGGTCGAGCACGCCCGGGACCGATGCCTGCACGTGGTGGTGGTCGTCGCGGCCGCGAGCGGACTCCGACGTCTCCACGCGCCCCGTAGAATCTTCGGTGTTGGCGTCCAGCACCATCGGGCCTTCGCCCGCGGCCAGCCACACCAGCGAAATGCCCAGCGTGCGGGCCATGGTCACGCAACGACCACGCGACGGGTCGGTGTTGCCATCGCGCCAGCTGCGCACCACGCCCTCGGAAAAGCCACAGCGGCGTGCGATGTCGCTCACGCTGCCATTCATCTTGATGACCTGCCGTACCCGGCTTGCGAACGACGATGCCGGAACATCGCCGCCGGCGCGGCCGGTGGTCTCGAAGCTGCCACCGGCGGCGTCGGCCAGGAAGGATCCCCTCGAATTGTCATTCATGCGCTTGGAACCTCTTGGATTTGGATTAGCCGCCCCCCGGCGTCTCCGCGCAACAACGCGCGAGCGTGGTTACGGTGTACACGGAAATACCTTCGATGGCCTTTCATTTGAGAAGTTTCGTAATCAGAGGGCCTTGTGCCCGACTTTACGACTCTTCGGCGCCGGAAACGTGCGATCGAAAAGGCCCCAAACCTAGGAATGACCGCGTTTTTGCCTAGGAATGTTTCCTAGGCGTGAAAATGCAGGGTGCCCTACCCGGAAAACGTGCCTCTTCGCAAATGCCTGACAGATAAGCCGATTTTTCTGCCCGGCCTACGCATGCTAATGCGTAAGTAATTGCTGTGTAGGGTATTTTTTGCGAATTTCCTTTGTTGTGGATCGCAAAATCCTGCGATATACGTTTCCCGCGGCGACATAACGGGGAAGGCCGCAAGGGGGAGCAGGGTTCAGCCCAGGTGCCGTCCAGGCCCGCGAGCAGCGGTGCCGCGGCCCGCGGCCACGCGCCCGCTTCGTCGAAACACGACTGCCAGTTCCCGGCCTTGCAAGAGGCCGGGCGGGAAAGTGCGCCCGTTTTTTCTGCGGGCACCCGAAGGGGGGTGCCTTGTCCATTCTGGGGGAGACGATTTGATGAAGGTTCTGACACACGGTTTCCGGCCGCATCGCCGGACCGCACTTGCCATCGCGCTGGGTGCAAGCCTTGCAGCCGGCGGCGTTTACGCACAGTCCAATGCGTCGGGCGTGATCTTCGGCCATGCCGACAACGCCGATGGTGCGGTCGTCCGCATCGTCAACCAGGACACCGGCCTGTCGCGCGAAGTGCCGCTGCCGGCCGATGGCCGCTATCGCGCCACCTCGCTGCCGGTCGGCCGTTACAAGGTGACCCTCGAGCGCAGCGGCGCCGTGGCGGAAAGCCGCGACGTGCAGGTCAACATCGGCACCGGCACGGACGTGTCGTTCGTGGCGGCCGCCAGTGCCGCCGCCGCGACCAGCCTCGAAGGCGTGCAGGTCACCGGCACGGCCATGCCTGCGATCGACGTCTCGTCGGTCGACTCGCGCACTGTGCTCACTGCCGACCAGCTGCAGCGCATCCCCGTCGCGTCCAACGTCAACGCCGCCGCCCTGCTGGCGCCGGGCGTGGTCAGCGGCGACTCGCGCTACGGTGGCGTCGTCACCTTCGGCGGCGCGTCGGCTGCGGAAAACCAGTACTACATCAACGGTTTCGCGGTGACCAACCCGCTGACCGGCCTCGGCTTCGCGACGCTGCCGTTCGATGCGATCGACCAGCAGCAGATCCTTACCGGCGGCTACGGCGCCGAGTACGGCCGCTCCACCGGCGGCGTGGTCAACCTGACCACCAAGCGCGGCGGCAACACGTGGAAGTTCGGCGCCCAGGCGCAGTGGAGCCCGCGTTCGCTGAAGGCCAACCCGCGCAACATCTACTACCCGAAGACCTCCGGCCAGGTCACCGACGGCACGATCTACCAGTACCGCGAGGGCAACAAGACCACCGACCTGCTCTATGGCCTCTACTTCAGCGGCCCGCTGATCAAGGACAAGCTCTTCGTCTACGCCGCCGCCGACGTGGTCCGCACCGACAAGTCCGACGGCGTGACCAACGTGCTGACCAAGACCTCGTTCGATGGCCCCCTGAAGGCCAACCACTGGGTCGGCAAGGTCGACTGGAACATCACCGACAGCCACATCCTCGAACTCACCGGCATCGGCGACACCAACCTCAACGACACCAAGATCTATTCGTACGACTACGCGACCAACTCGCGCACGCGCCTGCTCGGCTCGGAGCACCAGAAGAACATCGGCACGGCGAACTCCACGCCGGGCGGCATCATGTACATCGGCAAGTACACCGGTTACATCACCGACTCGCTGACCGTCGATGCCCTCTACGGCCACAGCTCGACCAAGCACGTCGACGATATCTCCGGCGCCGCTGGCGTCACCTGCCCGAACATCGTCGATAACCGCAACGTGCCGGCCGCCCTCAAGCGCGTCAGCTGCGCGCCGGTGCAGGGCAACCTGATCGCCCCGGGTGCCGAGGACAAGGTCAAGAACTGGCGCTTCGATATCCAGTACACGCTGGGTGACCACGACCTGCGTGTCGGTATCGATAACCAGACGGCGGAATCCTACGGCGGCCTCGCCGTGCAGGGTGGTGCGCTGTGGACGTACAGCAACCCGCCGGCCTCCGGTGCCATCCCGGGCTTCCCCGAACTGGCGATCCCCGCCGGCACGACGGAAATCGCCCGTCGCCAGATCTTCCGCGCGGCCGGTAACGTCAAGGTCGAACAGGAAGCGCAGTTCATCGAAGACCACTGGCAGGTCACGCAGAACTGGCTGGCCTACATCGGCCTGCGCAACGAGCAGTTCAAGAACTTCAACACCGACGGCGTGGTGTTCGTGAAGCAGCGCCACCAGCTGGCACCGCGCCTGGGCGTCACGTGGGACGTGTTCGGCGACAGCACCCTGAAGGTCTATGCCAACGCCGGCCGCTACCACCTGGCCATCCCGTCCAACGTGGCCATCCGTGGCGCGGGCCCGCAGCTGTTCGAACGCCAGTACTTCGTCTATTCCGGTGTCGATCCGGTCACCAGCGCACCGATCGGGCCCACCCCGATCTCCGACATCCACTACGCCAACGGCGCGGATGGCACGGCGCCCGATCCGAAGACGCTGTCGGCGAAGGACCTCAGTGCCTACTACCAGGATGAGTACATCCTCGGCTTCGATAAGCAGATCAACAGCGAGTGGACGGTCGGTGCGAAGGCCACCTACCGCAAGCTGAAAAGCATCATCGACGACATGTGCGATACGCGTCCGATCGAGGCATGGGCCGACGCGAACGGCGTGACGATCAGCCCGGACGCCGCCATCCCCGGCTGCCTGCTGTTCAACCCGGGCAAGGGCAACACGTTCACCATCGACCTCGACAACGATGGCACCTACGAGAACGTCAAGCTCAACAAGAAAGACCTCGGCTTCCCGGACCTCAAGCGCAAGTACCTCGCGTTGAACATGTACGTGGAGCACCAGTTCAACAAGGAGTTCTACGGCCGCGCCGAGTACGTCTGGTCGCACAGCTTCGGTAACTCCGAAGGCCTGCTTAAGTCCGACATCGGCCAGCTCGATCCGTCGGTCACCCAGGACTGGGATTTCCCGGAACTGATGATCGGCTCGAACGGCCCGCTGCCGAGCGATCGTCGCCACCAGCTGAAAGCTTACGGCTATTGGCAGGCCACGCCGGAATGGCTGTTCGGCGCGAACCTGTCGGCCGTGTCGGGTCGTCCGAAGAACTGCCTGGGCATCCGTGATCCGGACATCTACCAGTACGGCTCGTCGTACTTCTACTGCAACGGCGAAGAGGCCCCGCGTGGGTCGCGTGGTCGCCTGCCGTGGACCTACCAGCTGGCGCTGAACGCGGAATACCGTCCGGCCTACTTCAACCACGACCTCGCGCTGAAGATCGACGTCTTCAACGTGTTCAACCAGCAGCGCGAGCAGAACATCGACGAAACGTACCAGACCGGTGACGGCACCCTGAGCGCCACCTACGGTCGTCCGTTGAGCTTCTCCACGCCGCGCAGCTTCCGCCTGACGGCGCGTTACGACTTCTCGCTCTGACCAAGGCGGCAGCAACTTTGTAACTACAACAAGTGGCCGCACGGTCCTCCCACCGTGACGGCCCCCCAAGGATGACTCCCCAGATCGCCCCGGCTCGCACCCGGGGCTTTTTTTTCGCCTAGGAATTTTTCGTACCCGGAACGTGGCATTTTTTGTTCTTGCCGGAAACGACCATGACTTAAGTCATTGATCTTTTTCTCAATCCGGTTGAGAGGCGTGGGATATTGCGGCGTAAGTAATTGCCTTAGCACGTAATTTCTTAGGCATTTTCATTGTTGTTACAGATCCGTGAACACCGTATACAGGTGTCGTGCGACGCCATCAGGCGGCGCCACAGGGGAAGGGGGATTCCCGAAACACGCCACGTGACCCGGCCAGGCGCCGGGGCGGAAGCGTGCACGGGTATCACGTCACAAACGGTACGTCATCCACCGCGATCGCCTTCGATCGTGGCGGGAAAGTGCTGCCAATTTTCGGGCCGTCGTTCGGCCATCGGGGAAACTACGTGAATAACGCTTCGTTCAACGGCAACCGCATGTTGCGCAGGTCAACCCTGGCGCTGGCCATGGGCATGTCCCTGGCCGCAGGCGGCGTGCATGCCCAGTCCAACGCCACCGGCACCATCTTCGGCGCGGCGGCGCCGAATGCCACGGTGGTGGTGGAAAGCCCGGACACCGGCCTGCGCCGCGAGGTCCAGGCCGACAAGGATGGTCGCTACCGCGCCTCGTCCCTGCCGGTGGGCCGCTACAAGGTCAGCCTGATGAAGGACGGCGCGGTGGTCGACAGCCGCGACAACGTCCAGCTGACCATCGGTTCGGGCACGGAAGTGGCGCTCGGCGCCGCGGCCACGTCCGCCACCGCCAGCAACCTCGAAGGCATCTCGGTAAACGCCTCGGCGCTGCCCAGCATCGACGTCAGCGCGACCGACTCGCGCACCGTGTTCACCGCCGACCAGCTGCAGCGCATCCCGGTGCCGCGTGACGTCACGGCGGTGGCCCTGCTCACCCCGGGTGCCGTCGCCGGCGACTCGCGCTACGGCAACGTGCCCAGCTTCGGCGGCTCGGCCGTGTCGGACAACGCCTACTACATCAACGGTTACGCGGTGACCAACCCGCTGACCCAGATCGGCTTCTCGTCGCTGCCGTTCGACGCGATCGAGCAGGAGCAGGTGCTGACCGGCGGCTATGGCGCGGAATTCGGTCGCGCCACCGGCGGCGTGATCAACATCGTGACCAAGCGCGGCACCAACCAGTGGAAGGTGGGCGCCGAGCTGCGCTGGGAACCGCGCAGCCTGAAGGGCGATCCCAAGAACAACTACTACCAGCAGACCGGCAACCCGGAAAGCGGCACCCTGTACCAGCGCCGCGAGAACAACACGTCGTGGCGCGAAACCGCGTCGGCCTATGTCAGCGGCCCGCTGGTCAAGGACAAGCTGTTCTTCTACCTGACCGGTGAAAGCACCCGCCAGGAAGGCAGCACCGTGGCCAGCGTGGAAGCCAGCAAGCCCACCGCCTACGACCAGTACCGCTTCGACACGCCGCGCTGGCTGGGCAAGGTCGACTGGAACATCACCGACAACCACATCGTCGAAGTCACCGGCCTGTCGGACAAGACCAAGCGCGAGTACGCCGATTACGCCTACGACTACACGACCGACTCCCACGGCGACGTCAAGAACGACGCCGCGCGTTACAAGGACGGCGGCGAGGTCTACGTCGGCAAGTACACCGGTTACATCACCGACAACCTGACCGTGACGGCCCTGTACGGCCGCAGCGACCAGGTCCACATGATCACGCCCTCGGGCTCCAACGGCGCGAACCCGCAGGTGCTGCGCAGCGCGACCACCTCGACCCCGGCCGGCCTGGCCTTCAACCCGAACTACTCGGCCTACGTGCCGTCGGTGCCGGGTGCCGAAGACAAGACCCACGGCTGGCGCTTCGACATCGAATACCGCCTGGGCGACCACAGCCTGCGCGGCGGTATCGACAAGCAGAACCTCGAGTCCACCTCGGGCAGCAATGGCTATGCCGGTGGGCAGTACTGGCTGTACGGCCGCTCGACGCGTCCGAACAACCCGATCAGCACCGTCTATGGCCAGGCCTCCCCGGCCAGCGGCGGCGGCTACGGTACCCAGGGCTATTACGTCCGTCGCCGTGTCTTCAACACCTTCGCCTCGGTGGAAGTGAAGCAGTCCGCCCAGTACCTCGAAGACAACTGGCAGGCCACCGACAACCTGATGATCCAGGTCGGCCTGCGTAACGAGCAGTTCTCCAACTACAACGGCGACGGCGAGGCTTACGTCAAGCAGCGCCACCAGCTGGCCCCGCGCCTGGGTGCCTCGTGGGACGTCTACGGCGACTCGTCGCTGAAGGTCTACGCCAACGCCGGCCGCTACCACCAGCCGCTGCCGAACAACGTCGCCATCCGCGGCGCCTCGGCCTCGCTGTACACCAACCAGTACTTCACCTACACCGGCATCAACCCGGCCAACGGCGCACCCACCGGCCTGACCTCGCTGGGCGCCCCTTACTCCACCAACAACGAGCTGGGCCAGCCGAAGGATCCGAAGGGCGTCGCCTCGCAGACGCTGAAGCCGCAGTTCCAGGACGAGTACATCCTGGGCATGCAGCACCAGCTGACCCCGGCGTTCGACTGGGGTGCGAAGGTCACCTACCGCCGCCTGCGCAACATCATCGACGACTTCTGCGATGACCGTCCGATCGCCGACTGGGCCGAGCGCAACGGCAAGGAGTTCAACTTCCTGTTCACCTGCGCCCTGTTCAACCCGGGCCGCGGCGGCACCTGGAGCTGGGACGTCGATGGCGACGGCAAGGCCGAGCAGGTCCACCTCAGCGCGAAGGACCTGGGCTACCCGAAGCCGGAGCGTAAGTACCTCGCCCTGGACCTCTTCATGGAGCATCCGTTCGACGGTACGTGGTTCGGTCGCGTCGACTACACCCTGTCGCACAGCTTCGGTAACACCGAAGGTCCCGTGCTGTCCGACATCGGCCAGTCCGACGTCTCCGCGACCCAGTCGTGGGACTACCCGGAAATCATGGAGCACACCAACGGCAACCTGCCTAACGACCGCCGCCACTACCTGAAGGCCTACGGCTACTACCAGCTGACCCCGGAATGGTCGTTCGGTGCGACGGCCACGGCCGCCTCGGGTCGTCCGAAGAACTGCATCGGCCTGTACCCGGATTCGAACGACTACGCGTCGGGTTACGGTTCGTCGTTCTTCTACTGCGACTTCAGCGGCACGGGCGTCACCGGTGCCAACACCGTGGCCACGCCGCGCGGTTCGCAGGGTCGCCTGCCGTGGACCTACCGCCTGGACCTCAACGTCGGCTACCGCCCGAACTACTTCGACAACAAGCTGCTGCTGCAGGTCGACGTGCTCAACGTGGCCAACAGCCAGAAGGTGCAGAGCATCAACGAAACCCACGAGTCGACCTACAACGCCGGCGTCATCAACTCGTACGGCCGTCCGATCAGCTTCCAGGATCCGCGTACCGTCCGCCTGACCGCGCGCTACGACTTCTCGTTCTGATCACGGCAAAAAACCGTAAGTAACTACAACAAGTGGCTGCGCGGGCTCCCACCCGTGACAGCCACGACCCGAATGGACTCCCCAGGTAGCCCCGGCCCCAAGCCGGGGCTCTTTTTTTTCAAGTGATTGTTTCCTTTCTTGAAAGTTTCACCCTTATGTGTCATTTCGGTGCAATCGATGTCCATTCGGGTTGAGATACGGGTGTAAATAATTTGTTGACAGGGTGGTCAAGGTACGCCTAGATTCGGCTTCGGCGAAGTCCGTGTGGGCGTCTCGTGGATGCGAGAGGCTGGCCCGGGCGACGTTGTCGGACTTGTTGGGAGCAGGTCTCAAGGGGAGCGTTGGCGCCACTCTGGGAGGAGTTGGAACCTTCGCGAATCACCCCGGAAACATGCACCCCAAGGCCGAAACTTTTTTCTGGCCTTTGGCTGGTTTTGCACGTTTTCAGGCCCGGTTGGGCCGATCTGGGGAGATTTGCACATGAGTTCTAGCAGCACCCGGCAGGCCTTGCGCCTGCGTCGTTCCTCGTTGGCGCTCGCGCTGGCGATGGGTATGGGCCTGACCGGCACGGTCTACGCCCAGGCCACCACCGGCGGCATCTTCGGTACCGCTGAAGCTGGCGATACCGTTCAGATCGTCAGCCCGACCGGTGTCACCCGCACCACCACGGTCGACGAGCGTGGCAAGTACTCGTTCAACAACCTTCCGCTGGGCGCCTACACGGTGAACCTGATGAAGGGTGGCGCCACGGTCGACACCCGCAAGGATGTCGAGCTGCGCGTGAACGCCGGCACCGACGTCTCGTTCGCCGCGGCAGCCGCTTCGGCCGCCAACGCGTCGAACCTCGAAGGCGTGACCGTCGTCGGCACCTCGCTGCCGCCGATCGACGTCTCCTCGGTCGACTCGCGCACCGTCATCACCCAGTCCCAGCTCAAGCAGCTGCCGCTCGGCCGTACGGCTGAAGCGATCGCGCTGCTGGCGCCGGGCGTGTCCCAGGGTGCGACGGGTTCGGGCTTCTCGAGCCCGACCGGCCAGGCGCTGATCTCCTTTAGCGGTTCGTCGATCAGCGAAAACGCCTATTACATCAACGGTATGAACACCACCGACCCGGTTGCGGGCTACGGCGGCATGGTTCTTCCGTATGGCGCGATCGACCAGCAGGAAATCCTCACCGGTGGTTACGGCGCCCAGTACGGCCGTTCCGACGGTGGCGTGATCAGCATCGTGGGTCGTCGCGGTACGAACGATTTCCACTTCGGTGGCCAGATCCTCTGGACCCCGGATTTCGCCAAGGCCGATCCGATCAATGCGAAGTATCCGTCGAGCTCGCGCCTCGATGGCAATACCTACCGCTATCGCAACAACAACAAGGATTGGGAAGCCGTTTACTCCGCGTATGCGGGCGGCCCGCTGATCAAGGACACCCTGTTCGGCTTCATCGCCGTGGAAGGTGCCAAGCGTGAAGGCTCCAACGTGTCCGCCGCTTCGGCGAACCGCGACACGGAGTACACGTACAAAGATCCGAAGATGTATGCCAAGTTCGATTGGAACATCAACGACAGCAACATCCTCGAGCTGACCGGCGCCAGCTACAAGCACGACTACAACGGCTCCATCTACGGCTTCGATAACGTCACGCGTACGCGCGGCGATTACCAGTCGCAGGACACGGTCTCGAACACCAAGCAGACCATGTGGCTGGCCAAGTACACCGGCTACCTCACCGACAGCCTGACCCTGACGGCGCAGTACGGCAAGCAGGACACCAAGCTGTACACCCAGGCCGGCAGTGCCGATCCGAACCTGATCGACATCCTCGGTCCGGAAGACCAGAACCCGGCCTACACCGGCGGTTTCCCGAACGGCATCACCAACGCACAGAACCTGCTCACGGTCGCTGACCCGACCCACGAGAGCAAGGTCACCAACTACCGCGTCGACCTGTCGTACGTGCTGGGCGACCACACCATCTCGGCCGGTATCGACAACCAGAACAGCGTCGACATCAACGACGGTGAGTCGATCTACGCCAACGCCGGCTACGCATGGAGCTACGGCGCCGTGACGCAGGGCACCCCGATCGCGGCGGGCCAGGTCACGCCTCCGGTTGGCACCCCGTACTACGTTTCCGAGTACCGCCAGCAGACGGCCGCCACCGTGCGTGTCCGCCAGCGCGCGCAGTACATCCAGGACGAGTGGCAGGTGTCGGATACGGTCAAGCTCTCGCTCGGCCTGCGTAACGACCAGTTCACCAACTACAACGGCAGCAACGAAGCCTACATCACCCAGACCAAGCCGCAGTGGGCCCCGCGCCTCGGCGGTACCTGGGACGTGTATGGCGACAGCAGCTTCAAGGTGTACGCCAACGCTGGCCGTTACTACCTCGCGCTGCCGCTCGTGCCCGCCCTGCGCGGTGCGTCGGGTTCGCTGCTCACCAACGTTTACTACAGCTACACCGGCATCGATCCGGCCACGGGTTACCCGACCGGCCTCACCCCGCTCAACACCACGAGCGGCGCTGGCGCACAGATCTCGGCTAACAACGAGTTCGGCCAGGCGAAGGATCCGAACATCGTCACGGCACACGGCCTGAAGTCCGAGTACCAGGATGAGTTCATCGCCGGTTTCGACAAGGCCTGGGGCGACAACTGGGTCTACGGTGCGAAGGCAACCTACCGCAAGCTCGGCAACGCGATTGACGATTATTGCGATACGTCCTCGGACCAGGATCCGCCGGGCCGCTTGCAGCAGCTCTTCACCGCAGCCGGTTCCAACATCGACCTGGCTTCGGCAGGCGTCAGCTGCTACCTGTTCAACCCGGGTCGCGCCAACACCTTCCTCGCCCCGAACGGCGATGGTGGTTACGAGAGCCTGCACGCGACGAACGCCGACCTCGGCTTCCCGCACCTGAAGCGCCACTACTACGCCCTCGAGCTGCACCTGCAGCGCAACAAGGGTGAAGGCAAGTGGTGGGGCAACGTGAGCTACGTCTACTCGAAGCTCTACGGCAACAGCGAAGGCCAGGTTGACTCGGATGCCGGTACGCGCAGCGATCCGTCGGTCACCCAGGCGTGGGATAACGCCCCGCTGATGGTGTACTCGAACGGCAAGCTGGCCAACGACCATACCCATGCACTGAAGGCTTACGGTGCTTACGAGATCACGCCGGAATGGCAGGTCTCGGGCAACATCGCCATCGTGTCGGGTGCGCCGCGCAACTGCTACGGCCCGTTCGGTCCGGATCAGATCGACGCAGGCTACGGCACCACCGCGTACCACTGGTGCAACGGCCAGCCGTCGTCGCCGGGTGACGTGGGTCGCAACCCGATGACCCACCAGGTCTCGGCTGCGCTGGCCTACCGTCCGGAGTGGGCGCAGGGTCGCCTCGGCTTCACGGCCGAAGTCTTCAACCTGTTCAACGAACAGAAGAAGACCCAGTCTGACCCGTACCTCGGTCCTACCGGCGAAGCCGGTGCCCCGCGCGCGACGTACAACGTGCCCATCGCGTTCGAAACCCCGCGTTACTTCCGCTTCGGTGTCACCTACGACTACTGATCGCGGTTAGGGTAAGAAAAAGAAAAACGCCACCCCCGGGTGGCGTTTTTTTTGACCGGGCATCTTTTTTATTGTTGTAAATCAGCTTCTTACGCGGGTCGCCACGATCTAAACGGCAAATGCGACGCCGATCTCGCTTCGGAAGACGGATTTCCTTGCCCGCTTGACTTTTCCACGGCCGTTTTTGCCGGTATGCTCCGTCGTTCCCCCCGGAAGTCCTTGCGGGCCATGCGCTTGCGTATCTTCCGTGATCCACACCCTTTCCGTTTCATACGAGGCTCGACCATGCGCAGGATCTTCTTGTCGCTCGCATCCGTGACCGCCCTGGCGCTTGCCGGCTGCGGTGGCGGTTCGGACAACAACGGCCAGCAGGCCGCCGCCGGTGGCGATGCCGCTGCCGCCAACAACGTCACCGGTACGGTGTCCCTGCGTGATGCGGGCGCCCAGCTGTCGCCGGACGCGAAGCTCGAGCTCAAGCTGGTCGACGTCACGACCCAGGGTTCGCAGCCGCTCGCCACGAAGTCGATCGCGCCGGTCACGCTGCCGCAGCAGTTCCAGCTCGACTTCAATGCGTCGGACATCAATCCGAACAACATGTACATCGTCGAAGTGTCGCTGCAGGACGGCGAGCGCCACTACTCGGCGCCGCTGAAGACGCCGGTGCTGACCAAGGGCGCGAAGAACGTCGCCAACATCCAGCTCGTCGGCGAAGCCACGCCGGGCGAGAAGGAGCTTGCCGGCTACGAGTCGGTCAAGAAGAACATCGGCGGCATGAAGGTCACCCAGGGCACCGCGCTGAAGGAAGGCGAGTCGCGCGGCTGGCAGATCTTCAAGAAGGGCAACGATGTCCAGTTCATCATCGAGCTGGTCGACTACGGCGACAAGGGCTTCACCTCCACGAACTACGCTTACAAGAACGGTAAGCCGTGGGTCATCGTGCAGGAAAAGAAGCCGAGCAAGGACGGCAAGCCGACCTCGACCCAGCGCGCAGGCTGGAACGACGCCGGTGAACTGGTGCTCAAGCAGAACCAGGCGGGCAGCAAGGTCGAAGACCTCAGCGATGCCGATGCCAACAGCCTCAAGAGCCAGGCTGAAGCCATGTACTCGAAGGCTGGCGGCAAGAAGTAATCACGCCACGCGGCCTTCGGGTACGCAGCGCGAAAAAGAACGCCCCCGTCTGGGGGCGTTTTTTTTTGCTGATTTTGCGTAGGAAATGCCCTGCATCGCGCGGGGCATTCGCTGACATCACTTTGAGAACATTCCTACGACAAATGAGATAAAGCGCGGCTACCGTCGTCGTAGGAATTCGCCCCGCAAGGGGCACGCGTCGGGAGTGAACGTATGAAGATGTTGGTTGCCGGCCTGGTTGGCCTGCTTGGCGTCGGGGCGCTATCCCTGCCGCAGGTGGCGGAAGCATTGCCCTCAAAAGTGAACTCGTACGTGTTCTACAGCGGCTCACAGGTCGTGGGCCAGTCGATTCTTTATTGCAACGGCGTGCAGCAGCATTGGGGTGATGCGCGTTCGAACAACCTCGCCAACGCGGTCAGCGTGACCTTCTCATGTAGCTCGGGCGAGACCACCCACGTGGCGTACCCCGCTGGACTCGATCCGTCCGCGAAGGCGAACTTCTGCTCGCAGTCCGGCCTTTGCGAAGTGGGCCCGTGGCCGGTGAATGGCGCCGGCACGTTGCAGAACGGCCTCTATTCCGACTGACCCCACCGCGAAAAGGAAACCACGTATGAAAAAGCTAATGATGGCGATCGCGGTCGCGGGCTTGTTCGCCGCGGGCACGGCGCAGGCGCTCCCTGGCGAAGTCACCGCGTATTACTACTACAGCGGCACGCAGCTGGTAGGCCAGTCGCTGCTCTACTGCAACAACGTGACGCAGCATTGGGGCGACGCACCCGCCAACGGCTTCCAGAACGCCGTTGCCGTGACCTATGCCTGCACCAGTGGCAAGGCCACCGACGTCGCGTTTCCCGCGAATGTCGACCCCTGGGTTCGCACCAACTTCTGCAGCACGCAGGGCAGCGCGTGCACTGTCGGCCCGTGGCCGAGTGCGGGCGTCAACATGCTGCCGGGTCGCTATTCGAACTAAGGCTGGCGCCACCACCGCGGCAAAGAAAAACGCCGGCATCTAGCCGGCGTTTTTTTGTTGCGCGTGGCGGTCTTGCTTAGAACGCGAGCTTTACGCCGAGCTGCAGGCTGTTGAGCTTCTGCGTGTCGTCGCCGAAACGGCCGCTGTAGCTGGCCCAGCCGCTCCAGCTCTGGTTGAAGTCGGCGGAGATGCCGACGTCGGCCGTGACCCAGTTCTTGTCGGGCGTGAAGCCCTGCAGTTCGAACTTGCCGCTCATGTTGGTCAGGCCGGCGGTGATGTAGCGGTCGTCGGCACGGCCGTCGTGGTTGTAGGCGACTTCGGCGAACGGATGGACCACGGTGTTGCCGGTGGCCCACGAACCCTGCACGCGCCAGCCGGCGGTTTCGATGCGGGCGTTGCGGATCTGCTTGCCGAAGGTCATCGCCGTGCTGGTGTTGTTGCGCTCGGTGTAACCGAACACGCGCAGCTGCTCGAACTCGACCGTGGCGAATGGGCCGGTCTTCAGCGATTCGCTACCGAACCACCAGCCGCCGGTCAGGCCGCCGCCAACGTGCGAACCGTCGGTCTTGCCGGTTTCGGTGCGACGCGCGGTGCCCAGGTCGATGCGGCGGTCGATGTCGGTGAAGCTCAGCTGGCCGAAGCTGGCGAAGCCGCCGACGTAGCCGCCACCGTTGTGATAGAAGGCGTAGCCGGTGCCGGCGACGTCCTGCATCTTGTAGCCGCCACCGCCCTGGAAGTCGGCGTTGGCCTGGGTCAGGCCCAGCGCGACGCCGGCGCTGACGTGGTCGCTGATGCGTGCATCGGCGCCGATGGTCAGGTTGACGTTGTCGCTGTCGGTCTTCGGCGAATTGTCGGTGTCCTTGTACTTCTGCTGGCCGTAATCGGCCGCCACGAACACGCGCGAATCGGCGCCGAAGTTGTCGGCGATCATCTGGTTGCGCAGCACGCGCATGTGCGCGGCGTCGGAGGCCAGGCCGGCTTCACCCAGCAGCGAGATCTTCTTCGGCGCTTCGAGCACCGAGATCGCGTACTGGCCGAGCAGGGCGTGCGCCGCGGTGGTCGGGTGGATGCCGTCGGCGAACAGCCAGGTGTTGGCAGCGTTCGGGTCGCGCAGGGTGTTCGGCGAGCAGGTGATCGAGCTGGCCGTGGTGCAGGCCGGGACGGTCACGTTGGTGAAGCCGTAGGCTGCCGGGTTGGCGATCACTTCGTTGAGCAGCGAGTAGGTGTCGATCGACACGATGCCCTTGTTGGCCGTGGCCAGGCCACCGGAGAGCACGCCGTTGTACAGCTGCGACAGCGACGAGATGCTCGACGCCGCGGCGGCGCCCGCCGACTGGGCGGCCGGGGTCTTGCCGATGTCCGGCAGGTTGAAGACGACGATGGTCTTGGCGCCGGCGGCCTGGAGGGCCTTGATCTGGCCGACTTCCTGCTGCGCGGCCGTGCCGACGATCACCTGGGCATTGGCCGGGTTGCTGGTCGCGGCCAGGATGTCGTTGGCGCCGATCCACATGGTGTACAGGGCGTTCGGGTCAGCCTTGCCGCCGTTGGCGGTCAGGTACTGGGTGATCTGTGCCGAGGTGGCCGGCACCGGGTTGGCGACGCCTGCGCGGGCGCCACCGAAAGCGTAGTCCGTGCCGCCCTGCAGGGAGGGGGTCAGGGTCAGGTTGAAGTACTTCGCGATGTTCTCGACCGCCACCGTGCCCGGGTTGGTGGTGAAGCGGGTGATCACCGGCGAGCCGGACAGGATCGCGACGTTGCCGTTATCGCTCAGGCTGTCGCCGAACGACACGACCTGCTGGTACCCGTCGGCGTGCGCCCCAGCACTGAACAGAAGGGCGGCACCGATGGCGCCTGCAAGATGGCGAATACGCATTTGGAATCACTCCGTGTGTGGGGCGTTAGAGAATCGTTACGGTACTGGAAGCCATACGGCGGCGCATGCTGCGGCGCCGCAGGGTTTCTGCAGGGTTTGGGGTGTATGGCACGCGGATCGCGCGCAGGCGCGCTCCTACAGGGGGGGCGCGCTGCATTTGTGGGAACGCGGCTGCGCGCGATCCCACGTCCCCTTAGGCGTCAGCGCTTGAGAGCTTTCGAAAAAGCATCCGCAAATGCGCTGTTCGCCGGCGCCGGTGCCGCCTTGGGCGCAGGCGCACCCCGGCCACCGCCGTTGCCACCGCCGCCACCCGGGCCACGGCGGTTGCCGCCGGTGCCGGCTTCGTCGCGCTGGCCGCCGGGGCGGCCGGTGCGGGCTTCGCCGGGCACGTCGTCCAGGCGCATGCTCAGGGCGATGCGCTTGCGCGGCAGGTCCACTTCCATGACCTTGACCTTGACGATGTCGCCGGCCTTCACCGCATCGCGCGGATCCTTGACGAAGGTGTGCGACAGCGCCGACACGTGGACGAGGCCGTCCTGGTGGACGCCCACGTCGACGAACGCGCCGAACGCGGCGACGTTGGTGACGCGGCCTTCCAGCACCATGCCGACCTTGAGGTCTTTCAGGTCTTCCACGCCTTCGGCGAAGGTCGGGGCGATGAACTCCGGACGCGGATCGCGGCCCGGCTTCTCGAGTTCCTTCAGGATGTCGCGGACGGTCGGGACGCCGAACGTCTCGTCGGTGAAATCCTCGGCCTTGAGGCCGCGCAGGAAGGCCGTGTCGCCGATGACCTGCTTCACTTCGCGACCGCACTGCTTGAGGATTCGCTCAATCACCGGGTAAGCCTCGGGATGCACCGAGCTGGCATCGAGCGGATTGCTGCCGCTGCTGATGCGCAGGAAGCCGGCGCACTGTTCGAAGGCCTTGTCGCCCAGGCGCGGCACCTTCAACAGCTCCTTGCGGCTGCCGAACGGGCCGTTGGCGTCGCGATGCTTCACCACGTTCTCGGCCACGCTGGAGGAGAGGCCGGCGACGCGCGACAGCAGCGGGGCGGAGGCGGTGTTGACGTCCACGCCCACGGCGTTCACGCAGTCTTCCACGCGCGCATCGAGCGCGCGGGCCAGCTTCACCTGGTTCACGTCGTGCTGG
Source organism: Bacillus sp. NP157 (assembly GCA_018889975.1). Classification (NCBI taxonomy): domain Bacteria; kingdom Bacillati; phylum Bacillota; class Bacilli; order Caryophanales; family Bacillaceae; genus Bacillus; species Bacillus sp. NP157. Next base: position 4,120,148 of record CP076546.1, read on the forward strand.
TACTGGCCCACGCCGATGGCCTTCGGCTCGATCTTCACCAGTTCGGCGAGCGGATCCTGCAGGCGGCGCGCAATCGAGACGGCACCGCGGATCGACACGTCGACGTCCGGGAATTCCTTCGCGGCCATTTCCGAGGCGGAGTACACCGACGCACCCGCTTCGCTCACCACGACCTTGGCGAGCGCGAGTTCCGGATGCTTGCGGATGACTTCGCCCGCCAGCTTGTCGGTTTCACGCGACGCGGTGCCGTTGCCGATCGCCATCAGGTTGACGCCGTGCTGCTTGCTCAGCTGCGCGATGCGCGCGATGGACTGGTCCCACTGGTTGCGCGGCTCGTGCGGATAGATGGTGTCGTAGGCCAGCAGCTTGCCCGTGGCGTCGACGATGGCCAGCTTGCAACCCGTGCGGATGCCCGGATCCAGGCCCATGACCGTCTTCGCTCCCGCCGGGGCGGCCAGCAGCAGGTCTTTCAGGTTGTCGCCGAACACGCGGATCGCTTCGTCTTCGGCGCCTTCGCGCACGCGGCCGAACAGGTCCAGGGTCAGGTGCAGGTGCAGCTTCACGCGCCAGGTCAGGCGCACGGTTTCGCGCAGCCATGCATCGGCCGCGCGGCCCTTGTTGATGATGCCTGCGCGCGCCGCGACGCGGCCTTCGCCTTCGGCGTGGCCCTGCTCGGCATCCAGCGCGGGGTTGAGGTCGATCTCGAGCACGCCTTCGTTACGCGCACGCATCAGCGCGAGCAGGCGGTGCGAGGGGATCTTCGAAACCGCTTCGGTGTGGTCGAAATAATCGCGGAACTTCGCGCCTTCGTTTTCCTTGCCGGCGACGACCACGGCGCGGATCTGGCCCTTTTCCCACAGCCAGTCGCGAAGCTCGCCGACCAGCGCCGCGTCTTCTGCGATGGTTTCCATCAGGATCGCGCGGGCGCCGTCCAGCGCGGCCTTGGTGTCGGCCACGCCCTTCTCGGCGTCGACGAAGCCGGCGGCGAGGTCTTCAGGGGTTTGCGTCGGATCGTCGCGCAGGCCCAGCGCCAGCGGCTCCAGGCCAGCCTCGCGGGCGATCTGCGCCTTGGTGCGGCGGCGCGGCTTGTACGGCAGGTAAAGGTCTTCCAGGCGCGCCTTGGTATCCGCGGTGAGGATGTCGGCCTTCAGGCTGTCGGTCATCTTGCCCTGCTCGACGATGCTGTCGAGGATGGCGGCGCGGCGGTCTTCCAGCTCGCGCAGGTAGCGCAGGCGCTCTTCGAGAAGCCGCAACTGGGTATCGTCGAGGCCGCCGGTCACTTCCTTGCGGTAGCGGGCGATGAACGGCACGGTGGCGCCGCCATCGAGGAGATCCACCGCTGCGCGCACCTGTTCGGGCTTCGCGGCGATGTCCAGGGCGATACGTTGTTCGATGCTCTGCATGTCTGTCCTGTGCGTTGCTCAGCCGGCCGGAACGTCGGGCCGGGACCGCCGATGATAGCAAGCACGGCAGCCCAGCCGGCCAGGCGGCCGGCCGGTGGATGGCGTCAGGCGTCGAAGCTGCCGCCCGTGCCGTTGCGTGGGGCAACGGGAGCGCGGGCGTCGGCGCGCCCCGTCAGCACGTAGGTGCCGGCCAGCATGTCGTGGATGCCCTGCTTGCGTTCGGAGAACGCCGCGGTGACGTAGAACACCAGCGGCAGGAACACCGCGATGAACGGCACGGCATTGGCCAGCCGGATGAGGTTGCGGCCGAGCGCGCGGCTCATGGTGAGGCGCTGGCCTTCGGTGTTGGTCACGCGGATGCCCACGGCCAGCTTGCCCGGCGTGGCCTGCCATTTCGACGCTTCGAACAGCACGTAGTACGCAAAGCCGATGACCAGCACGACATAGCTGATCGGCCGCACTTCTTCCATGTACTGCGCCATCGCCGCCGCCTGGTCGGTTTCCAGCTGGGCGAACAGCGTGGTGATGGCGTGCTGGAAGCCCATCGCCATGGCAATGAAGGTCGCAGGAATGGTGATGATGATGTAGTCGATCACCCACGCGCCGAAGCGCAGCCAGAAGCCGGCGTATTCCGGCTGCACCACGTCGTCGACGTAGCCCATGAACGGGGGCGGGGCGGGCGGCGCGGGCGGCGGCTCCGCACTGAAGGTGGCAGCCGCGGGGCGGTCGTCCGGGAACAGTTCGCCCAGGGGGCGCCAGTCGACCATGCCCTCATGCCAGCCGAGCTCATCCGTGCGGTAGGTGCCATCGCGCAGCCCTTGCCGGATGTCGTCCTCGGGATAAGGGCCAAACCGCTCGCCGTCGCGTCCGATCCACACTTGCATGGGTGTCATCCGTAGTCATCGCAAAACCTCGGGCGATGATGCCACACGCGGTTGACGGCTAGGCTGCGCGGCGCTTCAGGTGCACCAGCAGCAGGGAGATCGCCGCCGGGGTGACGCCACTGATCCGCGACGCCTGGCCGATCGTCGCCGGCAGCGAGCGCTTCAGCTTGGCCAGGACCTCGGCGGACAGCCCACGCACCCTCTCGTAATCGAAGTCGCCCGGGATCGACGTGGCTTCGTGGCGGCGCTGGCGTTCGATCTCGTCGCGCTGGCGCTCCAGGTACCCGGAATACTTGGCCTGCACTTCGACCTGGGTCGCGACCTCGGCGTCGGTTACCGCGGGGCCGAGCTCGGCGACGGTGGTGAGCTTCGCGTAATCGAGTTCGGGCCGGCGGAGCAGGTCGAGCGCGTGCGTCTCGCGGCTGACCGCGATGCCCAGCGTGCGCTCGATGGCGGCGCCCAGCGCATTGGTCGGCGCAGCCCACAGCCCGCGCAGCCGCGCCGTCTCGCGTTCGGCCGCCTCGCGCTTGGCTTCCAGCCGGCGGAAGCGCGCCTCGGGCACGACGCCGCGTGCGAAGCCTTCCGGAGTCAGGCGCAGGTCGGCGTTGTCTTCGCGCAGGTGCAGGCGATATTCGGCGCGCGAGGTAAACATTCGGTACGGCTCGATCGTGCCGTTGGTGGTGAGGTCGTCGATCAGCACGCCCACGTAGGCTTCGTCGCGACGCGGATACCACGGCGCCTCGCCACGGACGGCCAGCGCGGCGTTCATGCCGGCGATGAGGCCTTGCGCGCCCGCCTCTTCGTATCCGGTGGTGCCGTTGATCTGGCCAGCGAAGTACAGGCCCGGCACGCCCTTGGTTTCCAGCCACGGATGCAGCCCGCGCGGATCGAAGTAGTCGTATTCGATCGCGTAGCCGGGGCGCGTGATGTGCGCGTTGGCAAAGCCGGGGATCGAACGCACGAGGGCGTACTGCACGTCGAACGGCAGCGAGGTAGAGATGCCGTTCGGGTAGATCTCGAACGTATCGAGGCCTTCGGGCTCGACGAAGATCTGGTGCGACAGCTTGTCGGCGAAGCGCACCACCTTGTCCTCGATCGACGGGCAGTAGCGCGGGCCCACGCCTTCGATCTGCCCGCTATACAGCGGCGAGCGATCAAGCGAGCCGCGAATCAGCTCGTGGGTGGCTTCGGTGGTGTGGGTGATCCAGCAGCTGACCTGGCGCGGGTGGTCCGCAGCCGAGCCCATGTACGAGAAATGCGGCATCGGGTCGTCGCCCGGCTGTTCCTCGAGCACGCTGTAATCGATGCTGCGACTGTCGATGCGCGGCGGCGTGCCGGTCTTCAGACGATCGGCGGCGACGGGGAGCTCGCGCAGCTTGGCGGCAAGCGTGGAGGCCGGCGGATCGCCCGCGCGGCCACCGGCGTATTGCGCGGGGCCGATGTGGATCTTGCCGGCGAGGAAGGTGCCGGCGGTGAGCACGACGGTGGGCGCGTGGAAATCCAGGCCCATCTGCGTGCGCACGCCGACCACGCGGCCATTCTCCAGCAACAGGTCGTCGACCGCCTGCTGGAACAGGCGCAGGTTGGGCTGGGTTTCGACGATCGAACGGATGGCTGCCTTGTACAGGGCGCGATCGGCCTGGCAGCGCGTCGCCCGCACGGCGGGGCCCTTCGATGCGTTCAGCGTGCGCCACTGGATGCCGGCGAGGTCCGCCGCGCGGCCCATCGCACCACCGAGGGCGTCGATCTCCTTGACCAGGTGACCCTTGCCGATGCCGCCGATGGCCGGGTTGCAGCTCATCTGGCCGATCGTTTCGATGTTGTGGCTGAGCAGCAGCGTGCGTGCGCCCACGCGGGCAGCCGCCAGCGCGGCCTCGGTGCCGGCATGGCCGCCGCCGACCACGATCACGTCGTAGGTTTCGTTATGGATCATCGGGATGGGTCGCGCGCAGGAAGCCGGGTGGTTATTTTAGCGCCAGTTGCCCGGGCGCGGTGCCATGTACTTGGCACGAATGCTGCTTCCTTTATCAGGCACTTCCACCGGGCAGACGCTGCGCGACATACGCGCGCCGAGATTGAGCGACAGGGGTTCGATCGCGTGCCGGGGGAAGGAAGCAGGATGTGGGCAAGGATGCCCCATTCGGTTCAGGAATGAGATCTGGCGCCCGGCGGTCTCAGGAACAGGGGGAATCCAGGATGACCGTGCTGCCGGGCGCCAGAAACCGAAGTGATTGGCACGAATAGCCGCGGCCCCTGCCGCGGCTTTCTTCGTTGGAAAGAACACTACACCGAAGCGATGAACCGTGTGTGACTTTTTCGTCAACGAGCGACTCTAATTCGGCAATTGGTGACGCACAGCGTCAGTTTTCTACATATCCACGGTGTAACCGTGAAAACGCTCACACTTCCGCGCCTAGCCCAGGGCGACCCGGGCCAGGATATCGGTGAGGTCGCGGGATAGATCCTTGCGCGCCGCCAGTTCGGCGACCACCGCGTGCGCGGCTTCCCGGCGGGTCGGCTCGAGCCGCTTCCAGCCATTGAACGCCGTGGCCACGCGGGCCGCGACCTGCGGGTTCAGCGCGTCGATCGCTACCAGGCGGTCCGCCAGCCAGCGATAGGCCGCACCATCGGCACGGTGGAAGCCGGTCGGGTTGGCCCGGGCAAAGGTACCCACCAGCGCCTGCACCCGGTTCGGATTCTTCAGGGTGAACGCCTCGTCGGCCTCCAGGGCCTGGACGCGGACCAGGGCGGCATCGCCCGGCAGCTGGGCCTGCGCGGCAAACCACTTGTCCAGCGCCAACGCGTTGCCGTCGTAGCGTTCGCGGAAATGGACCAGCGGCTGGTCCGCCGCCGACGCATCCGCCACGGCAAGGGTTGCCAGTGCCGCCAGCCGGTCCGTCATCGACGGTGCATCGGCGTACTGGGCGCTGGCCAGGGCGACGCCTTCCTTCGCATCCAGCAGGGCGAGCAGGTCGAGCACGCGGCGCTTGAGCTGGCGCCGGGCCTGGCTGGCAGCGTCGAGTCCGGCGCTGGCCTGGCGGCGCAAGGCGTCGTAGCGGGACAGCAGGGCGGCGTGGCCGATCGCCGACGCGAGCGCGCGGAGCAACGCCTGGCGGGTCGCGCGAATCCGCTCCGGATCACGTTCGGGCTGGCGCTCGACCAGTTCGATTTCGCCCGGTGGGGTCAGCAGTTCCGCCAGCAGGGCGTCGTCGATCGAGGCATCGCCGAACAGGCCGGCCAGCGCCTCGGTCCACGCGGTCACGGCGGCGCCATGCAGATGGCCGTCACGGCACGCGTCGTAAGCCAGGCCTGCGAGCTGCTGGCCGGCATCCCAGCGGTTGAAGCCGTCCGGGTCGTGGCGCAGCAGCAAGGCCAGTTCTTCCGGCGCGTATTCGCATTCCAGGATCACCGGCGCCGAGAAACCACGCAGCAGCGAGGGCACCGGCGGCGTATCGATGTCTTCAAAGACGAACACCTGCTCGGCCGCGGACAGCACGAGGGTGCGTTCGGCTGGGCCGGCCACCGCTTCGCCTTCGAGGCGCAGCGGCAACGCGCGGCCGTCGGCGCCGAACAGCGAGAGCCGCACCGGCACCGGCAGGGCTTGTTTGTTCGGCTGGCCGGCGCTGGCCGGCGTGCGCTGGCGCAGCACCAGGCGATAGCGGCGCTTCGCCGCGTCGTGTCGTCCATCCGCGCTCAGGCGCGGGGTGCCGGCCTGGCCGTACCAGGCGAGGTAAGCGGACAGATCGACGCCGTTCGCATCGCCCAGCGCCTTCAGGTAGTCCTCGATGGTGGCCGCATCGCCGTCGTGGCGCTCGAAGTACAGGTCCATGCCCTTGCGGAAGCCATCGTGGCCGAGGTGGCCGGCGATCATGCGGACCAGCTCGGCGCCTTTCTCGTACACCGTGGCGGTGTAGAAGTTGTTGATCTCGGTGTACTGCGAGGGCCGCACCGGATGCGACAACGGGCCGGCATCTTCGGGGAACTGCGCACGCCGGAGCAGCGCCACGTCTTCGATGCGCTTGAGCGGCACCGAATTCTGGTCGGCGGAGAAGCTCTGCTCGCGGAAAACCGTCAGGCCTTCCTTCAGACTGAGCTGGAACCAGTCGCGGCAGGTGACGCGGTTGCCACTCCAGTTATGGAAATACTCGTGCGCGACCACGGCTTCCACGTGGCGATACTCGTCGTCCGTGCTCGAATCCGCATCGGCCAGCAGGTACTTCGCGTTGAAGATGTTGAGGCCCTTGTTCTCCATCGCGCCCATGTTGAAATCGTGGGTCGCGACGACGTGGAAGACGTCCAGGTCGTAATTGCGGCCATACGCCTGCTCGTCCCAGCGCATCGAGCGGACGAGCGAATCCATCGCGTAGTCGCAACGGTCGATGACATCCGCCTCGGCCCAGATATGCAGCCCGACCTGGCGGCCGTCGGCCGTCGTGTAATCCTGGCTGATCCGCTCCAGGCGGCCAGCGACCAGCGCGAACAGATAGCTCGGCTTCGGGTGCGGATCGACGAAGCGCGCCCAGTGCCGGCCGCCCTCGAGCTCGCCTTCGCCGTCGGGATTGCCGCCGGCCAGCAGCACGGGGAAGCGCGCCTTGTCCGCGCGCAGCGTGACGGTGTACGTCGCCAGCACGTCCGGGCGGTCGGGGAAGAAGGTGATGTGGCGGAAGCCTTCGGCCTCGCACTGCGTCAGCAGGAAGCCGTTGTCGCGGCTTCCCGAAAGGTAGAGCCCTTCCAGCGCGGTGTTTTCCGCCGGACGCAGCGCGGAGCGCGTGGACAGCGTGCAGCGGTCGCCTTCGACGCCCACTTCGAGGATGCCGTTCGCGAAGATGTATTCGCCTTCGCCGAGGCGGCGGCCGTCGACCTGTAACTCCAGCAGTTCCACGCCTTCGCCGTTCAGCCGGATCGGCTCGTCGGCCTGGCGGACCATGTGCAGCGTGGCAAGCACGTCGGTACGGTCGATGCCGAGGTCGAACTCGAGGTCGACATGCTCGACGGCCCAGGCGGGCGGCAGGTAGTCGGTGAGGCGGATGACGGCGGTGGGGGCGTCGGAACGGTCGCTCATGGCTTGGGACATCGTGATGCGGGCTCTGGCAGGCTAACATGCGGCCAGATTCGTCAAAAGGAACCCTGCCATGTCCCGATTCAGCGTAACGCGCTCGTCCCTCGGTGCCCAGGAACTGGTTGTCCTGCTCGACTCCGATGAAGGCCGCGAGGTGCGGATCGCCCGCCAGGGCGCCACCGTGGTCTCCATCACCGTGACCGGCCGCGACGGCGAGCACTCGATCACCGACGGCTTCCGCGACGAGGCGGAGCTGGTGCCGCACAAGGGCTCGCGCTTCGCGATCATGACCCCGTTCGCGAACCGCGTGAACGATGCGCGTTACACGTTTGAAGGCACGTCCTACGATTTGCAGCCAGGTGCCGTCGGCGCGGACCGGGCCATTCGCCACGGCTTCCTGCGCGGGGTGCAGTTCGACGTGCTGCGCGAGCACGCCGACGACCAGCACGCCACGGTGACCTTCGGCAGCAAGGCGATCCGCCCGGGCGTGCATCCGGGTTACCCGTTCGCGCTGGATTTCACGGTCAGTTTCACCCTCGACGAGAAGGGCCTCGCGCTCGAGGCGCACACGCGCAACGTCGGCGAGCACGCCGCGCCGACCTTCTTCGGCTGGCACCCGTACTTCCGCATCTCGCAGAACCCGATCGAAACCTGGGAACTGGAAGTGCCGGCGGAGAAAGTGATTGCCGCCGACAAGGATTTCATCCCGGTGCCGGGCACGCGGGCATGGCAGGCCATCGACAAGGTCGATCCCTCGCTCGATTTCCGCAAGCCGCGCCTGATCGGCGACGTCGCGTTGAACAACACTTACGCCGACCTGCAGCTCGACGCGGATGGCCGTGCACGCACGCGCCTGCGTGACCCGAAGACCGGCACGGCGATCGCGGTGTGGCAGGAGAAGGGCGTGATGCTGGCCTTCACCTCGGACACGGCCGATCGCGATGCGCGCAAGTCGGTGGCGCTGGAGCCGATGGAGTGCATCCCCGACGCGTTCAATCGCGACGACTGCACGCCGCTGCTGACACTGGCGCCGGGCGACGAGCGTCGCTTCGCCTGCGGCGTGGAGTTCGTTGCGTGATGTTGCCGTCGTATGCCGAGGTGCGCGACGCCGCGGCACGCATCGCGCCGTATGCACGGGTCACGCCTGCCTTGCAGAGCGATGCCATCGATGCGCGGATCGGCACGCAGGCGTGGTTCAAGTGCGAAAACCTGCAGCGCGGCGGTGCGTTCAAGTTCCGCGGCGCCAGCAATGCCGTGTGGTCGCTCTCCGACGAGGAAGCGCGGGCGGGTGTCGTCACGCATTCGTCGGGTAACCACGGCAATGCGCTGGCGATGGCGGCGCGCACGCGCGGCATCCCCGCGCACGTCGTGGTGCCCGAGGGCGCGGTGCAGGCCAAGGTCGATGCGATCGTCGCCGCGGGTGCGATCGTCCATCGCTGTGCGCCGACGACCGCGGCGCGCGAGGCGAAGGCGGCCGAGCTGGTCGCTTCCACCGGCGCCACCCTGGTCCATCCCTATGCCGATCCGCGGGTGATGGCCGGGCAGGGCACCCTGGTGCCGGAGCTGTTGCAGCAGGCGCCGGGGATCGACACCCTGCTGTTCCCGATCGGCGGCGGCGGGCTGGCCGCGGGTTGCTCGATCGCCGCGCATGGGATCGATCCGGCCATCGTCCTGTTCGGTGCCGAGCCCGAGGGCGCCGACGACGCCGCGCGTTCGCTCGAGGCCGACGAGCGCGTCGGTCCGTTCACCCCGCATACGATCTGCGACGGCCTGCGCACGCTGGTCGGCGAGCCCAATTTCCACGCGCTGCGCGATCATCAGGTGCAGGTGCTGCGGGTCAGCGACGACGAAGTGGTCGCGGCGATGCGCCTGCTCTGGTCCGAGCTGCGCATCGTCGTGGAGCCATCCAGCGCGACGACCCTGGCGGCCATGCTGCGTTATCCGGACCGGTTCGCAGGCCGTCGCGTCGGCGTCGTGCTGACCGGTGGCAATGTCGACCTGGATGCGTTGCCCTGGTGAGTTGAGCGCGGGCGCGGCGTTGTAGGCGCCGCCCAATCGCACCGCTGGCGGTCTACGACGCGCGCCTTTCGCCAGCGCCTACGCATCGGGTTGTCCGGCCCGGACATAAGCGCAGCCAACGCATCGATACGCTCTTCACCCCTTCCGCGGTGACGAGGTGACGCATGCGTTGTTCCTGGGCTGACCACAGCGACATCGAGCGTGAGTGGCACGACGAAGAATGGGGGCAGGTCGTCCGCGAGGACCGCCGCCTGTTCGAATACCTGGTGTTGAAAGGCGCGCAGGCCGGGCTGGCCTGGCGCACCGTGCTGGGCAAGCGGCGCGCCTATCGCAGCCTGTTCCACCACTACGACATCGAACGCATCGCCGGGATGGGCGACGACGAAATGGCGCGCATCATGCTGAATCGCGGGGTCATCCGCCATCGCCTGAAACTGGCCTCGGTGCGTTGCAACGCGCGCGCCGCGATGGCGATGGCGGCGCGCGGCGAGTCGATGTCCGAGTTGCTCTGGTCGTTCACCGGCGGCGAGCCGCTGGTCAATACGCACGTGCGCCCCGACGACGTACCCATGCGCACCGAAGTCTCCGATCGCATGGCGGTCGCGCTACGCCGGCGTGGTTTCCAGTTCGCCGGCACGGCGATCTGTTACGGCGTGATGCAGTCCGCCGGCATCGTCAACGATCACCTCATTACCTGCGACCGGTACCACTGAGGTGTCAGCCGAACGGGTTCTTCCGGCGCGAGCCACGCAGCTTGTCGATGGAGAAGCTGGCGATCTCGCCACCGCCTTCGCGACGGGACTGGCCTTCCGGCGGGCCCCACGCATGCGCGGTCACCACTTCCCACGTCGACGGGATGGTGCCTTCGGTGCGCATGGCTTCGTAGGCATCGAGCATGCGCTTGTAGTGCTGCTTGCCGGTGAGCCCGCGCAGGCGTCCCGCATCGGCGTTGTTGGCGCCGAGGCCGCGCAGTTCGTCGAGCAGGGCGCGCGGCGTGGGATAGGTCAGCGTGTAGCGTTCGGCGAACAGCACCGGGTCCTTCAGGCCCTGGGCGAGCATCGCATCGCCGATGTCGTGCATGTCGAGGAAGCGGGCCACGTGGGCATGCTCGTCTGCGGTGGCCCATGCGGTACGCAGTTCGACCAGCGTGTCCGGTCCGAACGACGAGAATGTCAGCAAGCCACCCGGTTTCAGCACGCGCGCGCATTCGGCGAACAGCCGCGGCAGGTCTTCGCACCACTGGAAGCACAGGTTGGAGAACAGGATGTCGACGCTGTTGTCCGGTACCGGCAGCGTGTAGGCATCGGCCTGGACGCGGCCGAACGGCTTGAGCCAGCCCGCGTGCTGCTTCGCCTGGCGGAGCATCGGCAGCGCGAGGTCGACGGCGACGACCTGCGCCTTCGGGTACTTCTTCTTCAGTGCGGCCGAGCCGCGGCCGGTGCCGGCGCCGACGTCGAGGATCAGTTCGGGGGCCTGCGGGAACGCGTCGAGGCGGTCGACCAGGGTGGCCTGCACCTCGCGCTGGAGCGCGTCGTGCTTTTCATACGTGCCGGCCGCGCGACCGAAGTTGCGGCGGACCTGGCGGCGATCGAAATGGAAGTCGCTCATGCGGGGGTGTCGGTGAACCGTGTGAGGACATCCGCCAGTTCGGCGGCGTGTCCGATGAAAGGGGCGTGCCCGGCGTGGGCCAGCTCGACGAAGGAGCCGCCGGCGGCCGAGGCCGACCAGCGCATGGCGTCGGGATGGACAATGCGGTCGCGGCGGCCGGCAATCCAGAGGCTGGGTACCGTGAGGCCAGGCAAGGCGGCCCGCAGGTCGGTATCTTCGAGCAGGCGCAGGCCTTCCATCAGCACGCGCGGGTCCGGCTCGCCGCGCGCGTACGCCTCGGCCATCAGCCGGCGGGTCTCGCCGCGCGGGTCTTCGCTGCCCATGGCCTCCAGCGCGATGAAGCGGTCGACGGTGGCCTTGTAGTCGGCGTCGAGGTCGGCGGCGAGCTTGCGGACCATCGCTGGATCGTTGCCGTGCGGCCAGTCCTCGCCACGCACGAACCGCGGGGTGGCGCTGACCGGCACCAGCCGCTGGACGGCGTCCGGATGATCCAGCGCCGCGGCGAGTGCGACCAGGCCGCCCATCGACCAGCCCAGCCAGGTGGCCGGCGGCGTGTCGGCGATGATCGCTTCGGCGCAGGCGCGGGGATCGAGCGGGATCGACGCGTCGCGTGAGCGGCCGTGTCCCGGCAGGTCCACCAGGTACATGTCGCAATGCGCGTCCAGCGCCTCGGCCAGCGGGTGCAGGATGCCGCCGTGCATGGCCCAGCCGTGGATCATCACCAGCGGGATGCTGCCGCTGCCGCGACGCTCGATGTACAGGCCGCTCACGGCGACGCGTCGCCGGGTGCGAGCGCAGGATCCACCGTGCCGCGGCCGTCGAACACGAAGCAGTCGCCGCGCCAGTGCGCACCGCCGACTTCCTCGAAGTACTTCAGGATGCCGCCTTCGAGCTGGTAGACGTGGTCGATGCCGATCTCGCCCATGTGGATGGCCGCCTTCTCGCAACGGATGCCGCCGGTGCAGAACGAGACGACGGTCTTGCCCTCGAAGCGCGCGCGATCCGCGGCGACGGCATCGGGAAAGCCGGTGAAGCTGGAGAGACCGTATTCCACGGTGTTTTCGAAGGTGCCGGCGGCGACTTCGTAATCGTTGCGGGTGTCCAGCAGCACGACTTCGCGCCCCGCGTCGTCGTGGCCCTGGTCGAGCCAGCGACGCAGGTCGGTCGGCATCACGTGCGGTGCGCGTCCGGCTTCCGGGCGGATCGCCGGCGCACGCATCGTGATGATTTCCTTCTTCAGGCGCACGCGCATGCGCCCGAACGGCACGTCCTCCGACCAGCTTTCCTTCGGCGTGATGTCGGCGAAGCGCGGGTCGTCGTGGAGCCAGGACATGAAGGCATCGACCGCATCGCGCGGCGCGGCGAGGAACAGGTTGATGCCCTCCGGCGCCAGCAGGATCGTGCCCTTCAGCGCGAGCGTCGCACAGGTCGCTTCCATCCGCTCGCGCAGGGCGGCGAGATCGTCGAGGGCGACGAACTTGTAGGCGGAAATATTGAGGATAGACATGGGCATGGGGCGTGACGCGGGGCCGCCCATTATACGGCCAGCGGTTCCACCGGCGCCGGGAGCCGGGCCAGGGCGCCCAGCAGGGCGTCGATCCGCTCGTCGGTATGCGCGGCCGACAGCGTGATCCGCAGGCGGGCGCCGCCGCGCGGCACGGTGGGCGGGCGGATCGCCACGACCAGGAACCCGGCCGCCTCGAGCTGGCGGGCGGCCTGCAGCGTGACCACCGCGTCGCCCAGCAGCAGGGGCTGGATCGCCGTGGTCGACGGCGACAGGGCCAGGCCGAGCTGGGCGGCACCGGCGCGGAAGCGCGCTATGTTCCCGGCCAGCCGCGGGCGCCGGCCCTCGTCGTCCTGGCGGACCAGGCGCAGGGCCGCGCGGGTCGCCGAGGCCAGCGCCGCGGGCATCGCCGTCGTGTAGATGTAGGGCCGGGCGAACTGGACGATGGCGTCGATCACGTCGGCATCGCCGGCGATGAACGCGCCCGCGCAACCGAGCGCCTTGCCCAGCGTGCCCATCAGCACGGGCACCTCGGCGCTGCCGAGGCCCGCCGCCGCGACCGAGCCGGCGCCTTCGGCACCGAGCACGCCGAGCCCGTGCGCGTCGTCGACGTAGAGCAGGGCCCCGCGGTCGCGGCACAGCGTGGCGAGCGCGGCCAGCGGCGCGACGTCGCCATCCATGCTGAACACACCGTCGGTGGCGAGCAGCGCCGGCGCGTCCGGGCAGGCGTCGAGCTGGCGCGCGGCGCCCTCGACGTCGGCGTGCGGGTAGCGGCGCAGCTCGGCGCCGGCCAGTTGTGCGCCGTCGATCAGGCTGGCGTGGTTGAGCTTGTCCTGCACGCAGGCCGCACCGCCGCGCCCGGGCATCGCGCCCATGCCGAGCAGGGCCTGCAGCGCGCCGAGGTTGGCCATGACGCCGGTGGAAAACAGCACCGCGCGTTCGCGCCCGGTCCAGTCGGCGAGTTCCTCTTCCAGCGCGGCGTGTTCGCTGCGGTGGCCCGAGACCAGGTGGGCGGCGCCGCTGCCGACGCCTTCGAAGACCGCCGTCCGGGTCAGCGCCGCGACCAGGTCGCGGTGGGTGGACAGGCCGAGGTAATCGTTGCCGCAGAAATCGGCGAGCACCTTGTTGCCGACCATCCGGCGCCCGCCGGGCAGCACGTCGCACGTGCGTACGCGGCGGAGCAGGCCGGCGCGCTCGCGTTCGGCGCGGGCGGCGGCCAGGCTGGCGCGCAGGTCGGGCCGGGGGCTCACGCGGCGGCGTCGGCGTCGGCGTCGGCGTGGGCGCGTTCGACGATGTCGGCGTGGACGGTGCCCGGCTCGATGTTCACTTCCAGCGGCTTCAGGCCAAGGCGTTCGAACAGTCGGCGGTCGTGCTCGACGTCCGGGTTACCGGTGGTGAGCAGCTTTTCGCCGTAGAAGATCGAGTTGGCGCCGGCGGCGAAGCACAGCGCCTGCAAGGCGTCGTCCATCGATTCGCGGCCGGCGGACAGGCGCACGACCGAGGCCGGCATCAGCAGGCGGGCGACGGCGATGCTACGCACGAACTCGAACGGATCCAGCGCGTCGGTGCCATGCAGGGGCGTGCCGGCGACCTGGACCAGCCGGTTGATCGGCACCGATTCGGGATGCTCGGGCAGGTTGGCCAGGGTCATCAGCAGGCCGGCGCGCTGGGTGCGCGATTCGCCCATGCCGACGATGCCACCGCAGCAGGTCTTCATGCCGGCGTGGCGCACGTGTTCCAGCGTGTCCAGGCGATCCTGGTAATCGCGGGTGTGGATGATCTCGCCGTAGTAATCCGGCGAGGTGTCCAGGTTGTGGTTGTAGAAATCGAGGCCGGCGGCCTTCAGCGTGTCGGCCTGCGGCTGGCTGAGCATGCCCAGCGTCGCGCAGGTCTGCAGGCCGAGGCCCTTCACCGCGCTGACGATCTCGGCGACCTTGGCCACGTCGCGGTCCTTGGGCGACCGCCATGCCGCGCCCATGCAGAAGCGGCTGGCGCCGGCGTCCCTGGCGGCCTGGGCGCGGGCCAGCACGGCCTCCACGCTCATCAGCTTTTCGGCCTTTACGCCGGTGGCGTAACGGGCGGCCTGCGGGCAGTACGCGCAGTCTTCGGGGCAGCCGCCGGTCTTGATCGACAGCAGCGTGGACACCTGCACCGCATTGGGGTCGTGGTGCTGGCGGTGCACCGACTGGGCCTGGAACAACAGGTCGTTGAACGGCAGGCTGAACAGGTGCTCGACCTCGTCGAGGGTCCAGTCGTGGCGAAGGGCTGCGGTCATGGCGGGCTCCGTGGCGAAGGCGCGCAGTGTCGGCGCCCCCTCGGCCACTGTCAACCTTAACGGTATGCCATGAGTTTACCGTCGCCGGGGCCCGGCCTGCCGTAGGATGGAGCCGTTCCCCAAGGAGTGTTTCCCCATGAGTGCAGCAGGGCAGGGTAGTTCCGGCAACGTCATCGCCGCCGTGTGCAGCTTTTTCATCCCCGGCCTGGGCCAGCTGGTGCAAGGGCGCGTGTTCAAGGCGCTGATCATGTTCGTGCTGGCGGCCGTGCTGTGGATCGTCTGGCTGGGCTGGCTGATCCACCTGTGGTCGATCGTCGACGCGGCGATGTTCCGCCCGCGTTACTGAGTCCACCCCGTCCGCCATTGATGGAGCGAATGCATGGATGCATTCCCGTGGCTGGCCCGCCTGGGCCGGTTTGTCTTCCCGCCGCGTTGCCTGCTTTGCGGCGCGGCCGGCGCCGGGGGCATCGAGTTGTGCCTGGGCTGTACGGCGGCGCTGCCGCTTAACTCGCATGCCTGTCCGCGTTGCGCGCTGCCCCGGCGGCCGTTGTCCTCGTCATCGTGCGAGGCATGTGCACGCAGGCTGCCGCCCTGGCGGTCGGCATGGGTGCCGTTTCGCTACGCGTGGCCGCTCGACCTGCTCGAAGCGCGCTTCAAGTTCGGCGGCAACCTGGTCGCCGGCAAGGTGCTCGCCCATCGCTGGATCGCCGCTGGCCCGCCACCGAGCCTGCCTGACGCGATCGTGCCTGTGCCGCTGCACGTGGCGCGGCTGCGCCAGCGCGGCTTCAACCAGGCGCTGGAACTGGTCAAGCCAGTGGCGAAGCACTTCGGCGTACCGCTCGCGCCACGCCTGTTGCGCCGGGTGCGGATGACGGAGGCCCAGAGCGACCTCGATGCCGAAGCGCGTGCCACGAACGTGCGTGGCGCGTTCGTTGCGCGGCCCGGCTCGTTGCCGACGCACGTCGCGGTGGTCGACGACGTGATGACTACTGGCGCGACGCTGGCGGCATGTGTTGAGGCGCTGCACGCGGCCGGGGTACAGCGGGTGGATGTGTGGGCGCTGGCGCGCACGCTGAAATCCTGACCCATGACCACCTACCTAACTAATGTAGGAGCGCGCCTGCGCGCGAAAGGATGTGCGCCACCGTGGAATCGCGCGCAGGCGCGCTCCTACAGGGTGATGTAGATGGGATTGCCGAGCAGGAGCAGGTGCCCGGCGCCGTCGCGTATGTCGACGCGTAGCCAGTGTGCCTTTCCATCGCCGGTCCAGTCGAAGCGCGCCGCGCCCGCCGCGTCCACGGTCTTCGCCGCGAGGCGTTTCCCATCCAGCGTCGCGATGGCCTGCTGTCCGGTGACGGCGGACGTCGCGACGTCGACGCGCAGCGCGACGCCCTTGCCCACCGCGACGGCGTCGCCCATGTGCGCCACGCCGTTGCCGGCCTGCGCGGTGACGTCGAGCATCCGGTCCGAGCTGCCTTCCGCGTCGACGAACACGTGGCCAGCACGGATGCCGTCGAGGATGCCTTCCATCGACAGTTCCCGCGCATGCACCACCGTCGTCGGGATGCCGATGCGGCCGGCGAACTCGTCGCGGGCACCGTCGCTTCCGTCGTGGCTGTCGCCGCCGCCGATCCCGGTGATGCGCACGCCCTTGTCGAGCTGCTTCTCCCAGAACGGGATGCCACTGTCCTTGCGTTCCACGTCGCGACCGTTGATCGCTTCGATCGCCTGGAACCCGTGCATGTCGACCGGCTTCACCGGGGTGAAGCCGCAGCCCATGCAGGTCTCGTCGTTGGGTCGCATCGGATGATTGATCGAGATGAGGCCATGGGCGCGCGCGACGTCGGCGGTCAGTGCGTTCCAGTCGGGCACGCTGGCGCTGCCGACGCGGAAATCCAGCGGACGCGACACGCCGAACAGGTTGGCGTGGCCCTCGAACGTGGTGATCTCGCGGGCGGGGATCATCAGCATGTGGTCGAAGTAAGGCTGCAATTCGCGCATCTCCGACACCTGCGACATGGTGTTGTGCTCGGAGATGGCGATGAAGTCCAGGCCGCGCTTCGCCGCTGACACCACGGTGAGGAACAGCGGGCAAGGCACTTTCGCCGTGCCGCTCGCGTTGAGGCAGCCGCCGTCGCTGTGCGCCGTGTGCATGTGCAGGTCGCCGCGGTACCAGCCGTCGGTCGTCTTCAGCGCGGGCGAAAGGCCGTGTTCCGGACCGAAGCCTTCTTCGTCGTTCGAGAACCACACATCGGCCGTGAACGACGCCGTCGACGTCGGCCGGATGTTCGGTATCCCGAGCAGCAGCCGCCAGCGGCCGGGCTGGATCGCGCCGGGGAGGAACGAGGCAGTGGCGTCGGTGGCCGACACCGTGAAGCGACGCTTGCTGCCGCCGCTCCAGCCACGGAAACCATCCTGCCCGGCGAAGCCGTCGGGACCGAGCAGCCCGAGGTCGATCGTGGTGCGTTGCTCGCGGCCGGTGTAGGTCACGTCGATGGTGATCCGCCGGGTACCTTCCGGCACGTCGAAGGGCACTTCGCGATAGGTGTGGTTGTCCTTGCCGGCGAGGTCGCCACGGAGCACGACGTCGGGCGTGCGTTCCGTGGCAGCGGCGCTGGCGCACAGGCAGGCGAGCAGCAGGGCGAAGAGGGCGCGCATCAGAAACGGTACATCGCGGCGGCACGGAACTGCCGCCCGAGGATCGGCCGGGCGATGAAGGTGGTGGCGCCGACGTCGGCGCTGGCCAGCTCGCCGGCGCGCGGGTTGCCCTCGGTGAGGCCGAGCGAGTTGAAAACGTTGTCCGCGTAGAGATAGAGCGAGAGCTGCGGGTTGTAGTCGTAGCGCGCGCTGAAATTCACCACGTGGTAAGCCGGCAGGCGCACCGAGTTGGCGGTGTCGACGAAGCGCTGGCCTTCGTGCTCGTAGGAGAACTGCAGGCGCAGCCGGTTATCCAGCAGGTTCACCCCGGGCACGATGCGGTAGCTCATCTTCGGCACGCGGATCAGCTGGTTGTCTTCGTAGTCGCGCAGCACCGGGGCGTTGTTGACGACCTCGGTATAACGCAGGCCCTTGTACTTCGGATCCTGCAGGGTGGCGTTGAACTGCACGTCGAACCACTTGCTCGGATACACCGTGCCCTCCAGTTCCAGTCCGTAGGTTTTCGTGTCAGCGTAACCGGTCTGCGGGGTGGAGGTATTGGTGCTGCGGTCGAACACGTAGTTGGAAAAACCGACGTTGTCGTACTTCGTGTAGAAGGCCGTGGCATAGAGGTCGACGAAGCGGTCGCTGTACTTCCAACCCGCCTCGCCCAGGTCCATCGTCTGCAACACCGGCGTGGCCGTCGGGTTGGTGATGTACGTGCTGAGGTTGGGCAGGCGGAAGGTGGACGTCCAGCGGGCGAACAGGCCCTGGCGCGGCGAGAACTGCCAGTTGGCGCCGAGCGTCCAGCCGGTCTTGTCGAAACTCTGGTCGTAATGCGCGTACTGGCCATTGCCGGTGAGCACCGCTGCCGCCGCCGGCGAGCCACCCAGGTCAACCGTGGCCTTGCCCTCGGTGTAACCCTGCACGCTGACCTTCTCCCAGCGCGCGCCGCCATCGATGCGCAGCTCGGGCGTCACCTGCCACTCGTCGGACACGTACAGCGCATTGGTGTCGGACTTGCCGCTGGCGTGTTCCCATTCGTAGCCATAGCCGTAGAAGCCATGGTCGGTGAGCGAACCGACGACGTTGCCGGCGGCGTCGACGCCGACCAGGTCGAGCAGGCGTGCGTTGTCGCGGGCATCGAGCAGCACGCTGGACGAGTAGCGGTCGAAGTCCTGCTGGAAATTCGCGTGGTAGTAGCCGAGGGTGACATCGTGGCTCTGCTCGCCGATCTCGAACTTGCGCAACACGCGCGTGTCGCTGATGAACTCGTTCACCGGCAAGGTCACGCCACGCAGGCCGCCGGTGACCACGAGCCCGTTGCCGTTCTGCCCGTTCACGTCGAACACCTGCGCGGGCTGGTCGACATAGCGCAGCTGCAGGGCGGTGGCGCCCGGGACCAGGCCGAGCCGCTTGGCGGCATCCTGCTGGATGAGCGAGGCGCCGGTCTGCACGGCGTTCGGGAACACGCCGTTACGCTGCGTGTCGGTGGTGCTGTAGCGCATCGATTCGGCGAGCTTCCAGTCGTCGCCGAGGTCGTGGTCGAACTTGAACGACACCTGGGTGCGCTTCACGTGCGTGCCTTCGGTGTTGTCGAAGTGATACGTGCCGCCGGCTTCGCGCATGTCGACGTCGCGGGTCTCCGGGCCGGCCAGCGTGCCGTAGTTACCGTTGATGCCGGGCACCGGGCGGATGTCGCCGTGCGGATCGGTGTACATCGGGATGCCGAGGTACAGGGCGACCTTGTCGTCCATGTGCTTCACGTCGAAGCTGACGCTGCCATGTTCGAGCTGCTTCGACAGCGTGGCGCGCAACTGGCCACCGTCGTCGGCATGGAACTGCGGACGGCGTACGCCATCGTCCACCCGCCAGAAGCCGCCGACGCCGAGTTTCCAGCCGCCACCGACCGGCGTGCCGTACCAGAAGTCCAGGCGGTTGAGCGAGTCGTTGCCGACGGTGTATTTGACCAGGCCTTCCGGGGTATCGCCGGCCACGCGCGGGATGAAGTTGATCGCGCCCGCGGGCGCGTTCGAATAGAAGATCGACGACGGGCCGCCGCGGACCACTTCGACGCGCTCGATGGTTTCGTCGAGACGGAAGGCCTGGTCGGCATTGAGGTAGCCGAGCGCCGGGTCGTGCTGCACCGGGATGCCGTCCTCGAGCAGGGTGACCGAGCCGTAGCCGTCGACGGGGATGCCGCGTGCGCGGATGTTGCCGGAGGCTTCGCCACCGGACGATTCCACCCAGAACCCGGGCACCGACTTCACCGCTTCGGTGACGCTGGTGGGTGCCTGCATGCGCAGGCGGTCTTCGTCGATGGTGGTGATCGAATAGCTGGTCTCGGCCTTCGTGCGCGTCTCGACGCCGGAACGGGCGGTGACGACGACGTTGTCCAGGTCCGTGGTTTTCTTCTCGGGCGCCGCGTCCTGGGCATGGGCGGCGGCGGAACACAGGAACGCGCCGACGAGTGCCGTGCGCAGGGCGCGGCAGAGCGGGGTAGTACGCATGCGGGGTCGAACTCCGGGGATGGGCTTGCACGTGCCCACCCCGCCGGCCGGCAGGGGTTTGCCGGAACGGTCGGCCTCTCCCTGGGCACGCGATCCCCTGAACTTATGCGTAAGTCGTGACGGATAAGTTCATGCGTGGTGTCCGTGAGATGTCACGAAGCCCGCAAAGTTTTCCGTCCCGTGACGTGTGTGATCGCGGTCACAGGGCCAGCGCGACGACGATGCCGACCCACAGGGCCAGGCCCACCCAGTTGTTGTGGCGGAACGCACGCAGGCAGGCATCGCGGGCGCGGTCGCGCATGATCCACTGCTGATAAGCGAACAGGCCGGCGCTGGCGGCGAGGCCCAGCCAGTACGGCCAGCCCAGCGCGGCGCGCGTGCCGACCATCAGCATGGTGAGCAGGAAGGTGCCCATCAGCACGCCGATGATCACCAGGTCGGCGTCGGCGAACAGGATCGCGGTGGATTTCGCGCCGGCCTTCAGGTCTTCCTCGCGATCGACCATCGCGTATTCGGTGTCGTAGATCACCGACCAGAGGATGTTGCCGATGAACAGCAGCCACGCCACCGGCGGCACGTTGTTGGTCACGGCGGCGAAGGCCATCGGGATCGACCAGCCGAACGCCGCGCCGAGTACCACCTGGGGCAGGTTGGTGTAGCGCTTGGTGAAGGGATACAGCGCGGCCAGGGCGGCGCCGGCGAAGGACAGCAGGATGGTCAGCGTGTTGGTGAACAGCACCAGCACGAAGGCGAACACCAGCAGCGCGGCAAAGGTGATGAGTGCTTCGCGCGGGGTGATCCGCCCGCTGGCGATCGGCCGCCCCGCGGTGCGCGCCACCTGGGGATCGAGCTTGCGGTCGGCGTAGTCGTTGATCGCACAGCCGGCCGAGCGCATCGCGAACACGCCCAGGGTGAAGATCACCAGCGGCCCCACCGGCGGGAAATCCTTCGCCGCCAGCCACAGCGCCCACCACGTCGGCCACAGCAACAGCAGGGCGCCGATCGGGCGATCCATGCGGGTGAGCTGGAGGAAGGCGTAGATCCGGTCGCGACGCGCGGCGGGGGCGCCGCGGAGCAGGAAGGCGATGACGCGTTCGGCGTTGGTCGAGGCGTCGGCCGGGCGCACGGCCGGCGTGGGCGCGCGGACCGGCGTCTTGCGCGCGGACGGCACCGGCTTGCGTGGCCGGGGTTTGTTGGAGGCAGGACTCATGCCGGGAGTCTAGCCGTTCGCGGCGCTGGCCCACAGGGCTGGGGCGCGGTTTCTTGCCGTAGAATCCCGCGATCCCACACGGATGCGACACCCCTTGGCCACGGACAACCCCAGCTACCGCCGCCTGTTCACCGTGCTCGCCCTCACGTGGCTGCTGCTGAACTTCGACGTGCTGGTGCTTGGCCGGGTGCTGCCCTGGGATGCCCTCGACGAGTTCTATCCCACGGTCTATTTCAACGCGAGCAACCTGCGCGCGGGAATCGCGCCGTGGTGGAACCCGTACATCTATGGTGGCTACGCACAGGTCGGCGATCCGCAGGGCATGCTCTTCTCGCCACTGCTGATGGCCTGGATGATGCTGCCGGCGCACCCCGGGGCGTCGTGGTTCTCGTGGGGCGTGCTGTTGCACATGCTGGTGGGTGGCGCCGCCATGCTGGCGCTGCTGCGGCGGCATGCCGCGAACGGCTTCGGTGCGCTGGCCGGTGCCATCGTCTACATGGCGGGCGGCGTGGCGGCGTCGCGGCTGGAACACGTCCCCATCGTGCTGGCCTATGCGTACGTGCCGCTGGTGCTGCTGGCGCTGCGCTGGCTGCTGGAGCGGCCCTCGCTGCGGCGTGGGTTCCTGCTCGGCCTGGCCACCGGGGCGATGGTCACGCACCTGGTCCAGGTGACGTACCTGTTCGTGCTGGTCATCGGCGTCTACGCCATCGTGGCCGTCGCCGCGGCGGCGAAGCCCATGGACGCACGCCAGCGTGCATGGCTGGCCGCGTCACTGGCGGTTGCCGCGCTTGTCGCGCTCGCGTGCGGCCTGCCGCAGCTGGCGCTGACATGGTCCAGCCTGCGCCTGTCCAACCGGATCGACCTGCCGTTGTCGGCGGCCGATGCCGGCTCGTTCGACCCGCGCGGCTTCCTGTTCCTGCTGGATCCCAATGCGTTCGACGGACTGGCTGACATCCACGCGTCGCCGGTCGATCCGATCCAGTCGTTCCTCTACATCGGCGCACTGCCCATCCTGTTGCTGGCCTGGCTTGGTCGCGCCTGGCGGGCAGGGCAGCGGCGGACCATCGTGTCCTTCGCCACGCTCGCCGGGCTTGCCACGCTCTACATGCTGGGCACCCACACGCCGGTCTACGGCTGGCTGTATGGCTGGATGCCCGGCCTCACGCATTTTCGCCGGCCGGCGGACGCCGCCTACGTCCTGAATATCGCGCTGGCCTTCCTGGTCGGCACCGCCGCCAGCCAGTTCGATCCCGGCTCACGTCGCGACGTGGTTCGCCTGCTCTGCGCGGCGGCCGCGTGGTTGCTGGGCATCGCGATCCTCTCCGGTTTCGCGCCGCACGGCGTGCCGCTCCTGGCGGTCGTCGTCGCAGGCCTTGCCCTGTGGCAACTGCGCAAGCCGGGCTCGGCGTGGCGTACGACGGCTTGGCTAGTCCTGTTGCTTGCGGTGGACTATCGCGCCTATAACTTCAACGGCACCTTCAACGCCAGCGGCAACGGTGCCGCGCGTTACACCGCGCATCCGGCCGTGCATTACCTGACCGGGTCGATGGCCCACGCCGATGCCAGGCCGTCCGAGCGCGTGTCGTCGCAGAACACCTCGCCGCTGTGGGACAACATGGGCGTCGCCTCGGGGATCGCCTCGACGCAGGGCTACAACCCGCTGCGCTACGCCCTCTACGAGGCGTGGTACCAGCCGCGCGACGGCAGCACCCCGCAGGCGATGCCTTCGCCCTACAACGCGTTGCCCGGCTCGCGCATCGACGACCTGCTCGGCGTGCGCTTCCTGCTGGTCGGCCGCGTCGACGGCGAGCTGCGCTATCCGCCGCCGCCGGATTACCGAAAGGTCGCCACGTTCCCGGCCATCGACGTATGGCGCAACGACGGTGCGTATCCGCGCTACCTCAACCCCACCCGGCTGCAGTTGCTCGCGGTCGGCGAGATGCCCGATGCCGCGGCGTTCGCGGCGACCGAGTTCGCGGAGATGGCGTGGATGACGCCTCGCGACGCCGACGACCTGGCAGGAGTGCGCCAGGCGCAGGATGGCTGCCGTGGCAAGGTCGGCACCGAGCATGTCGCCACGACGCATACACGGATCGAGCTACGCACACGGGCTGCGTCGCCGGGATGGATCGTCGCCGGTGAGCTCGACCATCCGGGCTGGATGGCGGATGTGGATGGCGAGCCGCTGCCCATCCACCGGGCCAACGGCATGTTCCGCGCGGTGTGCGTGCCAGCGGGCGAGCACACGCTCACGTTCCGGTTCAGTCCCTGGCGGATGGTCGCGTCGGCGTGGCGCGAGGCCCGCATGCCTTGACAAAAAAAAGGCGCCTCGAGGGCGCCCATGTTCTTATTTTGGTTCCAACGGTTCGACCGGATCGTCGTCTACCGGCGGCTCTGGGTCCGCGTCGCGCTCGGGGCGATAGCTGCCCGGCTGGCGGATCTCATCTTCCGGGCGATTCTTGCCCGGTTCCGCGAAAGGCGGCTGGGGGTTGGTCGGGGTGTAGGGCATGGGAAGACTCCACTCTGCTTACGTTGAGGGCCAACGTAGGCGTGGGGGAGTGAAGCTTCCGGCTACACCCCATGAAACCTCAGTCGACGAGGGCGTCGAGCTGTTCCAGCGTCTTTCGCACCCCCTGTTTATCGAGGGAATCCACGTAGATGTCGTACTGGCGGCGGAACCGCGTGTCCTTCGCCGGCAGCGGCCCGACCAGTTCGACGCTTTCGACCAGCGTGTCTTTCGAACCGCTGTCGATCAGCGGTTGTACCAGTCGCATCGCGTTCGGCTCACGCAACGGGTAGCCCTCGCCGTTGTCGTCCTTGCCCACGCGCACGTAGCGGTCGAACGCGGCGAGCAGGAAGGCTAGCCGGCGTGCATCCCTGCCGTGCTCCAGGCAGGCGGTGATGGTGGGACCGAGGAATCCAGGGATCTTCGACCCGCCGTCCAGGCACAGCCGATCGAGCTGGTCGGCGATCGACGCGTTGCTGAAGCGATCCAGCAGCTTCTGTTTGTATGGGCCGAGGTCCATGCCGGGTAGCGACTTCAGCCAGGTGCCGGCATCGTCGTTGAGGAAGTCGGTGAGGTAACGGTTGAACAGCGGGTCCATCACGGCGACGTCGACGCGACGGTGGCCCGAGAGGAACGCCGGATACGACAGCATCTGGTGCGAGCCGTTGAGCAGGCGGATCTTCGCGTCTTCATACGGCGTCACGTCGTCGACCATCTGGACGCCATGTCGCTCCCATGCCGGGCGTCCGTGCCGGAACTTGTCTTCCAGCACCCACTGGATGAAATCCTCGCAGACCACCGGGGCTTCATCGGGGAGGCCGGTGGCGGCGTTGAGCTCGTCGCGAACGGCCGGCGTCGTGGCCGGCGTGATGCGATCGACCATGCCGTTGGGGAAGTCCACCTGTGCATCGATCCACGCGGCCAGCTCGGGTGAGCGCGCGCGGGCGAAGGCCAGCACGGCCTTCTTCGCCTGCGCCCCGTTGTGCCGCAGGTTGTCGCAGGACATCACGGTGAAAGGCTCGGCGCCCGCGGCACGTCGCTTCTCCAGGGCGCCGACGATGAAGCCGAACGCGCCCTTCGGCTCACCGGCGTGTTCGAGATCGTGCTTCACCGTTGGGTCGTCTAGACGGAAGTTGCCATGCTCGTCGATGAGGTAGCCGCCCTCGGTGATGGTCAGCGAGACGATGCGGATGGACGGATCGGTCAGTCGCTGCAGCACCCTTGCAGCGCCATCCGTGGGTGCGTAGAGGTAATCGACCATGGCGCCGACGACGTGCGTGCGACGTTCGCCGCGCGGGTCGAACTCGCTGACCGAGTACAGGCCCTGCTGCGCCTTGAACGCATCCGCCAGCGGCTTGTCGTGCTCCAGCAGGTTGATGCCGACGATGCCCCACGAGGCCATGTCGGGGTCGGCAAGCGTCTGGTTCGTGTAAATGGCCAGGTGGGCGCGGTGGAAGGCGCCCACGCCGATATGGGCGATGCCCGCCGTGACCTTGCTGCGATCGAACGGCGGTGCGTCGACACCCTGCGGCAGGCGGTCGAGCTGGGAGGGGGTGAGAGCCATGGGACCTTCTTTACGGATGATGGATGGCTTTGCCCGTCGCATCGAAGACGTAGGCATGGGTGAGGTCGAGGCGGACGCAGATGTCGCGTCCTGCCCTGCGTTCGAAGTCGCCGTCGGCACGGACGGTGATGCTGCCGATCGTCGGTACGTCGACGTAGGCATAGGTCTCGCTGCCGAGGCGCTCGACCACGCTGAGCTTGCCGGCGAGCGTCTCGCCGCTGCCGTCACCGTCTTCGCAGACGCGCAGGTGTTCCGGACGGACGCCGACGGTAAGCTCGCCGCGCGCATCGACCTGGGTCGGCAGGTGCAGCAGGTTGCCGTTGGCGAGGCGCAGTTCGCCGTTCTCCGCCGTGGCGGCGAAGAAGTTCATCTGCGGCATGCCGAGGAAGCCAGCGACGAAGCGGTTCACCGGGCGCCGGTAGAGCTCCAGCGGTGAGCCGATCTGTTCGATGCGGCCTTCGCTGAAGATCGCGATCTTGTCGGCCAGCGTCATCGCCTCGACCTGGTCGTGGGTGACGTAGATCATGGTGGCGTTGAGTTCCTGGTGCAGCCGCGCGATCTCGAGGCGGGTCTGCGCGCGCAGGGCGGCATCCAGGTTGGAGAGCGGTTCGTCGAACAGGAACACGCGTGGCTCGCGGGTGATTGCCCGGCCGATGGCGACGCGCTGGCGCTGGCCGCCGGAAAGGGCGGAAGGTTTGCGATCGAGGTAGGGCTCGAGCGCGAGGATCTTCGCCGCCTTCGCCACCTTTTCATCGATCGCCAGTGGCTTAGCGCCGGACAGCTTCAGCGCGAACGACATGTTTTCGCGCACGGTCATGTGCGGATACAGCGCGTAGCTCTGGAAGACCATGGCGAGGTCGCGCTTGTCGACGGCACGATCGGTGATGTCGTCCTTGTCGAGCAGGATCTGCCCTTCGTCGACATCTTCCAGGCCCGCGATCAGCCGCAGGGTGGTGGACTTGCCGCAGCCGGAGGGCCCGAGGAAGACGCAGAACTCGCGGTCTTCCACCACGAGGTCGATGCCCTTGATGACATCGGTGCCCTCGAACGACTTGCGCAGTGAACGGATTTCCAGGCGAGACATGGGTGGGCTCCTATTTGACTGCGCCGAAGGTGAGGCCGCGGACCAGCTGGCGCTGCGATAGCCAGCCGAGTACCAGGATGGGTGCGCAGGCGAGCGTCGAGACAGCCGACAACTTGGCCCAGAACAGGCCCTCGGGACTGGAGAACGACGCGACCAGTGCGGTCAGGGGCGCCGCACTCGTCGTCGTAAGGTTGAGCGACCAGAAGGCCTCGTTCCACGACAGGATCAGGCAGAGCAGCGCCGTGGAGGCGAGGCCGCCGCGGCTGACCGGGATGAGCACGCGGAACATCGTCTGCCACGTGCCCGCGCCATCCATCCGTGCCGCCTCGAGGATGTCGTAAGGGATGTCGCGGAAATACGTGTAGATCATCCAGACCATGATCGGCAGGTTGATCAGCGCGAAGATGATCACCAGCGCCGTCTTCGAATCGAGCATGTCGAGGTCGCGCGAGATCAGGTAGATCGGCACGAGCACGCCGACGCTGGGCAGCATCTTGGTCGACAGCATCCACAGCAGCACGTCTTTGGTGCGGCGGGTGGGATGGTAGGCGAACGCATACGCTGCCGGCACGGCGACGAGCATGCCGAGGATGGTCGCACCGCCCGCGGTCACGATCGAGTTCCATGCGTAGTGCAGGTAGTTCGCCCGCGCGAGGATCTCGCGGTAGTTCTCCAGCGTCGGCGCAAACAGGAAATGCGGCGGCATGCTGAACGCGTCGAGCTCGCTCTTGAAGCTGGTCAACACCATCCACAGGATCGGGAAGAACACCACCAGGGCGACGATCCACGAGGCGACGGCGCGCACGGCATGGGCGAGGCGGCGACCGGATTTCTTCTTGGCCATGTCTTGTCTCCTCAGCGTTCCGTCAGCGACTTGCCGATCAGGCGGATCAGGAACACCGCCATGATGTTGGCCAGGACGACCGCGACGAGACCGCCGGCCGAGGCCGCGCCCACGTCGAACTCCAGCAGGGCCTGGGTGTAGACCAGGAACGGCACGTTGGTGGTCGCGTCGCCGGGGCCGCCGTTGGTGGTGACGAAGATCTCGGCGAACACGTTCAGCAGGAAGATGGCCTCCACCATCACCACCACGGCGATTGGCCGGGCGAGGTGGGGCAGGGTGAGGTAGCGGAAGATCGCCCAGCCGCGGGCGCCGTCCATCCGTGCGGCCTCCAGCTGCTCGCGGTCGAGCGATTGCAGCGCGGTGACGAAGATCAGCACCGCGAACGGCAGCCATTCCCACGAGACCACGGTGATCACCGAGAGCAGGGGCCAGTCGGCGAACCAGTTCACCGGCGTGGCGCCGAACAGTTTCCAGACCCAGGCGAGGAAGCCGGAGACCGGGTTCATCATCAGGTTCTTCCAGACCAGCGCGGCGACGGTCGGCATGATGAAGAACGGCGAGATCAGCAGCATCCGCACGATGCCCTGGCCGGGGAAACTTTCATCCACCAGCACCGAAATCGCCACGCCACCCACCACGGTGACGACCAGCACGCTGCCGACCAGCAGGATGGTGTTGAGGATCGACGTCCAGAAGCTCGGATACGCGAAGAAGTAGGTGAAGTTCTCCAGCCCGACGAAGGCCGACTTACCCGGGTAGAGCAGGTTGTAGTACTGCGTGGAGAAGTACAGCGTCATTGC
This sequence comes from Bacillus sp. NP157, assembly GCA_018889975.1. NCBI lineage: Bacteria > Bacillati > Bacillota > Bacilli > Caryophanales > Bacillaceae > Bacillus > Bacillus sp. NP157. The sequence continues at coordinate 4,148,055 of CP076546.1, forward strand.
CAGCGGCACGATCATCCACAGCAACAGCATCAGGATGGCCGGTTGCGCGAGCAGCCGCTCGGGGTGTTTGCGGACGCGCGCTTTCATGGCGTGGCCTCCTTCGAAATGACCGGCTTTTTGTCGTAGTAGCCGGCCCGCTTCATGGTCCGGTCGACTGCGCCCTGTGCCGTGTGCAGCAGTTCATCCACGTTGCCGCGGCCGGCCAGGGCGCCGGCGATCTGCCGGCCGACCAGGGTGGCCACCGCCTGGAACTCGGGGATGGAAACGATCTGGATACCCTTGTAAGGCACCGGCTTCAGCGTGGGATGGGCGGGATCGACCGCCTTGAGCGAATCGAAGGTGACCTGGGCGAACGGTGCCGCCTTGATGTAATCGGGGTTGGCGTAAGTGGATTCACGCGTGCCCGGGGGCGTGGACTCGGCGCCATACTTGTCCGCGACGAGTTTCAGGTAAGGCTTCGAGGTGGCCCAGAGGATGAAGTCGCGCGCGGCATCGCCCTGCTTCGAGCTGGCCGGGATCGCCAGCGACCACACCCACAGCCACGACGAACCCTTGTCGGTGACCTCGTGCGGCGATCGTACGAAGCCGACCTTGCCGGCGACCTGGCTTTCCTTGGGATTCGATACCGTGCCGCCGCCGACGGAGGCATCGACCCACATCGCGCAACGGCCGCCGGCGAACAGCGCGAGGTTCTCGTTGAAACCGTTATCTGAGGGGCCCGGTGGCCCGTAGTGTTTCAGCAGGTCGATGTAGAAGTTCACCGCCCGGTGCCACTCGGGCGTATCGACCTGCGGCTTCCAGTTTTCATCGAACCAGCGCCCGCCGAAGCTGTTGGCGATGGTGCCGAGCAGGGCCATGTTCTCGCCCCAGCCGGCCTTGCCGCGCAGGCAGATGCCGTAGACGCCATGCTCGGGGTCATGCAGCTTCTGGGCGAAGCCCTTGATCTGGTCCCAGGTCGGCTGCGCGGGCATGGTCAGGTTCGCGCGGGCAAACAGGTCGGTGCGGAAGTAGGTGATGCTGGCTTCGGCGTAGAACGGCACGGCGTAGAGATGGTTGTCCACGGTGAGCTGTTCGCGCACGTTCTTCAGCAGGTCGTCGCCCTCGTAGTCGGCGGGCAGGTTGTCCAGCGGCTTCAGCCACTTCTGCGCACCCCACAACGGGGCTTCGTACGCGCCGATGGTGATCACGTCGAACTGGCCGCCGTGCGTCGCGATGTCGGTGGTGAGGCGCTGGCGCAGCGTGTTCTCTTCGAGCACCACCCAGTTGAGGTGGACGCCTGGATGAGACTTTTCGTACTCGCCTGACAGGGCCTGCATGCGCACCATGTCGGCGTTGTTCACCGTGCCGATGGTGAGGGTGGTGTCGGCCCAGGCGGGCAGGGCGCACGCCGCGAGCGCTGCGGCACCCAGCCAGGTGCTGGCCTTGCGCCCACCGTATCGTTTCCGTTGATCGCTCATCGTGCCTCCCGTTTACGGCGAGTCGGCGCGCGACGTCTTTGCATTCGTCGCATCGTGGATGAGGGTTATAGGCGCTGGGCGTGCATGCCCACCAATACGTGCGGTGTCGTTTTGCGGTGAATTTGCATACTTTCTTGCGTCACGCGCTGTTCGGCGCTGGCGACCGACCGCATTTCACCGCTGTATGTGATGCGGCGCAGCATCGTGCCGGTCAAGCAATAAAGTATGTAACTTCGGGAAGTTGCCGGTTCCGCGCGACGCGAAGCATGCCGCGCCGCCGCATCAGAGTTCGGCGGGTGGCCGCCGGTGACGCATCCGATATTCGCGCGGGGTCATTCCGGTGAGGGTGAGGAAACGCCGGTTGAAGTTGGAGAGGTTGCTGAAGCCGACCTCGTAGCAGATCTCCGTGATCGCATCGGGCGAGTTGACCAGGCGGTCACAGGCGCGCTGCACGCGGGTCTGGTTGACGTAGTCGATGAAGCGATAGCCGGTGTGCTGGTGGAAGAAGCGCGAGAACGCCGACTCGGACATCTCCAGCCGGTCGGCGACGGTCTTCAGCGACACGTCGCCTGCGTGATGGCGATCGATGAACGCGACCGCGCGATGCAGCTTCAGCGACTGGTTCGGATCGGCCGACGCCTTGAACGGGCGGCTGCTGAGTGGACGGCGGGTCTCGTCTTCGGCGAGCGCTTCGACCATCTCGAAGAAGCTGGCGACGCGGCGCAGGCCGGGATGCTCGGCGACCCTGCGAAAATAGGGCTCCAGCGCGCGGCCCAGCTCGGGGTTGAAGACGATGCCATGCCGCGCTTCTTCGAGAAGCAGCGACTTCACGTGCTTCGCGGACGGGAAGAATTCGGTGCAGCGGCGGACGAAGGCTTCGGAAAACAGGATGACGCGGTCGCGCAGGGCCGCGGGCTCGCACGCCTCGTCGGTGACCCAGTTGTGCGGCACGTTCGGCCCGGTCAGCATCAGCGTGTACGGGGCGAAGCGGCCTTCGTAATCGCCGACATACGCCGTGCCTTCGGTGGCGACGATCAGGTGCAGTTCGTACGCGGGGTGGTAATGCCAGCGGATCAGCCGGCTACGCGATCCATGCTCGAGGTAATGGATCGATGGTTCGTCGGATAATCCCAGCAGGTCCTGCTCGCGGCCGAGCGCCGAAGTATCGGCGAGTGGCGGCGGCAGCGAGAGGGCGGCGCGACGGTTCATGCCGCTGAGCGTACTCTTTCCGGTTGGCAATCACCAAGGAGTCAGTGACATGAAGATCCTCATCGTTGGCGCCGGCGGTACGCTGGGCCAGGCCGTGGCGGCGGAGCTGGGCCAGCGCCACGAGATCGTGCGCGCGGGTCGCAGCAGCGGCGACGTACATGTCGACCTGCGCGATGCGTCGAGCGTGGCGGCCATGTACGACGCCGTGCCCGACCTGGACGCCGTGGTCTGCACGGCGGGCAAGGTGCCCTTCGCACCGTTGGGCGAGCTCACCGAGGCGAAGTATCTCGAAGGCCTCAACGACAAGTTGCTCGGCCAGGTAAGGCTGGTGCAGGCGGGCATGGCCAGGTTGCGCGACGGTGGCTCGTTCACCCTGATCACCGGCATCCTCACCGAGCAGCCGATCGCCGCGGGTGCCTGCGCGAGCATGGCGAACGGCGCGGTCGAAGCCTACGTGCGCGCCGCCGCCATCGAACTGCCGCGCGGGCTGCGCATCAACGTGGTCAGTCCCAACGTGCTCGTCGAGTCGATGGGCAGCTACGGGCCGTTCTTCCGCGGCTTCGAACCGGTCACCGCGGCGCGTGCCGCGCTGGCGTTCTCCCGCAGCGTGGAAGGCCGGCAGACCGGGCAGGTGTTCAAGGTCTGGTAACCGCGCTGGTATGGTGGGCCACCATCACGCTAAGGACAGCCATGCGTCGCCTGTTGATCGCCCTTGCCACCAGCGCGTGCACGTTGTCCGCGCATGCCATGCACGCAACCGCGTTGCCGCCGCCCGATCCGGCGATGGCGGCGATCGATATCCTGCTGAACAAGGGCGACCCGTGGCACGACTACGTCGCGCTGCGGGCGCGGCTCGCTGGCATACCGGCCAGCACCCGCCATCCCGCACTCGATCCGTTCGCGCAGGCCGATACCCTGTTCGGACGCTACGCGGATGCAACAAGGCATTACCTCGAGTACGCACCGAACGCCGCCGCGCCGATCGCGTGCCCCGGCACGCCGTGGCATCGCAGTGGCCTGGATGCCTTGCCGGCACTGATCGGCGATGCACGCGTCGTCGTCATCAACGAGGCGCACATCGAGCCGGCGACGCGGGCGACGGTCATCGCGTTGTTGCCAGCGCTCCGCAAGATGGGCTTCAGGCATATCGCGCTGGAAGCGCTGGTCACCGGGAAGGCCGAGGCACTCGGCAAGCGCGGCTACGCGCACGACGACACCGAGGCGGCGGTGTACCTGCGCGAACCGGTGTTCGCGGAACTGATCCGCGAAGCCGCCGCGCAGGGTTTCGACTTCGTCGCCTACGACCAGCCCGAGGCGGCCAACGGCGGGCGTGAAGCGGCCAGCGCGGCGCTGCTGAAGGCGTGGCTCGATGCCCATCCCGGCGAGAAGCTGCTGGTGCAGGTGGGCTATGCGCATGTCCGTCGCGAGCAGGGCTGGCTCGCCGAGCGGCTGTCGAAGCTGCCCGGGCTGGCCATGGTCACCATCGACCAGGTCTCGGGGATACGCGGGTGTGCTGGCGACGGCGCGGTCGCCGCCGCGCCCTCGGTGTGGACGCAGGCGGGAAAGGGCTGGAGCCTGCATCCGGCGCTGATCGACATCACCCTGACCTGGGCACGCGACGACCGGCGCGGCGCGGCGAACAGCTGGATGACGCTCGGCGGACAGCGACGCGAAGTGACACTTCCGTCATCGACCTGTGGCGGGAAACGACCGTGCCTGGTGGAGGCGCTGGTACCGGGCGAAGACAAGGGCGTGCCGGCGGACCGGCTCGGGCTGGCCGGGAAGAACGAGCAGCCGATCCTGTACCTGAAGCCGGGGAATTACGCGTTGCGGGTGACGGCGGGTTCGTCCGCCCCGACCACCACCACCCTAACCGTCCCCCCACTGTAGGAGCGCGCCTGCGCGCGATTGAGCGAAGCGATAACCTGTACTGACTGTAGTCATATCAACATGGACTGTGCCCATACCAATATGGACTGTGCCCATATCAACATGGATTGTGCCCATACCAACATGCGACACCACGCAAGAAGATGTCGCGCACAAGTGCGCTCCTACAGTGGGAGGCAACGTGTTGGGTCGCTTAGGCGGTGACGGTAGGCCGCTCGATCGCTGCGATCCCGCTGCGTGCATGGTCGGCGACATCCCCGGCGCGACGTAGCGCATCGAGGAACGTGTCGACTTCGTCCGCGCGCCCCGTGTACTCGACCACCGACTGCCCGGCTTCGCGTTGCAGTAGCCGGCCGCCGAAGCGTGCGAGGCAGCTGTCGACGGCGTCGCCGCCGGCTTCCACGCGCGCCACCAGCAGTTCGCGTTCCACGTGTTCCTTGCGGGTGAGTTCGCCGATCTCGAGCACGTCGACCAGCTTGGCGGACTGCTTGATGATCTGTTCCACCATCGCGTCGTCGCCGAAGACGACCAGCGTGAGCCGGGAGACATCGTCGTCCGGCGTGGCGGCCACGGTGAGCGATTCGATGTTGTAGCCGCGCGACGCGAACAGCCCCGCGACGCGGGCGAGCGCGCCGGCTTCGTTCTGCAGCAGGATGGACACCGTGTGGCGCATGGTCAGAACATCCCCGTCGGTGCGGCGGTGGTGGCGACGGGCGCGTTCCGGCTGCGGATCCAGTCGCCGGTGATCATCTCGGCGTAGGTTGCCCCGGGGCCGACCATCGGATAGACGCCGGCATCGGGATCGATCACCACTTCGAGGAAGGCCGGGCCGTCGAAGGCCAGGAAATCCGCGATGGTCGCGTCGATCGCCCTGGGGTCGTCCAGGCGCTGGGCCCATTCGAAGCCGTCGGCCTGTGCGGCGCGGACGAAGTCCTTCTTGTGCAGGCTCTTGTCCGACGCCGAGAAGCGTCCCTTGAAGAACAGTTTCTGCCACTGGCGAACCATGCCGTCGCCGCTGTTGTTGAGCACGACGATCTTCACGGGCAGGCCATAGGTCGTCACCGTTTCCAGCTCGCCGATGTTCATGCGGATGGACGCATCGCCGTCGATGTCGATCACGGTGAGGTCGCGGCGAGCGAACTGTGCACCGATCGCGGCCGGCAGGCCGAAGCCCATCGTGCCCATCGAGCCGGAGGTGAGCCAGCGGCGCGGTTCGCGGAAGTCGAAATACTGTGCGGCCCACATCTGGTGCTGGCCGACGCCGGTGGTGATGATCGCGTGGCCATCGGTGATGCGGTTGATCGCCTCGAGCACGGCGCACGGCTGGATGCTCTCACCGTCGCGCCGGAAGTCCATGGCGTGGTCACGCTTCAGCGCCGCCACGTGGGCATGCCACGCGCTGAGATCGCGGCGGAAGCCGATCCGCGCGCCGTAGGCCAGCAGGCGGTCCAGGGTCGTGTCCAGCGAACCGACGTGATGCCAGTCGACCGCTTTCACCTTGCCGATCTCGGCCGGATCGATGTCGACCTGGGCGATCGCCCTGGCCTTCGGTGCGAACTGGTCCGGCACGCCGACCACGCGGTCGTCGAAGCGTGCGCCCAGGGCCAGCACGAAATCGCAGTCGTCCATGGCGTAGTTCGCATACGCGGCACCGTGCATGCCCAGCATATGCAGGGCGAGCGGGTCGGTCGTATCGAAGCCACCAATGCCCATCAGGGTGGTGACGACCGGGATCCCGAACGCGTGGGCGAACTCGCGCAGCGGACCCGCCGCAGCGGCCGAGACGATGCCGCCGCCGGCGTAGATCAGCGGGCGATCGGCGGCGCCCAGTGCCTTGAAAAACTCTGCGCAATGCGCGTCGGTCAGCTTCGCGGATTCGACGGCATGCAGGCGGGTACGGTAACCGCGCACCGGCAGTTCGCGGCTACCTTCGAAGGTGAGCGGGGTGTTCTGGATGTCCTTGGGGATATCGATGACGACGGGGCCCGGGCGGCCGCTGCGCGCGATGTGGAATGCGGTGCGCAGCGTCGCTTCCAGGGTCGACGCGTCGGTGACCAGGAACACGTGCTTCGCGCAGGCACCCATGATCTGGCTGACCGGCGCCTCCTGGAACGCATCCGTGCCGATCGCCTTGGTCGCGACCTGGCCACAGACCACCACGAGCGGGATGGAATCGGCCATGCAGTCACGCACCGGGGTCACCGCGTTGGTGGCGCCGGGCCCCGAGGTGACCAGCGCCACGCCGACGCGACCCGACGCCCGCGCATAGCCGGCGGCCATGAAGCAGGCACCCTGTTCGTTGGCCGGCACGATCAGCGGCAGCGGCTCGCTGCCGTCGTCGCCGGCGTGGGTGCTGTTGTAGCGAAAGACCGCGTCGTACACGGGAAGGATGGCGCCACCGGAATAGCCGAAGAGCACATCGAGGCCTTCGTCGGCGAGTACCTGCACGACGATGTCAGCACCGGTCATCGCATGGCCGGCCAGGGGATGTTTCGCGTCGGGGCGACGAATGTCGCCGGGGGATTCCAGTTGCGCGTTCACGATGTTTTCCTTCCTATCAACCAACCCATGTAGGTGCGCGCCTGCGCCCGATAGCCCAGGCACGATCCCCCCATCAGGAAACAATGAATCTCAAGACGCCTTGGCCGCCGCATCCGCCGCATCCGCCGCGGCCTTCGGCTGGTTCGCCGCCAGCCAGGGCATCCGCGCACGCAGCTGTGCACCGACCTTCTCGATCGGATGCTCCAGGTCACGCTGCTTGAACGCCTTGTAGTTCGGCAGGCCAGCCTTGTACTCGGCCGTCCACTCGCGGGCGAAGGTGCCGTCCTGGATTTCGGTCAGCACGGCCTTCATGCGCTCCTTGGTGCCTGCGTCGACGATGCGCGGGCCGCGGGTGTAGTCGCCGTACTGCGCGGTCTCGGAGATGAACTCGAGCATGCGCGCGATGCCGCCTTCGTAGAACAGGTCGACGATCAGCTTCAGCTCGTGCATCACTTCGTAATAGGCGATTTCGGGGCGATAGCCGGCTTCGACGAGGGTTTCGAAACCCTTGATCACCAGCTCCGACGCGCCACCGCAGAGCACGGCCTGCTCACCGAACAGGTCGGTCTCGGTCTCTTCCTTGAAGTCGGTCTGGATCAACATCGCACGGGCGCCGCCGATGCCGGCAGCGTACGCCGTCGCGCGTTCGGTGGCGTGGCCGGTCGCATCCTGGTGCACGGCGTACAGGCAGGGAACGCCGCGACCGATCTCGTACTCGCGGCGCACCAGCGCGCCCGGGCCCTTCGGCGCGACCAGCACCACGTCGATGTCTTCGCGCGGGGTGATCTGGCCGAAATGCACGTTGAAGCCATGCGCGAACAGCAGCGTGGCACCCGGCTTGATGTTCGCCTCGATGGCGTCCTTGTAGATGCCCGGCTGGGTCATGTCCGGGGTGAGCACGGCGACCAGGTCGGCACCGCGTACGGCTTCGGCCGGCTCGGCGACGGCGAAGCCATCGACATAGGCACGGTTCCACGACGGACCGCCGGGACGCAGGCCGACCACGACGTCGAGGCCGGAGTCCTTCAGGTTGAGCGCATGCGCGCGGCCCTGGCTGCCGTAGCCGAGCACGGCGATACGGGCGTTCTGCAGGGGAGCGGTGGTGGCTTGCTTGTCGGTCATGGCGTTGTCCTTGGGGATGACTGATGAATGGATGCGAAAAAAAATCGCGCGCAGGCGCGCTCCTACACGGGCATTGCGGGGGTTAGTTGCCGATCAGTTCCTGGGTCATGTCTTCGTCTTCGATTTCGCGGCGCACGCGCTGGGGGCTGGCGGGTGCGTCGTCGAAGGCCTGGGTGACGGCGCCTTCCGCGGCCGAGCCGACGAGGCGTGCGTATTTCGCCAGCACGCCACGCGCGACCTTCGGCGGTGACGGCCGCCACGCGGCACGCCGCGAGGCCAGGTCGGCATCGGTGCGCAGCTCGCGGGTCGACGCGTCGATGAAGATCGCATCGCCTTCGCGCAACAGGCCGATCGGGCCGCCGCGGGCGGCCTCCGGTGCGATGTGCCCGACCATGAAGCCGTGCGTCGCACCGCTGAAGCGGCCATCGGTGATCAGCGCGACGTCGTTGCCCAGGCCGCGGCCGACCAGTGCGGCGGTCACGGCCAGCATCTCGCGCATGCCCGGGCCGCCGGCGGGGCCTTCGTTGCGGATGACCATGACGTCGCCCGCGCGGATCCGCCCGGCCTGCACCGCGGCGAACGCGTCCTCTTCGCTTTCGAACACGCGGGCCGGGCCCGCGAAGCTCATCCGGCCGTGGCCGGCGAGCTTGAGGATGCAGCCCTCGGGCGACAGGTTGCCGTAGAGGATGCTGTAGCCACCGCGCGGCTTGAACGGCTCGGCCACCGGGCGAACCACGACCTGGCCTTCGGTCGCCTTCGGTGCCGCGTCCAGTTCTTCGAACATCGAGCGTCCGGTGACGGTCGGGGTGTCCTTCAGCATGCCGGCCTTGCGCAGTTCCTGGGCCACGATGGCGACGCCACCGGCCGCCGACATCTCGACCGCGCTGAAGCGTCCACCGGGCATCAGGTCGGCGATCACCGGCGTGTGCTTCGAGGCCGGCTCGAAGTCTTCGATCGACAACGGCACGCGGGCTTCGTTGGCCATCGCCAGCAGGTGCAGGACGGCGTTGGTGGAGCCCGCCGTGGCGGCGACCACGCGGGTCGCGTTGTCGAAGGCTTCGCGGGTCATCACATCGCGCGGCTTCAGGTCGGCGGCCAGGGCCGCCATCGCCAGTTCGCCGCAGCGATACGCCGCATCGCGCTTGGACGGGTGGGTGGCCGGGATGTCGTTCAGGCCGACCGGCGTGAGGCCGAGCATGGTCAGCACCATCGCCATCGTGTTCGCGGTGTACTGGCCACCACAGGCGCCCGCGCCGGGGCAGGCATGCCGTTCCACGTCGTCCAGCTCTGCGTCGCTGATCTTGCCGGCACCATGTGCACCGACGGCCTCGAACACGTTCTGCACGGTGATCGCGCAGCCGTTGCGCTTGCCGTGGTCGATGCTGCCGCCGTACAGGGCCACGCCGGGGATGTTCAGGCGTGCCAGCGCCATCGCGGCCGCGGGGATCGTCTTGTCGCAACCGCACAGCACCACCATCGCGTCGAGGCAATGGCCATCGACCGCCAGCTCGATCGAATCGGTGATCACTTCGCGGCTGACCAGCGAGGCACGCATGCCGGTCGTACCCATGGCGATGCCATCGGTGACGGCGATGGTGTTGAATTCCACCGGCGTACCGCCGGCGGCGCGGACGCCTTCGGCCGCGGCCTCGGCGAGGTCGCGCAGGTTGAGGTTGCACGGCGACACGTTGGACCAGCTATGCACGATGGCGACCATCGGCCGGGCGATGGCGTCGTCGTCCAGGCCGGTGGCACGCAGCATCGCGCGGGCCGGGGCGCGGTCCGGGCCGCTCTTGATCGCATCGCTGCGCAGCGTGCGGATAGGGATGTTCCGGGTGCTCATGCGGCCTCCGCCTTGGCTGAGATGGCGTCCAGGACGGAACGGGTGACGGCATGCGTCGTCGCCGTGCCGCCGAGGTCGCGGGTGAGGTTGGCGTGCTCCAGCACGTGGTCCACCGCGCTTTCGATCGCGGCGGCTTCGTCGGCCAGGCCCAGCGAATGGCGCAGCAGCATCGCGGCGGAGAGGATCGTGCCCAGCGGGTTGGCCGCGGACTGGCCGGCGATGTCCGGGGCCGAGCCGTGGATCGGTTCGTAGATGCCGGCGCCCGGGCCACCGATCGACGCCGACGGCGACAGACCCAGTGAGCCGGCCAGCACCGAAGCTTCATCGGTGAGGATGTCGCCGAACATGTTCTCGGTCACGATCACGTCGTAATCGGCCGGATGGGTGAGCAGGTGCATCGCCATCGAATCGACCAGCTGGTGCTCGAGCGACACATCGGGGTAGTCCGCGGCGACCCGGGTGGTCACCGAGCGCCACAGGCGCGAGGTCTCCAGCACGTTGGCCTTGTCGACCGAGGTCACCTTCCCGCGGCGCGTGCGGGCCAGTTCGAAAGCGTGGCGGACGACGCGCTCCACTTCCTCGACGCTGTAGCGACACTCGTCGGTGGCGTCGGTGTCGCTGCGCGTCTTCGCACCGAAGTAGATGCCGCCGGTGAGTTCGCGGATGAAGACCAGGTCGACGCCCGCGGTGCGTTCCGGCTTCAGCGGCGACAGCGCCGCCGTGCGTGGATGCAGCTTCAGCGGACGCACGTTGGCGAACACGCCGAGCATCTTGCGCATGGCCAGCAGGCCCTGTTCCGGACGCACCTTGGCCGACGGATCGGACCACTTCGGGCCACCGACGGCACCGAGCAGGATCGCATCGCAGGCGAGCAGTGCGTCGCGGGTGGCCTGCGGCAGCGGGTCGCCGAAGCGGTCGATGGCGTCGCCACCGATGGCGTGCTCGGTGAAGGTGAAGGCGTGGCCGAAGCGCTCCGCCACCGCGCGAAGCACGGCGACGCCCGCGGCGGCGACCTCGGGGCCGATGCCGTCACCCGGCAATACGACGATGCTGGCTTTCTTCATGCGGCTTTCTCCATGCGTTGTTCATAGGCGCCGATGGACGCGTCCTGCTGCAGCAGGAAGCCCATCTGGTCCACGCCGTTGAGCAGGCAGTGGCGGGCGAACGGTTCGAGGTCGAAGTGGATGTTGCCGCCGTCGGGCAGGCGGATCGTGCCGGCGGCGATGTCGATGCGCAGCTCGACGCCGGGGTTGTCGAGCAGCCAGCGGTGCTCGGCGTCGGAGAGGACGATGGCGAGCAGGCCGTTCTTCAGCGCGTTGCCGCGGAAGATGTCGGCGATCTCGCTGGAGATGACCGCCTGGATGCCGTAGTCGAGCAGGGCCCACGGCGCGTGTTCGCGCGACGAGCCGCAGCCGAAGTTGTGCCCGGCGACCAGGATCGAGCAACCGCGTGCAGCGGGCTGGTTCAGCGGGAAGGCCGGATCGTCGCTGGCGTCGGCGGCATAGCGCCAGTCTTCGAAGCAGTGCTTGCCCAGCCCCGTGCGCTCGGTGGTGGTGAGGAAGCGCGCCGGGATGATCCGGTCGGTGTCGATGTTTTCGTCGCGCAGCACGGCGGTGCGCGAGTGCACGTAGGTGAGCGGGCGGCTGGTCTGGCTCATGCGGCGGCCTCCTGGGTCATGTATTCGCGCGGATCGGTGACCCGGCCGGCGACGGCGGACGCGGCGGCGACCAGCGGGCTGGCCAGCACGGTGCGTGCGCCCTTGCCCTGGCGACCCTCGAAGTTGCGGTTGCTGGTGGCGACGACGAGCTGGCCCGGCTGGGCCATGTCCCCGTTCATGGCGATGCACATGGAGCAGCCCGGCTGGCGCCATTCCGCGCCCGCTTCGAGGAAGACCTGGTGCAGGCCTTCGCTCTCGGCGTCGCGGCGCACCTGTTCGGAGCCCGGCACGACCAGCATGCGCACGCCATCGGCGACGCGGCGGCCGCGCATGATCTCCGCGGCGGCACGCAGGTCGGACAGGCGCCCGTTGGTACAGCTGCCGATGAAGACGACATCCACCGCTTCGCCGGCGATCGGCTTGCCCGCGGTGACCTTCATGTAATCCAGTGCGCGCTGTTCCAGTGCGTCGGCCGCGGCGGGCACCGAGGCGTGGATGGCCATCACCATGCCCGGGTGCGTGCCATACGTCACCGACGGCTGGATGGCCGAGGCATCGATGCGCACTTCGCGGTCGTACGCGGCGCCCTCGTCGGTGGCGAGCCCGCGCCAGCGGGTGACCGCGTCGTCCCATGCCGCGCCCTGCGGTGCGCGCTCGCGCCCCTTCAGCCAGGCGAAGGTGGTTTCGTCCGGGGCGACCAGCCCGGCGCGGGCGCCGGCTTCGATCGACATGTTGCAGACGGTCATCCGCTCTTCCATCGACATGGCGCGGATCGCCTCGCCGGTGTACTCCAGCACGTAGCCGGTGCCGCCGCCGATGCCGATCTTCCCGATGATGTGCAGGATCAGGTCCTTCGCGGTGACGCCCTGTTGCAGCTGGCCGTCGACATGGATGGCGAAGGATTTCGGCTTGCGCTGCAGGAGGCACTGGGTGGCCAGCACGTGGCCGACCTCGGTGGTGCCGATGCCGAACGCCAGCGAACCGAACGCACCGTGGGTAGCCGTGTGGCTGTCGCCGCAGACGATGGTCATGCCCGGGTGGGTCGCGCCCACTTCCGGCCCGGCGACGTGGACCACGCCGCGATGCGGGCTGTCCCAGCCCATCAGGTCGATGCCGAACTCACGCACGTTCGCTTCGAGTTTCGCGACCTGTGCTTCGGCTTCCTTCGTGAAATAGGGGCGCTTGCCGTCGGCGCCGGCGGGCAGGGTGGGCGTGGAATGATCCAGCGTGGCCAGCGTGCGGTCGGGGCGACGCACCTTCAGGCCACGCGCGCGCAGCTCGTCGAACGCCTGCGGCGAGGTGACTTCGTGGACCAGGTGCAGGTCGATGTACAGCACGCCCGGCGTGCTTTCGGTCTCGGCCGTGACCTGGTGGGCATCCCACAGCTTGTCGAACAGCGTGCGTGCGGTCATGCCGCGACCCTCCCGGCGGTGGCTTCTTCCACCGGCGTGAGCCAGCCCCAGCGATCCTCGGTGCGGCCGTCGAACAGGCCGAAGAAGGCGTCCTGCAGTGCACGGGTGATGGGACCCGGGCGACCGCTGCCCACCGGCTTGCGATCGACCGAGCGCACGGCGGTGACTTCGGCGGCGGTGCCGGTCATGAACACTTCGTCGGCGAAGTACAGCAGTTCGCGCGGCAGCGGCTGCTCGACCACCTCGTAACCCAGTTCCTTCGCCAGGGTCAGCACGGAGTCACGGGTGATGCCGCAGAGGATCGATGCAGCGGCCGGCGGCGTGTAGATCACGCCCTTGCGGACCACGAACAGGTTTTCGCCGGCGCCTTCGCTCAGCAGGCCGTCGGTGCCCAGCGCGATGCCTTCGGCATAGCCGCCGTTGATGGCTTCGCGGGCGATCAGCTGGCTGTTGAGGTAGTTGCCGCCGGCCTTGGCCCCGGACGGGAAGGTGTTCGGTGCGGCGCGGTTCCACGAGGACACGCACACGTCGACGCCTTTCTCGATGGCGTCCGCGCCATGGTAGGCACCCCACGGCAGCGCGATGATCGCGACATCGACGGCGGTATCCAGCGACGGGGCGAGGCTGAAGGTGAAGCCGCTACGGAACACGATGGGACGCACGTACGCGGACTTCAGGCCGTTCGCGGTGATCAATTCGCGGCAGGCGCGGTTGAGCGTCGCGGCGTCGTACGGCATCACCAGGTCGTACACGCGTGCCGAGTGGAACAGGCGCTCGGTGTGCTCCTCCAGGCGGAAATAACGCGGGCCGTCCGGGGTGGAGTACACGCGCACGCCTTCGAACACGGAGGAGCCGTAGTGCAGCGCATGCGCGCCAACGTGGCAGGTTGCTTCGGCCCAGGCCTTGATGCGGCCGTTGTGCCAGAGATGGGTCGGGGCTTCCATGGGGTTCCTCCTCAGGACTGGACCGCGACGGACGCGGTCTCGTGTTCGGCCTCGAACGCGCCCATCAGCGCGGCGAGGTCGTCGTTGGTGACGGAGCGCTGGCGGTCGGCGACGACCTTGAAGCGCTCGAAGATGCTGTCCAGCATGGTTTCGTCGACCTCGTAGTCGAGTTCGGCCAGGCGCTGGCGCAGGGCGTGGCGGCCGGAATGCTTGCCCAGCACCAGCGAGGTCTTCGCGCCGACGTCCTGCGGGCTCATGATTTCGTAGGTGCCGCGGTGCTTGAGCATGCCGTGCTGGTGGATGCCGGATTCATGCGCGAAGGCGTTGTCGCCGACGATGGCCTTGTTGCGCGGCACGGGCTGGCCGGTGACCTCGGCCAGCAGGCGCGAGGTGGGATACAGGTGCTGGGTGACGATGCCGGTATCCAGTTTGAACAGCGGGCGGCGCGTGTGCAGCGCCATGACGATCTCTTCCAGCGCGGCGTTGCCGGCGCGTTCGCCGATGCCGTTAATCGTGCATTCGACCTGGCGGGCACCGGCGCCGATCGCAGCCAGGCTGTTGGCGACCGCCATGCCCAGGTCGTCGTGGCAATGCGCGGAGAACACCACCTTGTCGGCCCCGCGCACGTTCTTGCGCAGGTAATGGAACATCTCGGTGATTTCGGCGGGGGTGGTGTAGCCGACGGTGTCGGGGGCGTTCAGGACGCAGGCGCCGGCTTCGACGGCGACCGAGAAGATCTCGGCGAGGTAGTCCGGCTCGGTGCGCAAGGCATCTTCGGCGGAGAATTCAACTTCGTGGGCCAGGGCTTTGGCCCGCATGATCGACGCGGCGGCGATGTCGATCACTTCCTGTTTCGATTTGCCGAGCTTGTGTTCGCGATGCAGTGGTGAGGTGGACAGGAACAGGTGGATCCGTGAGTGCCTTGCGCCTTCCAGCGCCCTTCCCGCGGAGTCGATGTCGCCGGGTTGGCATCGGGCCAGCGCGGCGACGGTCGGTTGTTTCAACGTCCTCGCGATCTCGGCGACGGCGGCGAAATCGTCGGGCGAGGCTTGCGGGAACCCGGCCTCGATGATGTCGACGCCCAGTGCTTCCAGGGCTTGTGCCATGCGCAACTTGGCCCGCCGGTCCATGGAGAAACCGGGTGCCTGCTCGCCATCGCGCAAGGTGGTGTCGAAGATGCGCACGCGGCCTACGTCGCTTTCGACAGTGCCGGTGTTATCGCCCTGGTGTGCTGGATTCATGTCTGGCTCCGCTCGTTGTCGAGGCGGGCCGGGCAATAAAAAACCCCGCATCCGTTTCCGGGTGCGGGGTTCTTCAGGAGTCTTCAGGTTATTTTCGTTTCACCTGGACACTTGCCCTTAGCCCGCACCTCCGCAGGTAATAAGTACAAGGTTAATAAGAAGGAGGCCGTTGCCGAGACGCAGCTTGCCGTCGACCTTGTTAAGTCGAACCGGGGCAAAGCGGCCAGTGGTGGTGCGCTGCGTCATGCGGTCGAACGTACGTCACCCGTTCGACGCGTGTCAACAGTTTCAGCGGAAAGTTTTTCTTAGGAAGGTTTGGACGGCTAGACATCCGAGCCGTGGTTTGCCCGAGAAAACCGCGCCAGAATGCGGCCGCCAGCGAAGTGGTATGGCCCGATTCCACGGTTTTTCGTACTCGCCCCCTGTAGGAGCGCGCCCGCGCGCGATCACACCCATGCGAAACCTCCCCGGTCCTCGAATCCAAGATTGAGAATCCTCGACGACCCAAACCCCCGCCCCCCAACAACCATCCGTTCCATAGCCGTAGGAAAGCTCTGAAAAACCAATACGTGTGACAGCTGCCACACAAGACGTGCGTACGCCGCCGTACCGATTCCGTAGAGTCCGCCGCCCCAACCACTGACGGACACGGGCCCATGTCACGGACTTCACTCAGGCACGTCGGGTGCCTGCTTCTCGCCCTGCCTTTGCAGGTTTTCTCGCATCGTTCGATGGCGGCTGACGTGGCCGCGATAAAAGTTGAGCCGTTCTGGGACTACGGCACTATCGACGATCAGTTCTTTCCGGAACTCGAAAAGGCAGCCGAGGCAGACATGAATGCCGACTGCCGCCAGCGGAATCGGCAACGGTGCGAGCTTCTGGATTCGACCCAGACCGAAAGGGGCTACAGCTATAACTACAGGTACCTGAAGAAAGGCCGCCCGGGCGACAAGGACGACGATTGGGAAGCCTGGGATGGCGCGGGATGGGCCTATCTGTCGTGCGAGGCAAACTATTCGGTGTACCTGAACGCCTTCGGCCAGCTTCTCGGTCCGTACCCTAACCATGAACTCGAAGTCGGGTCTGGGTTCACCGCGGTATGCAGTTACAACCCCACGCCGCAGACGGCGACCGAATTCCAGGCGAACCTTGGCGGTTCACAATGCTCGGCAGAGCCTTCGGCAATGGTTGGCAACCCGGTCAACGTCGCGGCGTCCAACAAATTCGAGGTCGTGACCGATATAGCCCCCACCGCGGCCTCGGCGCTGACGTGGGTGCGCTATTACAACAGCGGCGTCGTATACAGCGACGTCGGGAACGGCCGCCCTATCGGAAAGACTTCGGCGAGAAGCGGCCGCGTCGGGAGCCAGTGGCGTACCACCTACGATCGCAGTGTCGAAAGTACGGTGATGACCACACCGAGCGGCTTCGAAGAGGTCGCGCGCCTGCATCGCCAAGACGGAGCCCGCATTGACTACGTAAAGCGTGGTTCGGGATATATCAATGCCGCGGACGGTCGCGGTAGGCTCTTGCGCGATCGCAACGGGTGGATCTACCGGTCAGACGACGGCGACGTGGAAACCTACGATGCGCTGGGGCGGCTCGTTCGGCTGGAAATGCTTGGCGGCGCCGGCTTTTCTCTTATCTATAGTGATAATGGAACCCCTCCGGATGTTGCACCGGCGCCGGATCTCCTGATCAAGGTCGTCGATGCGCAAGGGCGTACCCTCTCGGTCAAATACGATCTCGCCGGACGCGTCGAAAGCGTAGCGGACGGGCACGGGGCAGCCGTTACGTACAGCTACGTCGAGACGGACGGTAAGCTACTTAATGCCGATCTGTCGATCGTTGCGTACGGTGACGGAACGGCGGTCCACTACAAATACAACGAGCGCGAATTTACCGAAAGCAAGTCAATTCCGCACGCACTCACTGGCATCGTGGATGAGAATGGCGTGCGCTTCGCCACCTTCAGCTACGACGGTCAGGGCCGGGCGCAGAACACAACGCATGCCCTTGGTTCGGGGTCGACTTTTATCTTGTCCGAGACAGACGATAAAAAAACCGTGCGTGGACCGAATGGCGCACTGCACGCGTACGGGTTTGCAAAAATCCGTGGATCACGCCGGCTTGTGTCGGTGAATCAGCCGGGTGGGGCGGGTTGTGGTGCTGCGTTTTCATCCATTGAGTACGATCCCGACGATCCCGACGATCCCGACGGTCACGTGTCGGCGACGAAGGATTTCGACGGTTCGCTGACCCGATTTGTACACAACAGTGATGGAAAGGAAACCGAGCGGACGGAGGCAGCCGGAACGGCGCTTGCGCGTCGAATCGTCACTGAGTGGCACGCGGATCTCGGTCTGCCGACCCGGCGCGCGCGCCAAGGATACGAAGAGCTGCTGACCTACGACGCGCGCGGCAATGTCACGGATCGTACCGTTGCTGGCAGTGTCGACCCGAGCGACGCCTCGTCACCGCTGGGCGTCGTCCGAAAATGGCACATCACATACAACGCTGATAACAAGCCACTTGTTGTAGAGGGTCCCAGGAGCGACACCGGCGCGATGGGTCTTCTTACCAAATACACCTATCGCGAAGCGGACTCGGCTGACTGCAATGCGTCCGGGATTTGCTCTTACCCAAAGGGTGATCTCTGGACAACAGAGAACGCCATCGGCCAGGTCGAGGAAATCCTTTCATACGATCGGGCAGGTCGCGTGCTTTCGCGGAGGGACGCGAACGGAATCATTACGCGATACGCTTACACCGCCCGTGGATGGCTGGCCTCGACTGAGGCGACTGACCTGTCTGGCGTGAGCCGGATGACAAAACTCGATTACACGCCAAGTGGTCAGGTCAGTCGTTTTGTCGACCCCGACGAGGTCACGCTCGAATTCAGATACGACGATGCCCAGCGGGTCGTTGCAATCATCGATGCCAGCGGAAACAGGGTTGACTACGAACTCGATGCCGCCGACCAGCGCCTGAAGGAAGTCGTCAAGGATGCAAAGGGCACGATGGTGCGCCAGCTTGAGCGCACGTTCGACGCACTGGGGCGAATTGCGTCGGAGAAAGACGGCATGGGCCGTATCTCGCATTTCACGTACGACGAACTCGACCGATGGACGGGTACCACTGACGGCGCGGGTAACCGCATTGCCGCGACACGCGACGCGCTTGGCCGACTCCGTGACGTGATTGGCGACGTAAGTGGGGTTCAGGCAAAAGTCGTGAATGCTTACGATCCCCTTGACCAGACGCTTTCTATCGAGGATCCCAAGGGGCTCAAGACCAGCTACCTGACCTCCGGTTTGGGTGATCCTGCACACGTAGCGAGCCCGGATTTGGGAGATGAGTGGAACGAGTTCGACGTTGCTGGACGCGTCGCTGCCCATGAGGCGGCGCAGCCTAAAGGCTCGTTCACCGTGACTCGCGATGCTCTTGGTCGAACCCTTGCACGGACCTATGCCACCGGTGGTGAGCGCGTTACCTATACTTATGATGCTCCCCCATCGGTATGCCCAGCATCCGAGCAGTATTCCTTGGGTCGGCTTTCCCAGATGGTCGATAGTTCTGGTACCACGGCGTATTGCTACAACGCTGAGGGCCAAGTGGTCCGGCGTGCCTGGACGACAGGTGGTGGTGCTACCCTCACGCTCGCCTACCGATACACCAAGGCCGGTCGCTTGTCTGGACTCACCTATCCGGACGGCATGGCCGTTGAGTGGGTCCGCGACGGGGCTGGCCAGGTCAGCGGTGTTGATGTCGCCACGGCGACAGGCTCAAGCCAGCACCTCCTTTCGGATGTCAAGTGGGCTCCCTTTGCTGGGCCGAGTGAGTGGACGTATGCGAACGGCCGGAAATTGCGTCGCGAGTTCGACCTGGCAGGGAAGCCGTTGTCGGTGCGCGATACGCAACGCGGAGGCCTCAATTACGGTCTGACGTACAACGATGCGGCTCAAATTTCGCGCATCGATTCGGTAACTGCGAGCCGAAGCTACGGCTATGACGGCCTGGGTCGTCTGCGAACCACTCATGACGGCTCTTCTGGCGTTCTTTTGGCTCAATACGATTACGACGCCACAGGAAACCGAACTGCGATTCATATGCATGGGGGCGCTGATCGTTACGAATACGCCGCCGGGAGCCATCAACTCCTAATGGCCTCCGGATCGAGGAGGACCTACGACGATAGCGGAAACACGGCTAGCATTGGAGGGCTCAACCTCAACTACGACTCTGCTGGCAGGTTATCTTCGATTGACGACGGCCCCAACGTTCGAGTGAAGTATGTTTATAACGGAACTGGGGAGCGTGTCGCCAGGTTCGAATCAGATGAAACAAGGCTGTCGGTCTATGACCGCAATGGGCGCTGGCTAGCTGATTACGACAATGGCGGGAAGTCGATCGTACAGATCGTGTGGATGGATGAGTTTCCGGTAGGCATGTCCACTGATGGTGAACTGTTCGCCGTCGAGCCCGACCACATAGGTTCGCCTCGGATTGTCGTCGATACGAAACGCGATGCTGCTGTTTGGGCCTGGCCTCTAGAGGGTGAAGCATTCGGTTCAGATGGTTCTGACACCGACCCGGATGGCGATGGAGTTCCGACCAATCTGGATATGAGGTTTCCCGGTCAGCGGTATGACGCGCTGTCTGGTCTGCATTACAACTACTATCGCGACTACGATCCAGGTACGGGTCGATATATACAAAGCGATCCTACTGGGCTTTCCGGAGGAGTCAGTACATATGCCTATGTAGGGTCCGACCCGCTGTCCCTGAGTGACATATACGGACTTCGAGCTGACACCGATTTCTGTGCGGGCTTAAGCGCGAAGGCGTGTATGCAAATTGGAGTTGCATATACACCAGACTACGTTTCAATCAACGTATCGTTGCTTGGTCTGTCATTGGGTTTGACAGCGACAGGCGATACGCTTTACTGGAACAAGGCCGTATCTAAGTCGTGGGGTGAAAACGTCAAGTTCAACACTTCGACTATCGGCACGCTGCTGAAGCCGTCAATCTCGGCGGACATTGGATTCCTCAACTCGAACGTAGGTAAGAGATGCCAGTCAAGCGAAGGGCTGTCAGCCCGCCGTGCCGCCGTAAACAGTTTTGTTGACGGATTCGGCATGGGGGTCGGTGCGTACTATGGGCCTGGAGCGTCCGTGGTCGTCCTTCCTGACGGCCGCACCGCGACGCAGATCGGCTTTGGCTGGGGCTTTGGCGTTACGCCTGGAGGCGAGTCCAAGCCATTGTTTGGTAAAGGTGCCTCGAATTGAAAGGTTCAGTTTGGCTAAACGGTGCAGTAGCTCTCCTCATCGTTGTCGGTTGTGCGTTCGGTGTCGCGAGAGATCGGCAGCTGCAAATGCAGACGCACCCCGGAACTGCAGAGCTAATACGTATCGTTAAGTCGATCGCGAGGGACGTTGCGGGCGATAAGTCAGTTCCGATCGAGATCAGGGAGAAGTCCTCGTCTGTCTACGTCACGGCTCAGACGAGCACTTCTTTTCGCTTGGTCGATCTGGCTGCGACCGCAGCCAGGCTTGAGCATGATGGCTTCAAGCGGCATCTGCTGACTGAAGGTCGGACGGCGGTCCTATGTAAAGGCGAGACCGTGGTGGAGATAGATGTGTGGCCTGCCCGACCGCCTGGGCCAGCATCAGTTTGGGTCCAGGCGACCTGGGGTGCGGCTCCTGTATTCGGAGGGACTCGATCCACGTGCCCGCTTGATAGCCGCTAAACGTTGGCCGCCTACGGAACATTTGTTGGCTCGCCGCATGAGGGAGCGCCTAAGGAGTTCTAACTGTGCTCAGATCAGGCCAGGAATTTGTTGCACTCATCATGTCTTCCTCCAAAGCCGATCGGGTGCGTGCTTTAAGTAGCGAGGCACCCGCATCAGTTTGGATGAAGGTCATTCACGAGTTCCCTGGGCTCATCAGGTTCGTCGCGTTCAATCGTTCACTTCCCGATGAAGTGCTAATCGAGCTTGCAGAAAGTGCGAGCGCCGAAGTCCGGGAGGCTGTCGCTAATAGGAGCCGCCTGCCGGAGCAAGTGCAGCGGAGGCTGGCTCGCGACGCTTGCTCTCGGGTCCGCCTCGCGCTTGTTCGGAAATCCATGCTCAGCGACGACCTGCTTGCTGATCTTGCTCGAGATACGGATTCCGAGATCGCGAGGTTCGTTCGAAGGGAAATCGATGCGAGAGTTCGAAAGCAGCTGCGTGCGGCGGACCTTGAGAAGGAAAAAGGTCTCCGCCCATTTGGCAAGGGATTCAAGCCGATCCAATCGGCAGCCGAATTTGAACGGTTGCTGCATAGTGATCAACAGGACGAGTATTTAAGCGCGGCGCATTCCATCGCTTCGTTTGACGTATGGATGGATATCGCGAAAAGCTATCCCGAACTGAAGGAATGGGTCGTGCTCAACAAGACGGTAGGCGCTGACGTGTTAGCCGCGCTTGCCAGCGACGAGGACGAGAACATTCGTGCTGCTGTTGCGAGGAAATCAAAGGCTGGCAGCGATACGCTGGATCACCTTGGTCGTGATAGGACGGCCTGCGTCAGGCTCGCTGTTGCAAGGAACCGTAAGACTTCATCGGCTTGCCTCAATGATTTGAAAGACGACCTTGATGCGGAGGTTCGGTCGGCTGCCATTGCGAATCTGCAGCGCAGGCATGGTGAGCGTTTGTAAGGCTGACCTGTCGCGCGACGTCCTGCGTCTGCGATGAGAAACGTCTTCTGACGATCGTGCAGGCTAGACACACCAACGCCTGAAATATCCGACCGTTTGAGAAGATTCCAATCTTCGGAATTATGTGATTTTCATCGCATTTTTGCCGTTGACCGGGCTCCGCGGCGATACCTAAGCTCGCCGCCTTTCGCAGTCGAAGAACACCCCAAAGGAAGAGTCATGGCCAATGTCCGGATGGCCGGGAGGCGCGCGCTGGCGCGGCTCGCGGTATGTTTTTGCCTCGGTTTCCCCATCGCCGCCTTCGCGGCCGACGACGCGGCCCCGTACCCCGAATACGAAGGCGACTACCGCTGGTCACCGATCGCGGCGGAGGCGTCCGGCTGGCAGCTCGCCGCCAATTGCGCCTGGGAAGGCTACCTCGGCTGCCAGCTGCAAACCGTGCAGGTCACGGGCAGCGGCTACGTCTACAAATACCAACACCATCGGACGACGCCGGGCGGCGGGATCGAACTGCTCTACGGCGAGGGCTTCGGCCAGGCGGCGTGGTCCTGCCCCCCGGGCCATGCCCTGTATGCCGTCTTCATGGGGATGGACGTGGGGCCGTATCCAAACCGGTCGATCGATCTCATCGATGGTGCCGTCGTGAAGTGCAAGCCGGCGGGCGGCGGGCTGGGGAGCCTGGCCGTCGCCGGAACAGCCGCGATCGAAGAGCAATTCGACGAACGCGGAAGGCTGGTCGAGCGTCATGTCGGGGGTGGGGACCCCGCGGCATGGTCGGTGGCATGGGACGCCACCAGTGCAAGCGTGTCCGGGCATGGGGAGAGCTGGACGCTGCAGGCAACGATCGACCA
Organism: Bacillus sp. NP157; assembly: GCA_018889975.1. Taxonomy (NCBI): domain Bacteria; kingdom Bacillati; phylum Bacillota; class Bacilli; order Caryophanales; family Bacillaceae; genus Bacillus; species Bacillus sp. NP157. The sequence continues at coordinate 4,170,921 of CP076546.1, forward strand.
GGGGCGGGCGGTGTCGCTCGGGCAGATGGAGCTCGAATACGACGCCGAGGGTGCGCTGGACACCGTGCGAGGCCCTGGGGGCACGGTGTTCGCGCGGGCCCTCGTCCACGACCCGGACGGCAGCCTGGTCGCCGCGCTCCGCGCAGCACGCCACCACCTCCCCGACCCCGGCGCACCCGGCCCCCTGGCCACGCTATCGCGCCTCGGCCCCGCCATCGACGCCCTCCTGGACGCCCGATAGCGCCCCCGCGCGCGACCGATCCACGACCACCCATCACAACCAACGGGCGCCCCCTCCGGGCGCCCGCCTCAACCTGAACGCCCATGCCCACCAAACACACCTGGCTAGCCCTGCTAGCCCTCCTTTTCGCGTGCACGGCGCAAGCCGAATCGCACCTCGTGGCCACCCTCCGCGACACCACGCCGGCAGGTATCACCGACCGCGTGCTGGTAACCCTGTCGCTGGAGAACACGGGCGACATGCCCGTGCACTTCTACACGCCGATGACGCCGTTCATCGTTCCGTATGGCGAACTCTCCAAGGACATGTTCGAGGTCAAGGATGCCTTCGGCCACCGAGTGACCTACACCGGTGGCATCTCCGATTTCGGTCCGCCACCGATGAAGTTGTTCCGCTTGCTACAACCAGGCGAACGGCTTGAGCAGGAGGTCGACCTCGCGCCGATGTACGACTTTGGCAACGGTGGGCCGTTCACGATCTCCTACACGCTTCGGCCGGATGCCGCCCATCCCGACCCGCGTGTTACGTCCGACGAGGAACGCCAGGCATTCCGACAGAGTGTCCAGCGCGACGTCGCCTCGAACGTGCTGACCGTGCTCGTTTCGCCATATCGACACCAGGATCAGCGATGACTCGAGTAAAAGCCTGGCTGGCGCTGCTGGCATCCCTCTTCGCGTGCGCAGCTCAAGCTGAATCGCACCTCGTTGCCACCCTCCGAGACACCACCCCACCGGGTGTCCGCGACCGCGTCTTGATAACCCTCGCGCTCGAGAACACAGGCGACGTACCAGTGCATGTGTTCACGCCAGCGACGCCGTTTATCGTCCCATTGGGGCACCTGAGCAACGATCTGCTGGATGTGACGGATGCCTTTGGAAAAAGGGCCAGCTTCATAGGCGCCCGGGCCCACTTCAGTTCACCCGGTATGAAGCTTTTCCGTCTCGTGGCACCCGGTGAACGCCTCGAGCAGGAGTTCGACCTCACCGAAGCGTACGACTTTGGCCATGGTGGACCGTACACGGTGAGATACACGCTTCGTATGTGGCACCGACCGGCAGCGGAGTCCGTGACATCCGATGAAATGGCGCAGTTCAAGGCGAGCGAGCAGGATGTCGTTCTATCCGATGAAATCACAGTTTTCGCTCCGCCAGGCGAGGGCACTGGAGGACGACGGGGTGGCTGAGAGTCACCGGCGCGTGGGGCATGGACGGGGCTGTCCGTGAGCGCTACGTAGTGACCCGGTCGCGCGCAGGCGCGCTCCTACAACAGCAGGAGCTGGGGGACGTCGTGCGGGGTTAGTGCCAGCTGCGGAGCCAGTCGGCGAACAGGCGGTGGTCGGCGGCCAGGGGGTCGGCCGTCGCTTCGCGCGACAGCATCGCGGCCAGCGCTTCGGGTACCTCGACGTCGCGTCCGATCAGTGGCTCGACGATGGTGTCGAACTTCGCCGGGTGCGCCGTCGCGGCCATCGTCCATGCGCGCATGTCGCCCGCCATGCGGCGTTGTTCGAACACGCGCATGGCCGTGGCGGTGTGCGGGCAGAACACTTCGCCATCGTTGGCGGCGTGCCGGCGGATGACATCGCGGATGCAGGCGTCGTCGACACCGTGTGCGCTGCCGTTGAGGCGTGCCTCGTCTTCCCCACCGAACAGATGGCTCAGCCGTTCGAAGTTGCTCGGCGCGCCGACATCCATCGCGTTGGCGATGGTGGCGATCGCATCACGTGCGCGGTAGGGCTGCCCGGCGAAGAACTCGGGCAGCGTGTCGTTGGCATTGCAGGCGAAGACGACGTCGCCGATCGGCAGGCCGATCGTCCGTGCCCACAGGCAGGCGACGGCGTTGCCGAGGTTACCGGTCGGCACGATCACGTTCATCGGGCCGTCGCTGGCGTGCAGCGCCGCGTGGCCGAAATACGCCATCTGCGGCAGCAGGCGGCCGAGGCTGATGCTGTTCGCCGACGACATCGGCACGTCGGCCTGCAGCGTGGCATCGCCCAGCGCGGCTTTGACCAGCCGCTGGCAGTCGTCGAAGCTGCCTTCCACGCGTAGCGCGCGCACGTTGCCGCCGAAGCTGCCGAGCTGGTGGGCCTGGCGCGGCGACACGCGGTTGTCGGGGTAGAGGATGGCGACGCGCACACCCTCCAGGCCGTGGAATGCCGCGCCGACGGCCGCACCGGTGTCGCCGGAGGTCGCCACCAGGATGGTCAGCGGACGCTCGGCGTCGCGGCGCAGGCGGGTGATGCAGGCCGCGAGGAAACGCGCGCCGAAATCCTTGAACGCCGCCGTGGGTCCATGGAACAGTTCGAGCACGTGCGCACCGTCGATGCGCAGTTCACGGCGCGGCGCCGGATGCGCGAAGGCTTCCGCGCAGATCGCGTCGAGTTCGTCGGCGAGCGCGTCGCCATCGAAGAAGGGCGCAAGCATCGCCGCCGCCGTGCTGGCGAGGTAGCCACCCGGCGCGAGCTTGCCGACACGCGGCATCGATTCGGGAACGTAGAGGCCGCCATCGGGCGCAAGGCCGGCGGCGATGGCGGAGGAAAGACTGGCCGGCGCGGCACCGCCGCGCGTACTCACATAGCGCATCGTCACACCACCCGCGCCGCGGGGCCGTCGACCGGTGCCACGAGGGCGTCGCTGGCGTGGCCGGCGGTGCGGAACGCGGCCTGCATGTCATGCGCCGCGGCCACGGCGGCCGCGCGGTCTTCGAACCAGCCGAACACGCTGGGGCCGGCGCCGGAGATGCTGGCGCCGAGCGCGCCATGGTCGAGTGCCGCCTGCTTCACCTGCGCGAAACCGGGGATCAGCGGCGCCCGGCGCGGTTCGACGAGCACGTCGGCAAGGCCTTCGCGGACGAGCGATGCATCGCCGCGATAGCAGCCGGCGAGGACCAGGGCCAGGTTGGCACTCTGCGCGACGAATTCGCCCAGCGCGTAATGGCCGGCCAATGCCGCGCGTGCCTTGCGGGTTTCCAGCACGACGTGCGGATGGACCAGCGCGCAATGCCATTCCGCCGGCACGGGGATGCGCACGAGGCGGCGATCCGTGGCCAGCACCAGCCCACCGAGCAGCATCGGGCCGAGGTTATCGCCATGCCGGCTGCCGCTGGCCACCACTTCGCCGTCCATCGCGAACGGGTAGAGCGCTTCCCGCGGCAACGGCGCATCGAGCAGCGCGTTGGCGGCGACCACGGCGGCCACGCACGACGCGGCGGAGCCGCCCATGCCCGAGCCGAGCGCGATGCCCTTGTGCAGGGTGAGTTCGAAGCCGAAGGGCAGGTCGAGCGCGCGCTGCATCGACAGCAGTGCGGCGCCCGCGGTGTTCCCGGCCGCGTCGAGCGGCAGGTCGGTCACCACGCCGTGGATGGCCGCGATGCGGACGCCACGCCCGGGGATGCGGCGGACTTCGGCACGGTCGCCGGCACCTTCGACGCAATGGCCGAGGATGTCGAACCCGATGCCGACGTTGCCGACGCTGGCATAGGCCTCGGCCACGGCGACGTCCGCGTGGGCGAGGGGCGAGGTGTCTTCTTTCAGCATGCGCATCGTTTTACTCCCATGGCGCCGGCCACGCGCAGCAGGTCCGTGAAGACCGCCGCCGCGGTGACCTCGGGTCCGGCACCCGGACCCTGCACGACCAGCGCATTATCGCAGTAGCGGCGGGTGGCGAAACGCACGACGTTGTCGGTGAGCTGGCCATGGGCGAAGGCGTGGCTGCGGTCGAGGATGCGTACGCCCACCGCGGCGCCCTCCCGGTCCAGCCGGGCCACGTGGCGCAGCACGCCGCCCGCGGCCCGTGCGCTGGCGAGGAGCGCGGCCATCGGCGCGTCCATCGCCGGCAGGGCCTGCATGAAATCGTCGCGGTCCAGCGATGCCAGCTCCGCGGGTACCAGGCTCTCCACGGCCACGTCGTCCAGCGAAAGGGCCACGCCGGCCTCGCGGGCGAGGATCACCAGCTTGCGGGCGACATCCATGCCGGACAGGTCGTCGCGCGGATCGGGCTCGGTGTAGCCGAGGTCGTGCGCCTCGCGGACCAGCTGGGAGAACGGCACCGAGCCGTCGAAGCGGTTGAACAGCCAGGCCAGCGTGCCGGAAAGCATGCCTTCCACGGCCTGCAGCTCGTCGCCGGTGTCGATCAGGTCGCGCAAGGTCTGCACCACCGGCAGGCCCGCGCCCACGGTGCCTTCGTAGTGCAGGCGGGCGCCGCTGGCGTCGGAGGCGCGGGCGATGGCGTGCCAGCGGTCGAGGCAGCCACTGGCCGCGCGTTTGTTCGGGGTCACGACGTGGATGCCGGCCGACAGCCAGTCGGCGTAGTGGTCGGCGACCTTGTCGCTGGCCGTACAGTCGGCCAGGACGGCGGCTTCGCCACGGTGCCCGGCGACATAGGCCGCGAACTCGTCCAGCGCCGCCGGCCGCCAGGTCTGGGCGCCGCCGAGGCGGCCGTTCAGGGCCTCGTCGTCGCAGTCGAGCCACATGTGCCGGCTGTCGCTGACGGCGCGCAGGCGCAGTTCCAGCCGGCAATCCTGCAGGAGGCGCGGCGCCGCGTGGCGCAGTTGCTGGAGGAAGGCGCTGCCGACCTTGCCCGGCCCGATCACGCCGACATTGACGACGAGCGGGGCCGTGGCCGCACGCAGGGGCGCGGCACGCAGGAAGGAGCGGGGTAAAGCGACGGCGATGGACACGGTAAAGCCTCCGGTAGAGGCCCGTCATTCCACGTCAGGGGGGATTTCGGCTGTGGATCCCGGCGCCGGTCCCGTCCTGCGGGAGGTCGGGGCCGGCAGCGACATGGAACCTAAGCGCGCGCGGACTCCGATCCTCCGACCGTAGTGGTCGTGGTGGTAGTCGTCGTCGCGGTAATCATGGACGCCAGTGCGCCGGCCACGAAGGTGGCCGGGGTGGAACGCAGCACGGGCGCGTTGGGATGCATGGCCCGACGTTAGGCCGCCGTTATGCGGCGTGTCAAGCGCCGCGACGGCATATGCCCGTGCCTTACCGTTTGGACAGGTCGATCGCGTAGACGGCCGTGCCGTCGCCGTTGTCCTTGAGCTGGGTGATGTGCAGGCCGAGGGCTTTGGCGATGTCTTCCTTGCCGGAGGCGGCGGTGAACGTCACCGGGCCCTTCGTCTTCACCGGCACGAACGACCACGAGCGCTTGTCGACGTCCTTCGCCGTGACCGTCTTCTTCGCCTGGATCCACTTGATGACGACTTCGCGGTTGCCGTCCGGTGCGTTGAGCACCACCGAATCACCGTTCATGCCCGGGAACTCGCCGCCGCCGTTGGCGCGGTAGCTGTTGGTCACGACGATGAAGGGCTGGCCATCCTTCACCGGCTTGCCCTTGTAGCGCAGGTTGCCGATGCGCTGGCCTTCCGGCTTGCTGATGTCGATCGTGTAGGTGAGGCCACCCTGCATCTGGTCGAAGTTGTACGGCACGAGCTTGCCGGTGAGTGCCTGCTCGCCGTCCTTCGACGGGTCGATCTGGTTGAAGCGCGTCGCGGACTTCTCCAGCCATGCCTTCACGCCGGCGCCGTCGATCTTCACCGCCGCCAGCGTGTTCGGATAGAAGTACAGGTCGGCCGCGTTGCGGATCGTCATCGGCCCTTTGGCGACGTCGGTGTAGTCATCCGGGCCGCCGAAGCCGGTGCGGAAGGCGGACGCCGCGGAGATCACTGGCACGTCCTTCAGGTCCGGCCGCGAACGGGCGAGTTCGTCGCGGGCGTAGTCGATCTGCGCCGCATTGACGATGGCCAGCGCGCTCATGTTGCCTTCGTCGGCGAAGTAGCTGCTCAGCTGGTGGTCGGTCGCGCCGATCGGCGTGTTGACGTAGGCGATCGCGGCATCGTGCGCTTCCTTCACGATCGGCGCGATGGTCGGGTCCGCCGCCACGCATTCGTTTTTCTTCGGGCAGATCGGACGCACTTCGCTGTGGCTCTTGTCCTTCTGCACCACCCAGCGGTCACCCTCGCGCGTGAGCGAAAGGTTGATGACGCCGAGGTCCTTGCCGAAGAAGCCGCCCATCACCGCGGGCACGCCACGGACGATGCCGCGCTTCGCGTCCACGTCCTTCATGCCGGCGTAGCGCGGCCCGGGGAATTCGGTGTGCGAATGGCCGAGCAGCAGCGCGTCGATGCCCGGCACGCCGGCGAGGTACCAGCCACCGTTCTCCATCTGCGGCGTGTACGGCGCCGTGTTCAGGCCACCGTGCAGGATCGCGACGACGAGGTCGGGGTGCTGTGCCTGGATCTCGGGCATGTATTTCTGCGCGGCTTCGACCACGCCGGTCACGGTGACCTTGCCCTGCAGGTTGCGCTTGTCCCAGTCCAGGATCGGCGGCGGGGTGAAGCCGACGATCGCGATGCGCAGGGTGGTCGGCACGTCCTTGCCGTTCGCATCCTTCGCGTTGACCGTCTTGGTGACGATGGTCCACGGCTTGAAGATCGGCTGGTTGTCACGCGCGCTGTAGACGTTCGACAGCACCAGCGGGAACTTCGGGCCAGCGCACTGCTTCGGGGTGACGCCATCGACGTTCATCGCGGTGTTGGTCACCTGGGCGAGGAACGGCAGGCCGTAGTTGAACTCGTGGTTGCCGGCCGTGCCGCCGTCGTAACCGACGCTGTCCATCGCGGCGTAGATGCCCAGCTCGGTGTCGCAGCCGATCGGCTTCACCAGCGCCTGGTAGTCGGCGAGCACGCTGCCCTGGATGGTGTCGCCGCTGTCGAACAGCACGGTGTTCGGGAATTCCTTGCGTGCCTGGCGGATCAGCGTGGCGACCCGCTCGTAACCGAGCGACGGGTCGTCCTTCTGCTTGTAGTAGTCGTACGAGAGGATGTTCGAGTGGACGTCGGTGGTCTCGAGGATCGCGAGGTCGAGCGTCATGCCGTTGCTGGCGCGGGCGGCGGCCTTGCCGGCGTGGTCGGCGGGCGTGCTGGCGCACGCAGCAAGCAGGGCGGCCGAAAGCGAGGCCAGCGCGAGGGGCTTGAACATCATCAGGTCCGTTTATCGTTCGATCAGGAGGCGCAAGCTAGCAGAAAACCCATGACCGCCGCTGCCCCGCCAGCCCCGCCCCAACACGGGCGATGGCGGCATTCAGGGGATCAGGGGCTGCGCTCGGCCCTGGCCTGGTCGAAGTACGTATACGTCTTGCCGTTATCGGTCAGCTGTTTGGTCTTCAGCACGAACCGATACGTGCTTCGCCCCATCGGCGTGCCGTCCACCCGGCGCACGTCCAGCCCCGTGGCGGCATCGGTCGCGATGTCGACGGGCCTTGCCGACAGCCCCTTGTCGTCCCGCCCTTCGAGCCCTTCGCGCAGCACCCGGCCGTCTGCTTTGGCGAGGTCCAGGCCGAGCACCGCCGCCAGCGTCGGCGCAAGGTCGACGTTGCCGCTCGGCAGTTCGCTGCGCAGGTTTTTGCGGAAATCGGGGCCGCTCATCAGCAGCGTGTTGTGCACGTCCACCGGGCTGAAACTGCCGTGCATCCCGCGCTCGTTGCTCATGCTGGTGTACACCGTGCCGCGGAATCCCTGGACCATGGCATCCGGATCGAAGTCGTAGCTGGCGACGATGTCCGGGGCGCGCTGGTTCGCAAGATGCACGGCGGCCAGCGGTAGCGTGCCGGGGATCTTGCCGTAGCGCGCATCGACGAAGATCGCACCGACCATCTCGCGCGACTGCAGGAAACGCACGGCCTTCCCGACCAGCGCGCGATCGTGCGAGGGCAGGTAGAGGTACTCGCTGCCGCCGTTCGGCGCGATCACGAAGGCATTCTTCGGCAGCTCGGCCGGCACCTTGTACGAAGGCGTCGTATACGGACCGGGCTTGCCGCAGACGCGCCCATCGTCGTCGTAGCGCGTCGGGTGCAGCAGCGTCCCGTCACCGCGGACACCGGCCATCACCGGCGCGTAGATGCAGCCGAAGCCGTCGAAGGCGGTGAAGCCCGCCGCGCTCATCTCGTCGGCGAGGCGGATGGCGCCGGATACCGAGAAGCCCCATTCGCCGTCCGGCTTGCCGACCCGTCCATCGGCGATCTGGCGCAGCGGGAACAGGTCGCGGGGACCGGCGACGTTGCTGTGCGCATGGTCCGACACGATGACCAGGTCGGTATCGCCGTCCATGCCGAGCGCCTTCAGCTTCGCCTGCAGCTCGCCGAGCAACGCATCCTGCGCGCGCAGGGCGAGATGGAAATTGGGCGAGCCCACGCCGTACTGGTGTTCGGTCGAATCCGGGTTGCGCAGCCAGACGAAGCTGAGGTCGGGCTTCTCCACGGGCAAGATGTACTCGAGGAAGGCCTTCATCAGGTAGGCATTGGAAGCACTGGGCGGGGCGCCGGCACCATCGGAAGCATCCGACGTGCTGCCATCCTTCAGCGTCACCAGCGGCAACTGCGCGGTCGGGGTGCCGTTGTCCGGCTCCAGGTGGAAGTGGTCGGGGTCGTAGGCATGCACCGTGTTCGCGGGCAGCGCGAATCCGGCCTTCGCCAGCTTCTGGGCGAACGCCAGCGGCAGCGCCACGTTCTCGTCGAGGATGGTGCCGCCCTCGTGGATGTCCTGCAGGAACGCCGGGCCGGACTTGCCCACCACGGCCGTCTTCAGGCCCTTCTTCCGCGCACGTTCCAGCAGCGTCGGTGCCTGCAGCAGGTCATGGTGCCAGTGGTCGTCGAGGGCACGCAGCACGGCGTAGTCTTCGGTGTAGATCGGTGCCGCGAAGTCGCTGGGCACGCCCTTGGCGTCGAAGCCACTGGCCCCCGGCGCCCAGAAGCGGTTGCCGAAGAAGCCGATCGTGCCCGGGAACGAACCGGTGGCGAAGCTCGATGCGTTGACCATCGTGAAGGTCGGATACGTCGCGTGGTTATCCGCGAAGAACGTGCCCTGCCGGGCCAGGGCGGCCAGGTTCGGGGTGTCGTCTTCGCTGATCGCGTCGGGCCGCATGCCATCCCAGACAAAGACGATGACCCGATGGGCGGCGTGGGCTTGCAGCGCGGTGGCAAGCAGGATCAGGGCGGTCAGGCGGCGACGCAGCGACATGGGCAGGTCCTTACGGGGTGCGCCATTGTTGGGCCCAAGTGTTGCAGTTTTTCGCAACATGAGACGGCGGTCACTCTTCGAAGGATCCGGCTGTCGTCGTAAGAAAACGTAAACATCGCACCTGCACGCTCGTCGGCTTCCCTGATGTCGAGCTCCCCCATCGATGAAGCACGCGCGCACTGTCCTGTTCCTCGCCCTCACCGGCGCGATCGCCGCCACGGCCCACGCCGACGACGCCCCGCCGCCGAAAACCCAAGACCTGGAAACGGTCTCGGTGATCGGCCAGGGCGAGACCCGCCAGGTGCAGCGCATCGTGCCGGACGACGAGAAAGTGCTCCCGCCGGGCACCAGTCCGCAAAAGATCCTCAATCGCCTGCCCGGTGTCAGCGTGCAGTCCAACGATGCCTTCGGTGCCAACGAGGAATCGCAGAGCATCACGCTGCGCGGCTTCAACACCACCCGCCTGGGCTACACGCTGGACGGCCTGCCGCTGGGTGACAACGCCTATGGCAACTACAACGGCCTGAACATCTCGCGCGCGCTGATCGCCGAGAACATGTCCACGGTCGAACTCTCCGAGGGCATTGGCGCGCTGGGTACGGCATCCACCAGCAACCTCGGCGGCACCATCCAGTATTTCTCGGCCGATCCGTCGACGAAGTTCGGTGGCAAGGTCGCGCAGACCTTCGGCAGCGACCACAACCGCCGTACCTACGCGCGCATCGACACCGGCGATTACAAGGGCTTCTCCATGTATCTCTCCGGCGTGCACGCCGGCGCGGACATGTGGGCGCAGCCGAACTCGCCGACCGACACCAAACAGTTCAACGGCAAGGCGGTGTACGAGTTCGGCAATGGCAATCGGATCACCGGCTTCGCCGATACCTCGCGGACCAGCCAGGCCGACTACGCGTATCTGTCGAAGAGCGGCATGAAGCGTGGGTTGGGCTGGGACTGGAACCTGTACGCGCCGGACTGGAACCGCGCCCTCGCCGCGGCCTACTGCGCCCCCGCGTACACGATCGGCGGCGTGAAGGATCCGCGCTGCGGCTTCTCCGGTGGCGTCGACAACATCGACGATGCCTATTACCAGAGCCGCGCCTTGCGCCGCGATGATCTCTATTACATCGCCGGCGACTTCACCGTTGCCGACAGCGGCACCCTGCATACGCAGGTCTACCATCACGAGAACGCGGGGCAGGGCCACTGGTGGTCGCCGGGCCAGAAGTCGTTCCCGGGCACGCCCGAGGAACTGCCGATCAGCATCCGCAGCACGAACTACACGATCAACCGCAACGGCGCGATCGCGTCGCTGGCCTGGGACTTTGGCACCCACCATGTCGAAGGCGGCGTGTGGTACGAACAGAACGACCACCACGTCGAACGCAATTTCTATTACATCGACGGCCCCGTCAGCGATAAGTACTACCTGCAGGATCCGGACCGCCAGCTGTTCGCGCAGGACTACACCATCACGACGAAACAGGCTTACCTGCAGGACAGCTTCAAGGCGTTCGACGACCGGTTGTCCGTCGATGTCGGCGTGAAGAGCCCGCACACCACGATGAAGGCGGTCGAGCTGCCCGGCGTGGAAAGCCCCTACGCCACCGGCACGCTGAAGGCGCAGAAGTCGTTGCTGCCGCAGGCCGGCCTGGCCTGGAAGCTGGCGCCGGGCCAGGAGTTGTTCCTTTCCTATGCGAAGAACATCGCCTCGTTCCAGGGCGGCGGCGCGGGTGGCCCGCAGTCGGTGTCGCAGGCGGCGTTCGATGGCACCCGGTCGAGCCTGAAGCCGGAGCAGTCGCGCAGCATCGACGGCGGCTTCCGCAGCGTCGGCTCGTTCTACGAGGGCTCGGTCGCGTTGTACGACGTGAAGTTCGACAACCGGCTGCTCTCGCTCAATCCCTGCCCGAGCATCGAGGTGGGCACGCGGCCGGAGTGCAACACGGCGTTCGTCAACGTCGGCTCGGTCAGCAGCCGCGGCGCGGAGTTCACCTTCATCTGGAAGCCCCTCAAGGGGTTCCAGTGGTACAACTCGGCGTCGTTCAATCGTTCGAAGTACGATGACAACTACGTGGCCAACGGCGTGGTGGTTCCGGTGAAGGACAAGACGACGGTGGATACGCCCAAGCGGATGTTCGCCAGCGAGGTGAGCTACACCACGGGGCCGTGGTCGGCCAGCCTGCGCGGCAAGTACACCGGCAAGCGCTACTACACGTACACCAATGACCAGGGCGTGGCCGGCGCGACCTCGTTCGACTTCGGCGCGAGCTACGACTTCGGTGCGCTTGGCGAGCTGAAGGCGCTGACGCTGGCGCTGAACGTCACCAACCTGACCGACCATCGCTACGCCACCAACCTGACCGCGTTCGCGGCGACGGATCCGCAGGGCCGGGCCCTGGCGTTCCATGCCAGCGCGCCGCGGCAGAGCTTCGTGACCCTGTCGGCGGACTTCTGATGAAGGCAACGGCGCTATCCTTCGGCATCCTTGCCTTGTTGAGCGGAGCCCTGCCGATGACCGTGGAAGCCCAGGCCGCCCGGCCGATCGCCGCGAAAGGGCTGGTGATCGGCCATCGCGGGGCCAGCGCCCTGCGCCCGGAACACACGCTGGCCTCGTATGCCTTGGCCATCCGCGACGGGGCCGATTTCATCGAGCCGGACCTGGTGTCGACGAAGGATGGCGTCCTGGTCGTCCGCCACGAGAACGAGATCGGCGGCACCACGGACGTGGCCGCACATCCCGAGTTCGCCTCGCGCAAGACGACGAAGACCGTCGACGGCGTACAGGTCACCGGCTGGTTCACCGAGGATTTCACCCTCGCGGAACTGAAGACCCTGCGCGCACGTGAGCGCCTGGCCGATATCCGCAAGGCGAACACCGCCTTCGATGGACAGTTCACCGTGCCGACCTTCGACGAGATGATCGAGTTCGTGGCGGCCGAGGCCTCGGCGCGCGGGAAGGTGCTGGGCATCATTCCGGAGATCAAGCATTCGACGTACTTCCGTGGCGTGGGCCTGCCGATGGAAGACAAGGTGCTGGCGACCCTGGCCGCGCATGCCTATACCCGCACGGCCCCGGTGGAGATCCAGTCGTTCGAGGTGGGTAACCTGAAGTACCTGCGCGGCAAGCTGGGCAAGGACCACCCGAACATCCGCCTGCTGCAGCTGATGGAGGCCGGGGAGGAGCGCCCGGCCGACCAGCCCTCGCTCACCTACGCGCAGATGATGACGCCCGCGGGCCTCAAGGCCATCCGCGGCTACGCCGACGCCATCGGCCCGTCCACCCGCAGCATCATCCCGCTGGGCAAGGACGGGAAGCTGGCCCCCGTGGCGCCCCTTGTCCACGACGCCCACGCGGCCGGCCTGGAGGTGCATCCGTACACCTTCCGCCCCGAGAACCACTTCCTGGCGGCGGATTTCCGCAACGGGGCGGGCGATGCGGCCCGCAACGAGGCAGGCTCGGTCGCCGAGATTCGCGCCTATATCGCCACCGGCATCGATGCCTTCTTCACCGACGACCCCGCCCTCGGCCGCCAGGCCCTAGACACCCCGTAGGAGCGCGCCTGCGCGCGATAACCAGCCCGCGACCCACCCCATCGCGCGCAGGCGCGCCCCACGGGCCCGCGCCTGTGGGGGCCCACAGCGACACACCCCCACCCAGCCCGCTATGATCCGCGGTCATTTGCCACACCCCGGATTGCCCCATGTCGCTAGCCAGGTTCCTTCGCCATAAGTCGGTCGAGCAGTTGCAGGCGGAAGTCGGCAAGCGATCGGATTTCCGCCGCGTGCTGGGCCTGTGGCAGCTCACCGCCATCGGCATCGGCGGCATCATCGGCGTGGGCATCTTCGTCCTGGCCGGCCAGCAGGCCGCCATGAACGCGGGCCCGGCGGTGGCCCTCAGCTTCATCATCGCCGGCCTGGGCAGCGCCTGCGCCGCGCTGTGCTACGCGGAATTCGCCGGGCTCATTCCCGTCACCGGCAGCGCCTACACCTACGGATACGCGGTGCTCGGCGAGGGCGCGGCGTGGATCATCGGCTGGGATCTCTTGCTCGAATACGCCCTGGTGGTGGCGGTGGTCGCCATCGGCTGGTCGGGCTACGTGCAGGTGTTGCTGGCCACGGCGGGCGTGCACCTGCCGGAGTGGGCGCAGAAGAGCATGAGCGCCGACACCATGAAGTACTACTGGCAGCACGCGGTGGGCTCGCTCGGCGTCAGCTTCGCGAACCCCGTGCCGGCGCCGACGGACGGCCATCGTTTCAACATCATCGCCGCGGGCATCTCGCTGCTGGTGGCGATCATGCTCTCGGTGCGTACCGAGTGGGGCGCGCGCCTCAACACGCTCATCGTCACCATCAAGGTGATCGGGGTGGCGCTGGTCATCGGCGTCGGCGCGTTCTTCATCAACACCGCCAACTGGCATCCGTTCATCCCCGAGCGCGTCTTCGACGACAAGGGCATGAGCCACTTCGGCTGGCACGGCGTGCTCACGGGCGCATCGGTGGTGTTCTTCGCCGTGTTCGGTTACGACACACTGACCACCGCCGCCGAGGAGGCGAAGGACCCGCAGCGTGACCTGCCGCGCGCGGTGTTGCTCTCGCTCGCCGTCGCCATGGTGCTCTACATCGCCGTCTCGCTCGTGCTCACCGGCATCGTGCCGTACAGCTCGCTGGGTGGCGAGGCCTCGGTGTCCGACGCCTTCAACGCGATCGGCCTGCCGTGGATCAGCAACATCATCGCCGTCGCCGCCGTTATCGGCGTGGTGAGCGTGCTGTTCGCCTTCATGCTCGGCGCCGCGCGGATCTGGTTCGCCCTGTCGCGCGATGGCCTGTTGCCGGCCTGGTTCTCGAAGGTGCATCCCCGCTTCGGTACGCCGGCGCGTCCGACGATGATCCTCGGCGGATTCACCGCCATCGTGTCGGGCCTGCTGCCGATCGGCGAAGTGGCCGAGCTGGTCAATATCGGCACGCTCAGCGCGTTTATTCTCATCTGCGCCTCGGTCCTGGTGCTGCGCGTGCGCCGGCCCGGACTGCACCGCAACTTCCGCACGCCGGCCGTGTGGTTCACCGCGCCGCTGGGCATCGTGTTCTCGCTGGCGCTGATCTATGGATTGCCGTGGATCACCTTCGAACGGTTCGCGGTGTGGATGGTGATTGGTCTCATTGTCTACTTCGCTTATGGCGCGCGGCATAGCCGGCTCAATGACCAATAATCTCATTCGTATCTAAGGTTTCCCCTACAAGCGTCGGGCAAAAATCCGGCACGTTTTTCAGAATCCTTCTACTGCGTAGCGCCCTGCGGCACTCATAACATTCCCTGGCACGGAAGCACTTCGACCCGAAGTGATCGCGGCCAGGGACGTTATGAGCAACAGGCACTACATCGCCAACACCCGATGCGGCCTCGCATCGATGGCCTGTGCGGCTGCGGTGCTCGCCGGTGCATCGTCTCCTGTCGGCGCCGTGGCGCTGGAGGACATCGACACCCAGGAGCGTCGCGCTCGCACCCAGCGTGAAGCAAAGTCGCGCGACGACCAGCGTGCCCAGCCGGCCGTTCGGCTGGGCAGCGCGCCGCCTGCGGACTTCCACCGCACCGACCTGCCTGTCGAAAACGAATGCTTCCGCATCGACGCCATCGTCCTGGATGGTTTCCCGGGGCGCGCGTTCGACTTCGCGCGGCGCTATCTGCGCGCGTACGTCGGTCGCTGCATGGGCCACGACGGCATCAACCTCGTCGTCCGCCGCGTATCCGACCTGATCATCGATCGTGGGTATGTCACCACGCGTGTCGGCCTTGCGCCGCAGGATATCCATTCGGGTGTCCTGCGAATCACCCTGGTCCCCGCTACCGTGCGTGCCGTTCGCTTCGCACCGGGCTCGGCAAGCGGGTTCTGGCGCACGGCCCTGCCGTCGCGGGTCGGTGGCTTGCTCAACCTGCGCGACATCGAGCAGGGGCTGGAGCAATTCAAGCGCGTGCCGTCGCAGGACGTCACCATCGATATCGCCCCGGGTGACGTCCCGGGCGAGTCCGACCTGGTGGTGTCGATCGCGCGCACGCGGCCCTGGCATGTCGTCGCGACGCTGGACGATACCGGCTCGCGCGCCACGGGCCGGCTGCAGGGCGGCCTCCAGCTCGGGCTGGACAATCCGCTGCGCATCAACGACGTGCTCACGCTGGGCTACAACCACGATGTCGGTCGGAGTAGGGGGCACGGTACGCGCGGCAACAGCGCGAACTACGCCGTGCCGCTCGGCAATGGCTCGGCCAGCATCAGCCTCTACGACTACCACTACCACCAGACGGTAACGGGCTCGCAGCAGGCCTTCCTGTCGAGCGGCAAGTCGCGTTCCGTCGATCTCACCCTGCAGCGACTGTTGCACCGCACGGCGTACGGGAAGACCTCGCTGGAGTTGCGCGTCGGCAAGCGCCTCGCGCACAACTTCATCGAAGGCACGGAACTGGTGAGCCAGCAGCGGCATGTCGCCACGGCCGAGCTGGCGCTGGTGCAGCGGCAGTTCGTGGGGCGTGCGCAGGTCGACCTGCGCATCGCGCGCCGGCAGGGCCTGCATGCGCTCGGCGGACAGCGCGATGCCGCGAACCTGCCGGCGGGCTATCCCACCTTCCAGTACCGCATGGGCATTCTCGATGCCTCGCTCTCGCTGCCCTTCAGCGTGGGCGGCGCGCCACTGCAGTGGACCAGTGAACTGCGGGCACAACGCAGCGGCGACGTGCTGTACGCGTCCGAGTTCATCACCGTCGGCGGTCGCTACAGCGTGCGCGGGTTCGATGGCGAGCAGAACCTGGCCGGCGAAAAGGGCTGGTACTGGCGCAACACGCTGAGTGCTCCGCTCGGTTCGCTGCCCGTGGCCGTCTACCTCGGCATCGATGGCGGCCACGTCGGTGGTCCCAGCATCAAGGCGCTACCGGACAAGACGCTTCGCGGCGCATTCGCCGGCGTGCGTGGCGGGGCGGGTCCCCTGAACGTCGATTTTTTTGCCGGGTGGGCGGGCAAGGGCGGTCGCGCCCTGCAGACCGTGCGCCCTGCGACGGGCTTCCAGCTCGTCTATCAGTACTGAACGGATCGCATACCTCATGAAGAGCCTTTCTTTTCCCCACGGCACCGCCCAGTCGCTTGCCCTCGCCATCCTCGTCGCACTGGCCGGTGGCCCGGTCGCCGCACAGGCGCAGGTCGCCCCCGCGGCGGGTTCGGCCCACGCGCCGGGCGTGGATCACGCCGCCAATGGCACGCCGGTGGTGAACATCGTCGCGCCGAACCAGCGCGGTGTGTCGCACAACCAGTACCAGGACTTCAACGTCGATCCGCGCGGCCTGGTGCTGAACAACAGTGGTGCTGTCAGCCAGGCCCAGCAGGCGGGCTACATCGTGGGCAACCCGAACCTCGCGAACGGCGCGTCCGCACGGATCATCGTCAACGAGGTGACCTCGGCCAATTCGTCTCGCCTGCGAGGGTTCACCGAAGTCGCGGGCCAGCGGGCCGAAGTGGTTATCGCCAATCCCAACGGGATCAGCTGCGACGGCTGTGGCTTCATCAATACCTCGCGCAGCACGCTGGTGACCGGCACGCCGTTGTTCGGTGGCGATGGAAGCCTCGCGGCGTTCCGCGTCACCCGCGGGCAGATCGCGATCGAAGGCGCCGGATTGAACGCCTCCGGGGCCGACCGGCTCGATCTCATCGCCCGGACCGTCGCCGCCAATGCGAAGGCATGGGCCAACGAACTCAACGTCGTTACCGGTGCCAATGAGGTGGATTACACCGGCCTCGGTGCCAGGGCGATCGCGGGCGAGGGCGCGGCGGGCGTCAGCCTCGACGTGGCCGCGCTCGGTGGCATGTATGCCAACAAGATCCGGTTGGTGGGAACGGAGACCGGCGTCGGCGTGCGCAACGCGGGCGAGCTGGCGACGCAGGGCGGTGACTTCACCATCGACCAGGCCGGCCATCTCGAACTGACGGGGAAAACGACGTCGACGGGGCATCTCGGTATCCAAGCCGCGGCGCTGGCCAACAGCGGCACGCTCGCCTCGGGCGGCAATGTGACGCTGTCCACCACCGGGGCCATCGACAACAGCGGCACGATCTACGCGGCGAACGATGCCGCGCTCAGCAGCGGTGGGTCGCTGGCCAACAGCGGCAAGCTTTACGCCGTCGCGGGGCTTCTCGATATCCATGCAGCGGGGTTCCGCAACACGGGCGCTGGCGATGCGTACGCGGGCAAGCAGCTGGCGGTGCGTGCGGACAACATCGCCAACGAGGCGTCCATGGAGTCGGGCGGCGGACTGCTGCTGCAGACGGGCGGCACGCTGCGGAACACCGGGACGGTCATTGCCGGTGGGGCGGCGCGCGTGGAAGGTGGCGACATCGATAACAGCGGCCGTCTCAGCCTGGCGGGCCCCGCCGTGCTGTGGGCGACGCGTGCAGTGGTCAACCGCGGGACCCTCGTCGCGGGTGGCGAAACGTCGGTGCGCGCCGCTGGCATCACGAACGACGGCCACTGGCAGTCGGGTGGCGACATGGCCCTTTCGGGCGCGTCGCTTTCTGTCGGTGCGCAAGGCGTGTTGTATGCGGAGCGCGGCTTGACGGTCGATGTCGACGGCAGCGTGGATAACGCCGGCCAGGTCTACGCCGCTGGCACGCTGGGTCTGCGTGCTGGCGCGCTCGATAATGCGAACACCCTGCGCGCTGGTGGCGACCTGTCGGTCCGCGTGGCTGGCGACCTCGGCAACACCGGCAAGCTGATTTCCGACACGGGTAACGTGACCCTGGCTGCCAACCGCATCACCCAGGACGGCATGGTCAGCGCCGTCGGCGATGCCGCCCTGTCGGCCGCGAACGTGCTCAGCAATACGGGTACGACGGTGGCAAGGGGCAACCTGGTCCTCAACGCGGGCACGCTCGTATCGTCGGGCGTGCTCGGTGCGGGGATCCAGGCCGATGGCAGCCTTGGCACCGCCGGCATCCTCAACGCCACTGTCGCAGGGGCGCTGTCGGTCCACGGTGACACCCTGGCGGCGAGCGGGCTCACGCTGTCGGCGGCGTCGCTTGACCTGGACCATGCACACCTCCGCTCGGCGGGCGACATCTCGCTTACCGCCCGCCAGGGCGGGATCGACACCGGGGACGCCGACGTCGCGACGAGTCGTGCGTTGGCGTTGCACGCGGCCGGGGCGATCGGCAATCGCGGCGGTACGTTGCAAGGTGGCACGCTGGCGATCGCGGGCGGCAGCCTCGACAACCGGGGCGGCACCATCACCCAGACGGGATCGGCCGATCAGGTGCTGTCCTTCGGGGGTGGCATCGATAACTCCCGTGGACGCATCACGTCGAACGGCAAGAACGTCACGTTGCGTGCGTCGTCGATGCTCAACAACGACGGCGCCATCGAGCATGCGGGTGATGGCGTGCTCACCATGCGCAGTGGTGGTGGCGTTGCCAGCCGTGGTGGCCGCATCGTCGGCAATGGTGCGCTGGATCTCGATACGCAGGGCGCACTCGATTCGACCGGTGGCACGATCAGCCTGGCCCAGGGCGTGACGCTCAACGCCGCGAGCATCGCCAACGATGGCGGCACGCTCGTCGGCAGCGCACTGGCGGTGACGACGGCGGGTGTCCTGTCCAACGATGCCGGGACGATCCAGTCCGGTGGCGCCACCCTTATCAACGCAGGCTCGCTCGCCAACGGCAGCGGCCAGCTCAAGGGGCTCTCCGGCGAACTGATTCGGCTCGGCATCGCCAACGCGCTCAGCAATGGCGTCGGTGGTTTCATCGGTGGCAACGGCGGCCTTTGGTTGCACGCCGCTGCGCTGGATAACGCGGGCCAGGTCTATACCGGTGGCAGCGCCAACATCGCCACGACGGGCCAGCTCGTCAATCGCGGTGCGATCCAGGCCATGGGCGGCCTGTCGGTCGCCGCGGGCACGGCACTGGACAACAACGGCGGCCGTATCGAGGGCGGTAGTGGCGACAGCGCGGCGGAGCTCGCCGTCAGTAGCCGATCGCTGGCGAATGTCGGTGGCCGCATTGCCAACGGCGGCGCCGGGCAGACCCGCTTCAGCGTCGGCGGTGGCATCGACAACAGCGGAGGCACCCTGGGTGGCCAGGGCAATGTGTCGGTCAACGGCACATCGATCGACAACAGCGACGGTCGCGTGGTCGCGGGTGGCGACCTGGCCCTCGGCACCGGAGCTTTGTTGAACGCCCGCGGCAATGTCTACGCCGCGGGGACGCTCGCCTGGCACAACGGCGATGCCGTGCTGACCAACACCCAGGGCCAGTTTGGCGCGGGCGCACGCCTGGCGCTCACCCTGGCGTGGCTGGAAAACCTTGAAGGCAATGCCTCGTCCAACGGCGACGTGGCGCTGTCGCTCACCGGCGGCATCGTCGGCGACGGGCGCGTCATCGCGGGCCGCGACCTCGACATCAGCCTGCCGGGGCATTTCGTCAATAGCGGTGGTAGCCAGTTCAAGGCCAACCGGAACTTCGGCCTGCACCTGGGTGGTTCGTTTTACAACGGCGATGGCGCGGTGCTGGAGAGCGTTGGCGCGCTCACGATCGACGCGGCGTCCATCGACAACGGCACGGGCGCGCGGATCAGCAGCGCCGCCACTACCCTGAACTCACGTGGCCAGGTCACGAACCGTGGGCGCCTCGAAGGCGATACGCTCGACGTCAGTGGTACCGATATCGATAACACCGGCTCGATCATCGGCGACACCATCACCATCCGTGCGCTTAACCTCACCAACGGTGCCGACCTTGGCGGTGTCACGGACAATGCGGCCTACCAGTCCGCGCTGATCGCCGCCACGAAGGATGTCAGGCTGCTGGTCGGCGGCACCTTCCTCAACCGCGACGCGATGGTGTTCGCGCTGGGCGACATCTTCATCGCCGCCGACGAGGCCGGTAATCGCACGCAGGCGATCGTCAACCGCTCCGGTGATATCGAAGCCGACCAGCGCGTGACGCTGGCCGCGCAGCAGATCACCAACGAACGTCGTGTCTTCGAGACCGAGACCGTCCGACTTGCCGACGACGCGGTGAAGCAATCGAGTGGCCCCGTGGTGCGCTATGCGTACAACGATCCGGATCCGAATCATCGGCCGCCGAACATCGATCCCTCGCAGGTCGTGTCCGCGGAAGAGATCGCGCTGGCGCGGGCGTATTGCCAGCAGAGCGGTTACGACAACCACCGCTGCATCGGCTTCCGTGATGGCGACGGGATCCCTTCGTCGTTCGAAGGCTCCTTCGTCGACACGCTGGTGTCGTACGAGCGGCTGAAGCGCACCAGCGCCGAAGGGCGCATCGTCGGCGGTACCGACATCGTGCTGTCCGGTTCGGTGACCAACGACAAGTCCACCGTCGCCGCCGGCAACAACCTCATCATCAACGGAGCCGGCCAGGGCTCGGTGGGTGCGGGCGAGACCGCCATCGGCGGCGAAATCATCCGCAATATCGCCTGGGCCCCGACGGGCACGGTCCGCACGGTGGCCTTCAACGGCGTCGGCTGGGAGGCGCTGGTGCATGACCCGCGTCGCTGGGTGCCCGACGGGTTTCGTATCTACGGCACGAGCAGCAACATCGCGACCATCGCCCTGGGCGACGGCCAGCGGCCCGCATGGATCACGATCGACCCGGGCCAGGGCCTGGCCTCGCGGATGACCGCGGGTGGCTCCCTAAAATTCCACGGCGAGGCGATCGAAAACACCACCGTCGGTGCCGATGGCAAGCCGATCAGCGGCGTACAACTGGGTGCCAACGTGGGCGGTGGCAATGTCGTCGGCAAGGGCGCTGGCCAGGTCGGCCACGCCGGCGGCGACGTCGACCTCGGCGGCCTGGGTGACGCACCGGGCAACAGCCACGCCGGCCCGCGTCCGGGCTCGCAGAGCATCGGTGGTCCCGACGCGCCGGCCGGGCAGATCCGGCTGCCGTCCAATGGCCTGTATACGACGCACGCCGGCAGCGGCAGCCCCTACCTGATCGAGACCGACCCGCGCTTCGCCAGCAAGGCCGGCTTCCTCGGCAGTGACTACCTGATGCGCCGGCTCGGCTTCGACGGCACGCGCCTGATGAAGCGCCTCGGCGACGGCTTCTATGAACAGCGGATGGTGCTCGACCAGATCACCTCGCTGACCGGCCGCCGCTACCTCACCGACAACACCGATGCGATGGCGCAGTACCGCGCGCTCATGGATGCGGGCGCCGAAACGGCGGGCACCATCCAGCTCGCCGTCGGTGTCGCCCTCACCTCCGACCAGATGGCGAACCTCACCCAGGACATCGTCTGGATGGTGAGCCAGGAGGTCAACGGCGAGAAGGTGCTGGTGCCGGTGGTCTACCTCTCCGCCGCGCACGCGCAGGAAGCGGCGCAGGGCGGGGCGATCCTCTCCGGCAAGTCGGTGGTGCTCGATGCGTCGGGCGCGCTGACGAACACCGGCACCATCGCGGCAAGCCGTGACGCCAGCCTCAAGGCGGGCACCCTGCTCAATGCGGGCAACCTCACCGCCGGCGGTGATCTAAATGTTACCGCGGCGCAGGACATCCTCAATGGTGGGGTGATCAAGGGCGGGAACGTCAGCCTTGCGGCTGGCAACGACATCCGCAGTGGCGCCGATATCGGCCGCGTCGACCTCGGCGGACTGAAGCTCGGCGACGCCATGGCACCGTTCGATGCCGGCCGCCTCGGGCTCGCCACCGGCGGTTCGATCGCTTCGACCGGCGACCTCAGCGCAAATGCGGGCCGCGACCTTGCGCTGGGCAACGTGCTGGCGACGGCCGGTGGCGATCTGTCTCTGTCAGCGAAGCGCGATCTCTCACTTGACGCGACGTCGGTCAAGGCGGGCGGTGATGCGCAGCTCGTCGCCGGAGGGGACATCAGCCTGGGTGCGACCAGCCAGACGACGGCTGTGCAGGGTGGAATGCATAACAGTGAGCGCACAGCGCACGCGGTGACGACGATCAGCGCGGGTGGAAGTGCCGCACTCGTGGCTGGGCGGGATGTGATCAGCGAAGGGGCAAAGGTCACTGCGGGTGAGCAGTTGGTTGTCAGCGCCGGTCGCGACGTCGTTCTGAATGCCGTCACCGACACCGAGCGGCACGATGCCCATGACAAGGAAGGCAAGAAGCTGATCCGCACGTCGACCATGGACGAAACCCTCAACGGCACGCAGCTGGCAGGCGCGCAGGGCGTAACTATCAGCGCAGGCCACGACGTCAACGCCACCGCCCTGAGCATCACCAGCGAAACGGGTGGTGTTGCACTGGCGGCGGCAAACGACATCACCCTGAATGCTGGGGCTGAGCGGCACACAACCCAGCAAACAACCCAGAAGAAGACGTCCAGCACCTTCTCGAGTAAAAAGACGAGCACGCGGGACACCACGGATGACACGTACGCCATCGGTTCCGCTATCCATGGCGCCGATGGCGTTATCCTCGCAGCGTCGCGCGACATGAGGCTGCAGGGCACCCAGGTCAGTTCCGATGGTGCCATCGCGCTCGCGGCGGGACGCGACATCGCCCTTGAAGCCACGCATGACAGCTACAGCGAAAGCCATGCCTCGCGGACCAAGAAGTCCGGCGCGGTCCTCAACCGCGGCCTGGCGCCGGTGCACCAGGGCAAGGCCACTACCCGCGACTCGTCTACGACCCAGACCATCGCACATGGCACGACCGTGAGCGGTGACAGTGTCACCGTCGCTGCCGGCCGGAACCTTGTCGGCCAGGGCGTGCAGATCGCCGCGACGAACGATGTGCTGCTCGCCGCGGGGAACGATCTGCGCCTGACCACCGCCGAGAACACCTACAGCTCGAGCCAGGACAGCTCGGTGACGTATACCGGCTTTTCCCGTCAGGGCTTGAACGATCACTATGGGAAGGCAAGGGATACGCAGGGCCAGAGCATCACGGAACTGACCCACACCGGCAGCCTGGTCGGCTCAACCAATGGTCAGGTCACCCTGACGGCAGGCAATGACCTGCGCCTGACCGGGACTGACGTGATCAGCGAGCGAGCCACCACGATCGTTGGCAAGAATATGACGATCGACTCGACGGTCGGTACCGTCGATGCGACCCAGTACCAGCGCCACGACGAAGGCGGGGTCACCGTAGGCCTCGGAGGCTCCATGGCGTCCCTTGCGATGGACGCGCGGCAGTCCGCCCGGCGTGCCAGCGAAGTCGATGACGGTCGGCTCAAGGCACTGTACGCCGCTAAGGCCGCCTATGACATCAAGGACCTCAGCGACGCGTACGTTGCCAAGGGCGTTCGCGCCGGTGAAGGTGGGAAGGCAGGCGAAGAGGGCATCAACGTCCAGGCCAGCGTCGGCGGCAAGAGCGCGAGCAGCCGCACAACCAGCCACGACGAAGTTGCCTTCGGAAGCCATATCCGGAGTAACGGCGATGTCACCATTGCGGCTACCGGTGGCGATCTGAACATCATCGGGAGCGAAGTTACGGGCAATAACGTGGCCCTCGCAGCTGCGCACGACATCAACCTGCTGAGTCAGGCCGAACAGCACACACTCAAGAACGACTCAAAGAACAGCAGCGGCGGTGTGGGTGTGAGCTTTGGGACGAGCGGCTTGGGCATCTTCGCAGAGGCGAGCGTCGGCAACGGCAAGGTTCGGGGCAACGGCACGACGCACGCCGAAACAACAATCAACGCTGGCAATGTCCTCACCCTGCTTAGCGGGAATGACACGACCATCCAAGGCGCGCAGCTGAAGGGTGAGCAGGTCATCGCCGACATCGGGAACAACCTGACCATCCGCAGCGAGCAGGACACCGACGATTACGCCAGCAAGACCATGCAGGCCGGCGGCAAGGTCATGGTCGGCTGGACACAAAGTGGGTTCGTCAGCGCAAGCGGTTATTACAGCAAAGGAACGGTCGACAGCCATTACCAGAGCGTCAACGAAGTCAGCGGCATCAAGGCTGGCGCCGGCGGGTTCCAAATGGCGGTGGGCGGCACGACACACCTGGTTGGCGGCCAGATTGCCAGCACGGCCGATGCGTCGAAGAACCTACTGAGCACGGGAAGCCTTGTCTATGAGGATCTGCACAACGAGACCAAGTACAAGGCCACCCAGGTGACCATGAGCGGCGGGAGTACCCTGGCGAGCAACATTTCGGGCGCCGTGGGTGCCGCTGTTGGCCTGCTTACGCCGCAGCACGATAACGAGAGTAGCGACACCAAGGCGGGTATCGCTGGAGGCACGATCATCGTGCGTAATGAGCCGGGCAAGGATCTCAGCGGCCTCGATCGTACGCCGACACTGGCGAACGATTCCCTCAAGAATGTGTTCGATCTGGAAAAGGTTCGCGAGAACCAGGAATTGACCACGCTTACTGGCTATGTCGGGATGCGCGGCGTCGGCGATGTGGCTACCCACATGCAAAACAAGAGTAAGACCGAAGAGGAATGGAAGTCCTGGGGCGACGGCGGCCGAAACAAGGTGATCCTGCACGGCGTCGTCGGCGCTGCCATAGCAGCGCTGGGCGGTGGAAGCGCAGCTGAGGGCGCGCTCGGCGGCACCGCGAGCGAGGCTGCATCCAAGGCGATGCAGGAGTTCCTCTACAAGCAGGGCGTGGATCCGCGCAGTGACGAGTGGCGAGCTTTCATGGAGCTTGGAAGTGCCGCTGTAGGTGGCGTCGCGGGCCAAGGAACGGGTGCGCTTGCTGCTCTCAATGGTGAAAAGTACAACCGGCAGATTCACCCCAGCTTGGTCAACTTCATCACCGACGAGGTCGCCATAAAGTATGCGGCGGAGAAGGGCATCACTGAGCGTGAAGCACGCGGCCTGCTCATTCGTGCGGTGATGGCGGCGAACGATGACTTTTCCGGGAGATACTTCGGTGGAAAGGACGTTGGCGTGAACGATACCCCTGAGCAGCGCGACGACGCGCGGGATTTTCTCGGCCTCAACAATCCTGCCACTCTAGATGGATGGAAGTACGATCTAACATCGACGGGGGAGGAGCGAGCGAATTCGGAGCTCGGCGCCGACCAGCTGTTTAAAGATAAGCGCGCGTTGGCCAGTGTTCTGGAGGCTATGAATCCACTCGGAGATGTCGGCCGAGAGTCTGCGCTTCTTACGTACTACGAAAGCACGAGCTTGCCTGAGCGAGTCGATGCATGGGTATCTGAAGACACAGGTAAGTTCCTGAAGTTTAATGGTCAGCTCGTCATGACTGGCGTAAGTGGAGGCTTGTCAGCGGGCGTTCCATTCTTGGCGGCAGCTAATGCATCTCGCGAAGGCGCGCTAGTCGCGAACGCCGCTACCTACGTTCTGGCCTCGCGAGCTGGCGCAGGCGCGTTGAATGGAGGGGTCAATGCTGCCTCGCAGCTCGCGCAAGAAGGGCATGTCCGGTGGACGAACGTCCTTATAGCGACGGCTGGAGGATCCCTCGGTGTCGGTGGTGGTGCTTCGTGGAACATGGCAGTCGGTTCGGTTGGAGCGTTTGCACAGACCGAACTTAACAATCGAATCTACAACGAAAACAACGATCCTTTCTTAAGCTCGCTTTTCTCCGGAATCGCTAATGGCGCGGGCTATAAAAATGGAGGTTTGATCACCAACTGGATGCGAAAAAAAATGCCGTCGTCTGTCTTGCCATATGTCTCAGGTAATGCGGCTGGTCCTATGACAGCGGAGGCCTTTCAGGCACTTATGAATTCGGTGCAAACGCAGGCGCCAAAGGAAGGTACCGCACGAGTCCATGAAAAATGACCCGCCTACTTCTTAGCATCGCGGTCGGATTGAATTTCTTTGTGTTCACAACAAGCCTGACCGTCATCTTTGCGTGGATAGCATGCGCAATAAAGGGTATTGACTTTGATTTCGTGTTCGCCGTGACATTCGCGAGTAAGCGAGGATTGGTGTCGGCAGTCATGGGTATGCTTCTCGTCTATCTGCCGCAACCAAGACCTCGAAGACCCCACTAGCGAACATTCAGGCTATCAACGGTTTTGAAACATCGCTTCAGTCGTTAGACCAAGTACGTGAGAAACGAAGGCAGACTTCTGTTGCCTAGCTCTTTTGACGTCTTCTTGGTCGATACCAATTTAAATGACGCAATTGAGCGACGGGTTGAGTCGATGCGGGATGTCAGGATCAATCGTGCGATGTTAGAGAGCGAAACAATATTTGACTACGCGCTTTTCGACAAATTCGTCGAACCCGTGCGCGTGGGCCTGGGGAAGCGAGGCTGTTGCGAACGCCGCTGTCTGGGGTGACAGCATTTAGGGATTCGTGAACCAGTTGACGAGCGAACATCACGATTGTTGCCTCCCGAAGTATTGATGAGCCCCAATCGAGAAGTGGGTGCCAGGGTTTGACGAAGTTATTTAGTGATGAAGGAAAGAGAGGGGTTTTTGATGAAAGGCATTTTTGCCAGAGCTACTATGCTCGCTTCAATATGTGTTTCTGGTATCTGCCAAGCGGGCGATGAGGCGCCTCGTACGCTGCGCTTTCTTGCAGATCGCTCGAGGTTTATCGCGGAGCTCCAAGCAAAGAGCGAGGCGTCGAGGCTCAGGGCCCTCAACAGCAAGGCTATCGTCGAAGGCGCCGCCTCCCTGGCGCGGCTCGACGAGCGATCGGCGGCGGCACGGAAGGGCTCGTTTGTCGAGGCCGATGCTCTCGGTTCGGACCTGCGAGCTTACCTGCTTGGTAAAGGGGTCGATCTGAATTCAGACGATGGGCAGGAAGTGGTCAGCCGTGTAGCTGCCGCGGTCGCTGTAAGTGCGGCGAGCGAAGCAGATGAGAAGAAGCCGCAAGACACGGGCGTCTTGCTTCGTCCCCTCACGGACGTAGAAGTCGCTTGGATTCATCAGCATGCGGAGCAATACGGATTTGAGCGTCGTCTGCCGCCGCAAGAAGCAGCACTGCTGCTTCTTGCGCAGGCGGGTCGCCAAGTCCGCGATGGTTCAAATGCAGACTGGGATCTAGACTCCAGCAGGTTTCTCTCGCGCGCGACGAGAGCAAGATTCGTTGACTCCGACCACCCAGGTCTATCACTTCGGATGTTCCACCCGTCGTTCTCTTCTAAAGGAGAGAGCCTTGCTAACGCACGACGGTCACTGTCCGGTGAAGAGCTTGCCTTCGCAGTCAGATTTGATCTGGTGGACCCGCCCAATGCTGCTCATCTCTACGGAGCCACTCACTATTCGATGAAAGGCCGTGTGAGATCGGGCGTCGACAGCGGAGTGGAGGTCGCTATCCTTTCGACTGTTCGGCCGGCCACACGAGTAGCCGGTCGTTTGGCAGTAGCTTGCGCGGCGATTGATTTAGTGGCATGCCGACAAAGCGACGGTCTATCGTTGGCGTTCTCCGGTGACCGCCGCATTGGCGGACCCACGTTTGGAGGGCCGTCTCAGCTCTCGGAGTCTATGCCTTATTGGGTAAATGTGAATCGCTTTTACCAATCAATGACTGACTATGGCGTGAGCGCTGTTACGCAAGAACAGTTTGCGATTGACATGGCCAAGGTTGGTGGCCAGAACTAGTTCTTGCAATTCGAGCGTGTGAGTACCTCTTGGGGAAGCAGGAAGATTTCTCCCTTGAGTTCGACTCGGATAACGTCCTGCGGATTATCAGGTGCGGATTTGCGGGTGGATCGTGCCTCGGAGTTTCATCTTTTCTCTTGGCATATTCTGGCCGTCACCGATGAGTCGGGAAGAAAGCGACGCACGGCCATGCACGGAACAAGCTCGTTCGTAGATCTTCCATTCTGGATTCCGGATGCATCCGCCGAAGCCGTGCATAGCCCGCGTCTCACAGCTGCGCAACTACGTGCAGGAATGAACTTATGACAAGGAGTCATACATGCGTCACTACGTCATTTCGACAGTTTTCGTTGCCATCGCGCTCTCCGGTTGCGCCGGTGGCCCGAAGCGTCCGGCGCTGAGCTCGGATGTCATCGACACGATTCGCGCCAAAGGTCTCAACATGAAGCCTGCAGACGACGCGACTTTCCTCACGCAAACGAAGGAAAAGATCGCGGCGCTCGCCGTGTTGAGCTTCGCTACCGCTGCGCTGGGCGGAGGCAATCCGATCCCTGTCGGCCAGCGCAACAGGATGCCAGAAGGCGGGTATCTCGATGCGAACGCTTGGCCCTTATCTCAGGTCGTCGTCGATGCCGGTGAGTTCAAAGACCCTGGGAAAGCAATGGACGTGAGTTTGCGGGACCGTTTGGCAAAGATAGGCATCATCCACAACCCAGCCGCGAACTACTCAATGATCGCCTCTGTCGATTTCTGGGCACTCGACTTCGAGAATCTCACCGAGTCCGATAACTACCGCTTGTACTTCGACCTGAGGCTGACCTTGAAGCGCGGGGTCTTCTTTGCGAAGACGGTCCGATGCGCGGGTGCGTCGCTTGAGAAACATAACTATGACGACTGGATGGCTGGTGATCACGAGCGCATCCATCGTACGGCGGCGGTGATTGGCGATAGCTGTGCCAGTCGGATGTTGGCAGAGCTTGACCTTGCGGGTGGTGAGACTGTGCCTTTGGTCTTGGAGGCCGAAGGTTGAGCTGATTAACGTGAACCCCTGGAGTACGAGTCGCGCGCAGGCGCGCTCCTGCGGGAGGGCGGCGGCCAGGACGGTTAGGTTGGCGACGGTGTTGAATGTTCGTGCGATGCCGACCTTGAATCAGGCCGCCATCTAGACCTATTGATGCAGGGCAATGAGAGCATACCTAGCGGTTACCTCTACGATGTTTGCAGTTTCTTTCATTAGTGTCGCCTTCTGGGGGGTGATAGCGACGATCCTTTATGGGGCGGCATTCACTGTTGAAGGCATGCTTTTCCTTCTCAAGCAATCACTGATTGCTGGATCGGGTACTGCCGCCACGTGCTTTGCTATTGCCGCCTTCTTTCTGCGCCGAAGAAGTCGTAAGTAATGCGAGTGATGCCCTCATAGAAAGAATGGTCTAGCGCAGAAGGTTGCGGGTGTACCAAGAGACGAAGAAGTGAGAAGGCTCTTTAATGCGGCAAAGTTCGGTTCGGTCATGTTTGCGACGGTGTTCGTCATGGCCGTGGTGTCTGGGGTGATCGTAAACCTGATCTACGAATTTGACTTTAGCGAGCGAAGTCTCCGGCTTTTATTCACGCTGGCATTCTTAGCCGGCGTCAAGACTGGGTTTGTATGTTTTCTGCTGGGAATCTTCAATGTGTACTGGAAAATTGGGTCAAAGGCGCGTGGACGTGGTTGTGATCTCGCACGATCACTAGGACGCGATAGACAGATTGAGCGTTTCGAAAAAGCTCAACCTAACGATGGGGCGTCGAAATGAGACGGCTAGTCAGCGCTGTGATCTACGGATCAGCAATGTTCTGTACTTCGTTTGTAATTGCGGCGTCGTGTGGCGTGATTTACACGATATACGACGGCTTGAAATTTGACGAAAAGGTTGTCTTTTTCTTTCTTCGGAAAGCGTTTATTTCTGGTGCGGTAGCGGGGGTTGCGTGCTTTTTGATCGGCTACTTTGGAGTTCATCGACGAATCGGGTCCAAGTAGCTTAGCGACGGTCTTCTGCCTTGTCAGAAACGGCACGAACAGCGCCGCGAACGCAATGATTGAAAGTCGAAGCCAAAGAGGCGGTGGGCCAGTGATCGATGGGCTCTGGTCTGGCGTTATCGGCGCGGTTATGGCCCAGTTCTCGAAGGTGAAGCCATCACCTTTGACATACGGCTTGGTGTTCTTAGCCGGAGCAATCGGGGCAGTAGTCTTTATGGTCTTCTGCTTCACTGAGCACGGACGATGGAGAGAAGGTATCGACATCTTTATCAGCGTGCTGTTTACGCCTCTCGTCCCGATATCAATGATTGTCGGCGGATTATTTTTGACTTCGATATTCTGGTTCAGGATTGATCGATAGCTTGTTGATATCCCATTGATGCCATGTTTTCGGTGACATTCGCGTGGAAGTGGGGAATGGTTCCTTCGGTCATGGATAAGCATCAAATGCTGAAGAAAAGTGCCAGATCACTCGGCATCGAGGTGCTCATGCTGAGCAGTCTGGAGAGTCACGGTGTGACGTTTGCGATAGACGAGTCTCGATCTGATGTGGTGGGCGCCCAGTGCGCAAATTGCAACACGATAGTCTGGAAGAGCGGTAGGGAAGATAAGATCCTGAGCGAAGTGCCTCCGGTAGGCGTACCTGACTCTGGCGCTGGCTATCGAGCGTATTACGCTTCAAAGGTCGATCGCTTTCTCGCAGCTATTCCGGCTTGTCCGGACTGTGGAGCGACTAACTTTGATCGGTTTGTGACAAACGTCCGAACACCAAGATTCTCCGACGGAACGGTTTGGTGTGCGGATGCATCGCACAGTGCCATCCCAACATCCGATCGGGACGTGTGGTGGCTTGGATAGGGTGTCTGCATCGACATCAGATAAAGCAACGAACAGACGGCATCATAATCTTGCCGTTCTTACAAGAGATATCCGACTTGTTCGACGCCGCATCTGTTCCGTGGACGTCGTTCCCCCTGGTACCCATTGGGGCGTGTGAAGTCGAGGTCCCCGCGGGTGGTGCGGCTCTGCCTTTGGCCTCTGAGGCTGATGGGTAAGCGGACGATTGTGACCTTCTGGATGTAGGGGTCGCGCGCAGGCGCGCTCCTACAGGAGGGCGGTGGCGAGGTCGGTTAGTTTGGCGACGGTGTTGATGTTTCGCGCGGTGCCGGCTTTGGCGGCTGGGATCACCAGCTTGGACGAGGCCATGCCGTCGTCGTATCGGACGTAGATCTCACGCTTGCCCAGGCGGATTTCCTCGTTCGCCTGGTGGCGTACCGAAGCCAGGGCGTCTTTGGGCGGTGGCGCATCGAGGAAGATGGCTACCACGCGGTTGCCGGGCGCATCGGGGAAGGGATTGGCGGCGAGCACGGCGGCCATTTCGGCGGCGGTGCGGACCATGACTCCGACGGGCTTGCCGGCCTAAGCCGCCAGGCGGGCCTCAAGGGCGGCCTTGACGGCCTTCTCCTTGAGCGTGGAGGTAAACACCACATTGCCACTGGCGATATAGGTCTTTACCGCAAGGAAGCCCTCCGCCTCGCACATGGCCTTCAACTCGGCCATCGGTAGCTTCCCGGTGCCGCCGACGTTCACGGCGCGGAGCAGGGCGATGAAAGCGGGCATGCAATGTATCCCCCAACGGAAGGCATGCCCGCAGTGTAAGCCGCCGCCGATCAGAAGGCGTATTCGGCGCCGACGCCTACGGTGTTAACGGCCAGGAGTTGCGTACGGCCGTCGGTGTAATTTACCCGGTTCGCGAAGTAGCGGGTCGCATCGATGCTGAGGGTCAGCTTGGGAAGGACGGCGTAGCCGAGGCTGACGCCGAAGTACGGGCGAGTGTTGCTGGCGTTGACCCACGACTTCCTGAGCAGGCCGGGCCCGATGAGCCGGTCGCGCTGGCGGGCCTGGTTCCAGGCAACGCCGCCATGGGCGACCAGCGAAAGCTGGTCGGCGATATGCCATTTGAAGGTTCCGCCCAGGAGGTAGGCGCGAAGGTCGAGGTCGCGGGTGTATAGCGCCTTGTTCTTGCTGCCCGCGATGGGCAGGTATTGGCGGTGGCCCAGGTGGCCAAGCCACGCGTACCCGCCTTCGGCACCCAGGGCGAACTGGTCGGCGACGGCCCAGCGGTAGCCGATCAAGGCATTGCCGTAGCGGCCGTGGGTGTCCTTCTGCACGTTGCGATCGATGTTGAACGAGGATTTCCCGAAGGTGGCATGGACGAAGAGGCCGCTTTGCGCGCCCCCCGACCTGGAGGATCCGCTGCCGCCATCGGTGGCGTGCGCGGCTAACGGTACGGCGCCCAGCAGCAGGGCGGTAAGGATGAGCTTTCGTTTCATGACAAGTCCCTTGTCGGTGAGGGTGGGTCGGGTGGTGCGCGAGGAGTTTAGGCGCCACGCATCGCCCATTTCGGCGTCCCCTACAGCCACGCCCCCGGACCCCGCGAAGCCCAGGAAACGCCCCAGCCCGCGCCCACACTCGCGTATCAGCCGACGCCTACATCACCCCCAAGGCATTCCCCTACACCCCGCAGCGACATCACCCGACGCACAGCACCGCCGCATGCCTTCACCCATCCGGGAACAACGGCAGGCTACGGTTGAATCCGCCACGCCGCCGCCCTACCTTCGAACGATCACTCCGCGCAAAACCCCAAGGAATCCCCATGGCCGACCTCGACTCGTTCCCGATCACCGCCCGCTGGCCGGCGAAGCACCCAGATCGCATCCAGCTGTATTCGTTGCCCACGCCGAACGGCGTGAAGGCGTCGATCATGCTCGAGGAGCTTGGCCTGCCGTACGAGGTACACCTCGTCGACATCATGAAGAACGAGAGCAAGCTGCCGGAGTTCGAGTCGCTGAACCCGAACGGCAAGATTCCGGCGATGATCGATCCGAATGGCCCAGGTGGCGAAGCCATCGGCCTGTTCGAATCCGGTGCCATCCTGCTCTACCTCGCCGAGAAGACCGGCAAGTTCATCCCGAAGGATCCGGCGAAGAAATGGGAAACCATCCAGTGGGTGTTCTTCCAGATGGCGAGCATCGGCCCGATGTTTGGCCAGGTGGGGTTCTTCCACAAGTTCGCCGGGCGCGAATGGGAAGACAAGCGGCCGCTGCAGCGTTATGTCGATGAAGCCAAGCGGTTGCTTGGGGTGCTGGACAAGCAGCTGGCCGGGCAGGACTGGATTGTCGGCGATGAGTACACGATCGCGGATATCGCCACGCTGGGTTGGGTGAATAACCTGGTGACGTTTTATGGCGCGCGGGAGCTGGTGGCGTTCGACCAGTTCGAGAACGTCATTGCATGGCTGGAGCGTGGGACGTCGCGGCCGGGAGTGGAGCGGGGGTTGAAGATTCCGGCGCGGGGGTAGGTGAAAGGGTTCGAACGACTGGGAAAAAAGCATCGCGCGCGGGCGCGCTCCTACAGGGGAGTCGTGACCCGGCGCGATGCTTGCAACCCACTAACCTCAATAATCGTAATTAACGCTCAACCGCGCATACCGCGGCTGCTGCATCGACGTCGGCGTGCCGTACAGCGGGTTATTCAGGTTCGGGCTCGATTCGCTGTTCGGGAAGATCGCCAGCACCTTCTGCTCGTTGGTCACGTTGAAGACGTTGAGGTTGAATGCGAGCCTCGATGCGGCGAAGGCCGGACGATAGGTCACGCCCAGGTCCAACTGGCGGACCCAGGGCAACCGCCCATGGCTGCCGGGCGGTGACGGTTCGCCGTAGCAGAAGTGATAGCTGTTGCCGTAACCGGCCGGGTCGGTGCGGTCTTCGCCAAAGTAGCCAAGGCACGGCTTCGGCGCGCCGGAGATCAGGCTGAGGTTGGCGCTGGCCAGCCATTCGGACGTGAACTGGTAATAGCCGAAGAACTTCAGCTGGTGCTTGTGATCGTTGTTCTGCACACCATTGGTGTTGACCATGATGTAGCTGTTATCCCAGTCCTGCGTCGTCGATACCGCGGTCTGGCCCGTGCCGCGCGATTCGCGGAACAGGTCGGAGCGAAGCTGGCCTTCGGTGTTGCCGTAGCTGCGCGAGAACGTATAGCTCACCTTGCCGTACCAGCCATCCGCGAACGGATGCTCGAGGAAGCTCTCCAGCGCGTAGTAACGACGCTTCAAACCCTGGAAACCGAACTCCTTGTTGCTCAGCGGCACGCTCACGTAATTCCCCGAGGTATCGACGAGGTTGAAGGTGTTGGCCTTGCCCGGGTTGAACAGCCAGCAGCTCACCGGGTTGCTGTCGGTCGTCACGTCGTAGCCCAGCGACTGGGCCTTCGCGAGCACCAGGTCGATGTCGCAATAGTCGTCGATGGCGTTACGCAAGGTCCGCTGCGTTGCTTTCGCGCCGTAGACCCAGTCCGATCCCAGCGTCTTGGTGAAGCCGAGGATGAACTCGTCCTGGTACTCGGACTTCAGCCCCTTGGTGGTGACGGTCTTCGGATCCGGCAACTGGCCGAACGTATTGTTGGCCGCCACCGGCACCGAGATCGCGGTGAGCCCGGTCGGCGTGCCATCGGCCGCGATGCCGCCGTAGGTGAAGTACTGCGAGGTGGTGAGTGCACCGCCGGCCGCGTTGAGCGCCGGATTCAGCGGCAGGCCGAGGTAATAGCGGCCCGCGTTGGCGTACACCTTGAACGTCGCATCGCCCGTCACGTCCCAGCTAGCACCCAGGCGCGGGGCCCACTGCGGCTTGTGCTGGGTGATGAAGGCATCGCCGTCGGCGTTGTAGTTCTTGAACTGGTCGTTGCGGATGCCGAAGGAGAGCAGCCAGCGATCCGACACCTGCCACTTGTCTTCGATGTACTGCGCACGCTGCGCGGACCGCACGGTGGCCAGGCTGCTGTTGATGTTCTGGATGACGTAGTAGCCACCCGCGCCGTTGGGGAAGCCGCCGGTGGCGGGTACGCCCAGGCCGGTCGAGATCGGCGTGTTCGGGTCGCCCTGGCCGTAGGTCCACGAGTAGCCGTTCGGGCCCGAGGTCACCGAGCCCTGGTCGATCGCCGTGGCCGTCTGGTTATCCATGCCGGCGGTAATCGTGTGGTCGCCGATCTTGTAGGTGATGTCGATGCGGGTATTGGTCGTACGGTTGCCCTTGCCGGGCGGGAGCAGGCTCGACACGGTCTGCGAGTTGCCACGCGGCGCACCGCCATTCAACGCGGGATTCTGGTTGACGATGCCGTCGACGTAGGTGAGCGTGGGATCGTAGCCACCGGGTGAGTCGTAGGCCGTGGTGTGCAACTTGCCGTACTGGGCGCTGACGGTCAGGTCGTCGGTGATGTAGCCGGTGTACTTCGCCGTCCACAGGTCGCCACCGTTCTTGGTGTCGTCGTCCGCACCGATCCGGCCCAGCCGCGTGCGCGTGGCGTAGTTGTAGTCATACACCGTGCCCGAGGTCTCGTACTTGTCCGACGCTCCGGTGACTTCGAGGATGTTGCTGTCGGTGATGTTCCAGTCGAGCTTGCCGTACCAGCGCGGCGAGTTGTAGCGGTAGTCCTCGTAAGGCTTCGTGCTGGTGAAGCCGCTCACCGGATTCACCGTATTGCCCTGCTGTCGCTGGTATTCCGCCGCGACGAAGACGAACAGCTTGTCCTTGATCAGCGGGCCGCCCGCGTAGGCGCTCACCGTGGTGCTGTCGCTGCCGTTCTCGCTATCCGGCGCGTAGAGGTTGCCGGCACGGGGCGACGCGG
The DNA here is from genome assembly GCA_018889975.1 of Bacillus sp. NP157. Taxonomy (NCBI): domain Bacteria; kingdom Bacillati; phylum Bacillota; class Bacilli; order Caryophanales; family Bacillaceae; genus Bacillus; species Bacillus sp. NP157. The sequence goes on from CP076546.1 coordinate 4,206,389, forward strand.
GCAGGCCGTTCTCGTAATAGCGGTTGCGCGGGGCCGCGCGTGCGAAGGCGGGCTCCCACAACACCTGTGCACCGAAGTGCCATTCGTTGGTACCGCGCTTGCCGACCACGTTGATCACGCCACCGTCGGAGCGACCGTATTGCGCGCTGTAGCCGCCGGTGTAAACCTCCTGCTGTTCGATCGCGCCGTAGGGCAGGGAAAGACCGCCAAAGCCCTGCAGCGGATCGGTGGTGGCGAAGCCGTTGACGTAATACGCGTTCTCACTCGCCGCCGAGCCACCGAAACTCACCAGCGAGTTGCCGGTGGCGCCGCGGAAGTTACCGCCGTTGTTGACCACGCCCGGGGCGAGCAGGGCGATCGCTTCGGAGTTGCGTCCCAGCGGCAGCTTCGCCAGCTGTTCGGAGGTGACCACCGTGCGCGAGTCGATGGTCGACACGTCGATCCTCGCCAGCGCCGAGGCGGACACGGTCATCCCGCCCAGGTCCTGCGCGTTCGCGGCCGTGGAAACGAAGGAGACCTCGGTACCGGCGCCCACCTTGAGCGAGATGTTGTTGCGGGTATCCACGGTCTGGCCGTTGGCGCGCAGGCTGACGGTGTACGTGCCCAGCGGCAGCTGGCCGGCGCTGTAGCGGCCCCGTTCGTCCACCGCGACCTCGCGGCTCAGGCCGGTGTCGCTGGTGATGACGACCGTCTGCCCCGGGGCCACGGGGGCCTGGCCGAACAGGCCGCCGGTGGTGGACTGGCCAAAAGCCACGGGCACGGCGGCCAGGCCCAGGGCCACGGCGAGCGCGATGCGGTGGGGGCGGATGGTGCGACTGGACATGGGGCAACGTCTCCTCGGTACGTTTCTTGGGCGCACGGCTACCTGCGGGGCCGCGGCACGGCCTCGTCATGGCTTCGATGGACAAACCCCTGGGTGCGCTCCGCCGAGCCGGCCGTGAAGCCGGTGGCGAGAGGCGTCTGGATGCTTCCTTTCGGAATTCCCTGCGTGCTGCGGCGCAACACGTGCTATCGGTTATAGCCAACAACCGTAAGGTTGTATAGGGGTTTAGGCGGCTATACGAAAAAATCCTACGAAACGAAAAACGGCCGCTTGCGCGGCCGTTGTTTCCCTACCGGACGGATCCGGCGGTTTACCAGAAGCGATATTCCAGCGAGAGACCGGTCACGCCGACGTTCACCGTACGCTTGTCGCCGGTGATGTTTTCCGCCTTGGTGGCGTAGTGGTCGTAGACCAGCGTCAGGCCGAGGTTCTCGTTGAAGTCGTAGCCGAAGCCGAGGCCACCGTACACACCGTTATCGTTCGAATCGTGGTTCGAGTAATACGGGGTATAACCCGGCTGGCTGGGCGAAACGTACTCGCTGATCGAGTACTTCACGCGCGAGTGGGCAAGGCCGGCGTGCGCCGTGATGGTGAAGCCGTGCGGAAGATCCCACTTGCCGTTGGCACCGACGAGGAGCGCCTGGCCCTTGAACTTCGCCTTGTAGACGTCGGTCTGGCCCGGGAAGCTGTAGTCGTCGCTGGCCTTCATGCTACCGAGGTCGACGTAACCCACTTCGACGCCGAGCGAGAACGGACGATCGACCACCCAGCGATAACCCGCGAGGGCACCGAACGCGGTGTCGTTGTTGTCGTCGAAGCTGGTGTGGCTCACGCTGTAGTGGGAGCTGCCACCGTTCACGCTGACGAATGCACCCTGCTGGGTCACGGCGGCGGCGGAAAACGAGGCGAGGGAGAGCGCGGTGGCCGCAGCCACCGAAAGCAGAACCTTTTGCATGATGAAGTCCCTGATCCTTGTAAGTACGCCGACCCCTTTGCCGGCGTGCCTCGTGGGCGCCGATATCTTACGAGGGTTTCATGATGACTGCCATGACAGCTGCCGCCCCGTGACCTCTGGCATAGGGAGACCCGGGCCCCGGCGTTTAGGATCGGGGGCTTGCGCGGACCGCAGGGGCCCGCGCCGACCCCATCGCAGGCACGGACGGCCCGGCGACCCCACCTGTTCCTCGGGAGAGACATTTGAAATCCACGCTTCTTGCTTCCGCGCTGCTAGCCGCCCTGGCCAGCCTTGGCGCCACGGCCGCGTTCGCAGACGACGTGCCGGCCATCCAGGATGGCCCGTACAACGGCACCCTCAAGGTCATGGTCGACGCGACCGACCTCGACCACCGCATCCTGCGGGTTAAGGAAACCGTCCCGGCCCAGCCCGGCAAGCTGACCCTGCTGTTCCCGGAGTGGATCCCGGGCCACCACTCGCCGACCGGCCCGATCGACCAGTTCGCCGGCCTCATCGTCAAGGCGAACGGCCAGCGGCTCGAGTGGACCCGTGACGAGTTCAACGTCTATGCCTTCCACGTCGAGGTGCCGGCAGGCGCGACGTCGGTGGACCTCGAGTTCCAGACGCTGACCCCGCAGGACACCCGCCAGGGTCGCATCGTGATGACCCCGGACATGGTCAACGTCGAGTGGAACCAGGTCGCGCTGTACCCGGCGGGCTACCGCGCCGACCAGGTCCAGGTCGAGCCGTCGGTGAAGTTCCCGGCCGGTTTCCAGTTCGGTACCGCGCTGGAACAGGCGAGCAAGGATGGCGATACCGTCACCTTCAAGAACATCGACTTCGACAACCTGGTCGATTCGCCGATCTTCGCCGGCCGTTACTTCAAGCGCGTCGACCTCGACCCGAACGGTCGCTCGCCGGTGCACCTGAACATCATCGCCGACAGCGCGAAGTCGCTGGAAATCAAGCCGGAAGCGCTCGAGATCCACCGCAACCTCGTCAAGCAGATGGACAAGCTGTATGGCGCGCGCCACTACAACCACTACGACTTCCTGTTGGCGCTGACCGACAAGCTCGGCGGCATCGGCCTGGAGCACCATCGCTCCTCGGAAAACAGCGCGTCGACCAACTACTTCACCGAGTGGGACAAGAGCTGGCTCGGCCGCGACCTGCTGGCGCATGAGTACAACCACTCGTGGGACGGCAAGTACCGCCGCGGCGCCGACCTCGCCACGCCGAGCTTCAACGTGCCGATGGGCGACAGCCTGCTGTGGGTGTACGAAGGCCAGACCCAGTTCTGGGGCAACGTGGTTGCCGCCCGTTCGGGCCTCGTCTCGCAGGACCAGGCGCGCGACCTGCTCGCCATGGTCGCCGCCACCTACGACAAGGGCCGTCCGGGCCTGTCCTGGCGTAACGTGCAGGACACCACCAACGACCCGACCATCGCCCAGCGTCGCCCGCTCTCGTACCGCAACTACCAGATGAGCGAAGACTACTATTCGGGCGGCCAGATGATCTGGCTCGACGTCGACACCAAGCTGCGCGAACTGACCAAGAACAAGCGTTCGCTGGACGATTTCGCCAAGGCCTTCTTCGGCATGAAGGACGGTGACTGGAAGGTCAATCCGTACACCTTCGAGGAAGTGGCCTCGACGCTGAACAGCATCACCCCGTACGAATGGGCGAAGTACCTGCGTGACCGCGTCGACGGCCACAAGGGCGACCTCGAAGGCATCGAGCGCGGTGGCTGGAAGCTGGTCTACAACGACAAGCCGTCGGAAGCGGTGAAGGCGTTCGAAGCACGTCGCCACTACACCGACCTGACCTACTCGGCCGGCTTCGGCGTGTCGTCCAAGGGCGACATCTCCGACGTGCGCTGGGACAGCCCGGCCTTCAACGCCGGCCTGTCGCCGGGCATGCACGTGGTCGCCGTGAACGGCAAGGAGTTCGACGGCGATGCGCTGAAGGACGCCGTGACCGCGTCGAAGGGCACCTCGGCCCCGATCGAACTGCTGGTGAAGAACTTCGACCAGTACAAGACGATCAAGATCGAGTACCACGACGGCCTGAAGTATCCGCACCTGGAGCGCGATGCGAGCAAGCCGGACTGGCTGACCCAGCTCTACAAGGCGAAGTAAGGAAAAGGGCCCCTCGGGGCCCTTTTTCATTCCGGCCCCCGCCACTGCGACTAAACTCCACCCCATGGACGAACAGCCAACCGCACCCGGGAAAGACCTCGATACCGCCCATCGTCGCCGGCGCTGGGGCATGATCCTGTTCTGGGCGATCGTCTTCGCCAGCTCCGCGATCGGCAATACGCTGACCACGTCGATCGACGCCGAGCGCTTCCATATCCCGTTCGCCACCTGGCACATCGCCGTCAACGAGTTCAGCAGCACGCTGGTCTCGCTCCTGATCGTGCCCTTCCTGCTCGCCGCCTGCGACCGCTGGCCGCTGCACGCGGACACCTGGCGCCGCTACCTGCCGTTCTACGTCCTGGGCAGCCTGCTCTGGTGCGTGCTCCACGTCGGTGGCATGGACCTGCTGCGCTGGGTCGGCTACGCCATGGGCGGCGATACGTTCGACCCGGGCAACCTCGCGCTGCAGTTCGTCTACGAATACCTGAAAGACATCCGCACGTTCTTCTACATCGTGGCGGTGACCCACGCGGTGGAATGGTTCGGGCGCCAGATCAAGGGCGAAGCGAGCCTGCTCGACGTGCCCGACGTGGGACCGCCGGTGGAACCGGTCGACCGGCCCGAGCGTTTCCTCGTGCGCAAGCTCGGCCGCGATTTCCTGGTCGCCACCGCCGACATCGAATGGGCCCAGGCCTCGGGCAACTACGTGAACCTGCGCGTGCGCGGCCGCGACTATCCACTGCGGTCGACGCTGGCCGCGCTGGAAGCCAAGCTGGATCCGGCGACGTTCGTCCGCGCGCACCGCAGCTATGTCGTCCAGTTGGCCCAGGTGACCTCGATCGAGCCGCTGGACGCGGGCGAGGCCCGCCTGCACATGGCCGACGGCACCGTGCTGCCGTGCAGTCGCCGTTATCGCGAGGCCCTGCGCGCCGTGGCGGCGGGCGTGGAGCCCGGCATGGCCCGCGCCTGAGGCGAGGCTAGGCCATTGGCCGCCAACTCCGCTACAATGCCCGACCGCTCAGGTACGCGCCCGTAGCTCAGCCGGATAGAGTAGTGGCTTCCGAAGCCATTGGTCGGGGGTTCGAATCCCTCCGGGCGCGCCATCTTTCCTGATCTAGCCGAATCGCCAGCCTGGCTCGGCTTCGCCCACCACGCCCGCGACCCAGTCGACGAAGGCACGCACGGTGGGCGACAGGTGCCGGTTACGTGGATAGATCACCGACAACGGCGCCGCGGGTGCCGCGTAGTTGGCCAGCACGCGTCGCAGGCGGCCGCTGCGAAGATGCTGCAGCACCATGTAGCTACCCGCGCGAATCAGGCCCAGCCCTTCGATCGCCGACGTCACATAAGCATCGGTGTCGTTGACGACCAGCCGTTCGGGCATCGTGATGCATCGGCTTTCGCCATCCACGACGAAGTTCCACTCCAGCGAACGCGCGGTGCGGCTGGAGAGATAGCCGACGGCCTGGTGGCTGGCGAGATCCTCGAGCGTCGACGGCGTGCCGTGCCGTTCCAGGTAGGCCGGCGATGCGCAGGTGATCCATTCGAATGCGCCGATGCGTTTCGCCACCAGCGTGGGCGAATCCTCCGGCGTGCCGGCACGGATAACGCAATCGACGCCTTCCTGGACGAGCTCGACCGTGCGGTCGCTGGCCGTCAGGGTCAGCTGCACTTCGGGGAATCCGTCGAGGAATTCCCTGACGCGGGGAAGCACGACCAGGCGTGCGAGCGACAGCGTCATGTCCACGCGCAGTCGCCCGCGCGGCTTGCCGGCGCTGCCGGGGAAACTCGCCTCAACCGCTTCGATGTCGGCCAGGAGGCGCTTGCACTGGTCGAAATACTGCAGGCCATCCGGCGTCAGGCTGATGTGGCGCGTCGTCCTTTGCAGCAGGCGAACACCAAGGAACGTCTCCAGTTCCTTGACGACGCGAGTCACTCGGGAGGGCGGCAGGGAGAGGCTGTCGGCGGCGCGACTGAAGCTCTGCATCTCCACCACCCGGGTGTAGATCTGCATCGACTGGAGACGATCCATGGGCTCTCGACCTCGCTGATTTTATTGCGACACGTGGCAATAAACCGATCGGAAAACCTACCAGATGCTCCGGTCGGCGGCCAATAATTCCATCCAGGGCAAGAATGTTACCCATTTTAGTGCCTAGATGACTGCCGGGCGCGGCCACAGACTGCTGGCCGTCTCCCTCTCGTGGTCATGCCCATGAACCGCTCAGCCAAACCCCGAATCGCCGCCCTCGCGGCCGCCGTCGCCCTGGTGGTGGCGGGCAGCGCGTACTGGAACGGCGTCCCCGACGCGCACGCCGCCACGGCCGCGCCCCCGCCGACCGTCACCTTCCGCGCCGCCGAAGAACGCACCGTGTCGGACAGCCAGGACTACACCGGCCGCCTGGAGGCCGTCGACCTGGTCGATGTGCGGCCGCGGGTGGCCGGGACGCTGCTGGCCGTGTACTTCAGGGATGGCCAGCACGTGGCGGCGGGCGACCTGCTGTTCACGATCGATCCGGCGCCGTACCAGGCAGAGAAGGATCGGGCGGAAGCCGCCGTTGCCATGGCCGAAGAGCGCAGGCGCCTCGCAGGTAGCGAGCTGGCCCGTGGCCAGAAACTGGTCGAAGCCAATGCCATCTCGCGCAAGGAATTCGATGCGCTGGATAACGCGGCGCGCGAAGCCGCGGCGTCCCTGAAGGGCGCCCAGGCGGCACTCGCGCAGGCGCGGCTGCAACTCGGTTATGCGCAGGTCCGCGCACCCATCGCCGGGCGGATTTCACGCGCCGAGATCACCACGGGCAATGTCGTGGTGGCCGGTGGCGATGCGACGCCGCTGACCCGGATCGTTTCCGACACGGCCCTCTACGCCTCGTTCAACGTGGACGAGCAGAGCTACCTGCACCTGATCGCGCCGTCGCTCCGCGCGGGCCGGCTTCCCGTGGCCCAGGTCGGCCTCGCCGACGACGACGGCTATCCGTATGCGGCGACGGTGCAGGCCATCGACAACCAGATGGATACGCGCTCGGGCACCGTGCGCGTCCGCGCACGCATCGACGCGGTATCGCCGGCGATGCTGCCGGGCTTGCAGGCCCGGGTGCGCCTGCAGGGCGGCGAGCCCTACCGCGCCGTCGTCGTCGACGATGCCCTCGTCGGCACGGACCAGGATCGCAAGTTCGTCCTGGTCGTGAATGCAAAGGACACGATCGAGCGTCGCGTCGTCGAGCCCGGCGTCCTGCAGGGGCGTGAGCGGGTCTTGCGTAGCGGCATCGAGCCGGGTGCGCGCGTCGTCGTCGATGGGGCGTTCAAGGCACCGCCGGGCACCACGGTGAAAGCCGTGGCGGCCAGCAACGCCACGGCCAGCGTGGCCGATGCGGGGACGCGGCCATGAACATCTCGAAATTCTTCATCGATCGCCCGATCTTCGCCTGCGTGCTGTCCGCGATGATCCTGCTCTCGGGCATCGTCGCCGCGTTTCACATGCCCGTGTCGGAATACCCGCAGGTGATCCCGCCCTCCGTGGTGGTGCACGCGCAGTACCCCGGCGCGAATGCGAAGACGATCGCGGAGACGGTAGCCGCACCGCTGGAACAGTCGATCAACGGCGTGGAAGACATGCTGTACATGGATTCCAAGGCCAGCGGCGACGGCCACCTCTACCTGACGGTGACCTTCAAGCTCGGCACCGATCCGGCGCGGGCGCAGCAGTTCGTGCAGACCCGCGTATCGCAAGCCCTGCCGCGCCTGCCGGAAGACGTGCAGCGCCTGGGCGTCACCGCGGTGAAGAGCTCGCCGATCATCACCATCGCCGTGCACATGGTGTCGCCCAAAGGCACCTACGACAACAACTACATCAGCAACTACGCGGTGCTGCACGTGAAGGACCGCCTCGCCCGCATCGCCGGCGTGGGCGACGTCGTGCTGTGGGGGCCGGGTGGCTACGCGATGCGCGTGTGGCTCGATCCCGCGGCGCTGGCCGAGCGCGGGCTCGCCGCCAGCGATGTCGCCGACGCGATCCGTCGCCAGAACATCCAGGCCGCCGTGGGCACCATCGGCAGTTCGCCGGCGGTGCCGGACACCGCGTTCCAGCTGACGGTCAATGCCGATGGCCGCCTGAAGACGCCCGAGGAGTTCCGGAACATCGTGATCAAGTCCGATGCCCGCGGCGCCATCACGCGCCTGGGTGACATCGCACGCGTCGAGCTCGGCGCCGAGGACTACGGCATCCGCGCGACCCTCAGCAACCAGCCCGCCATCGCACTGGCGGTGCAGGAAGCGCCCGGTGCCAACTCGCTGGACATCTCGCGCGACGTGCACGCGGCGATGGAGGAGCTGGCCCGGGAGTTCCCGCAGGACCTTACCTACCGCGTGGTGTACGAGCCCAGCCGGGCCGTGCAGACCGGCATCGACGCGGTCATCAAGACGCTGCTGGAATCGGTCAGCCTCGTCGTGCTGGTGGTGTTCCTGTTCCTGCAGACATGGCGGGCGTCGATCATCCCGCTGCTGGCGGTGCCGGTGTCCATCGTCGGCACGTTCACCTTCCTGCTCCTGGCGGGATATTCGATCAACACGCTGTCGCTGTTCGGCCTGGTCGTCGCCATCGGCATCGTCGTCGACGATGCGATCGTGGTGGTCGAGAACGTCGAGCGCAACATCGCACGAGGCCTTGCGCCGCGCGAGGCGACGTACCAGGCGATGCGCGAGGTCAGTGGCCCGATCATCGCCATCGCGCTTACCTTGTCGGCCGTGTTCCTCCCGCTGGCGTTCCTGAGTGGCCTGACGGGCGAGTTCTACAAGCAGTTCGCCGTCACCATCGCCATCTCGACGCTGATCTCCGCGGTCAACTCGCTGACCCTGTCGCCGTCCTTGTCGGCGATGCTGCTCAAGGCGCATGGCGACAAGCCGGATGCGCTCACCCGTGCGATGCATCGCGTGTTCGGCCGCTTCTTCGGCCGGTTCAACCACGCGTTCGATCGGGCCTCCGAAGGCTACGGCGGTGGCGTCGCACGCCTGGTGAAGCACAAGGGCGCGATGCTCGGGGTGTACGCGGCGCTGCTCGTCGCGACGTGGTGGCTCACTGGCCACGTGCCGGGCGGCTTCGTGCCAGCGCAGGACAAGGAATACATCGTCAGCATGGCGCAGCTGCCGGAGGGCTCCACGCTCGACCGCACCGAAGCGACGATGAACCAGATGAACGCCGTGGCGCTGAAGCACCCGGCGGTGATGGGCACGTCGACGTATAGCGGCCTGTCGATCAATGGCGTGACGAAGAGTTCGAGCACGGCGCTCACCTTCGTCCTGCTCAAGCCGTTCAAGGATCGCCCGGGCGTCAGCGCGGACCAGGTGGCCGCCGACCTCAACCGCGAATACGGCAGCATCGGCCATGCCTTCGCCGCCGTGTTCCCCGCGCCGCCGGTGTATGGCCTGGGCACGCTGGGTGGTTTCAAGCTGCAGATCGAGGATCGCGCGGACCTGGGTTACGAAGCCCTCTACAAGGCCACGCAGGCATTCATCAAGAAGGCCGCCGAGGCGCCCGAACTCGGCCCGTTGTTCTCCACCTACACCGTCAACGTGCCGCAGCTTAAGGTCGACATCGACCGGGCCAAGGCGCAGCAGCTCGGTGTGCAGACACCGGCGATCTTCGGCACGCTGCAAGCCTTCCTCGGTTCGTACTACGTCAACGACTTCAACTTCCTCGGCCGCGTCTACCAGGTACGCATGCAGGCCGACGGCAAGTACCGCTCGCGTCCCGACGACATCGGGCAGCTGCACGTACGCAGCGACGACGGCCAGATGGTGCCGCTGGCGTCCGTTGCCAGGGTGTCGCAGACCTACGGCCCCGACCAGGTGCAGCGGTACAACGGATTCACCTCGGCGGACGTGGGCGGCAGCCCGGCGCCGGGCTACTCGTCCGACCAGGCGATGGAGGCGATCAAGCGGATCGCGGCGGAGACGCTGCCGCCGGGCATGTCCTACGAGTGGACGGACCTCACGTACCAGCAAATCATCGCGGGCAACAGCGCGGTGTGGATCCTGCCGCTGAGCGTGCTTCTGGTGTTCTTCGTCCTCGCCGCGCAGTACGAGAGCGTGACGCTGCCGCTGGCCATCATCCTCATCGTGCCCATGAGCATCTTTTCCGCGCTCCTCGGTGTGTGGCTGACCCACGGCGACAACAACATCTTCACCCAGATCGGCCTGATCGTACTGGTGGGCCTGGCCACGAAGAACGCGATCCTCATCGTCGAGTTCGCCCGCGAGCTGGAGATCGCCGGCATGCCGACGATCAAGGCGGTCATCGAGGCATCGCGCCTGCGCCTGCGTCCGATCCTGATGACATCGCTGGCCTTCATCATGGGTGTCATTCCCCTCGTGATGTCGACCGGTGCCGGCGCGGAGATGCGCAAGGCGATGGGTATCTCGGTGTTCTTCGGCATGCTCGGCGTCACGCTGTTCGGATTGTTCCTGACGCCGCTGTTCTACGTGGTCGCTCGGATCCTCGGTGGACGACGGCCGTTGCACTCGGCCGCGCACCATGAGGCGCCGGCGCTGGTGCCGCATCACATCGATGCCGGTCGCCTGGGAGGTGACGCATGAACGCCGCCCTGTCCTTCACGCGCACCGCCCTCATGACCTCGTTGCTGGCGCTGCTCGCGGGGTGCTCGCTCGCGCCGACGGAGCGGCGACCGGAGATCGCGGTGCCAGGCACTTTCCGCGAAGCCGGCACGGACGCGGTTACCGCCGTGCCGGGCGAGGAGCTCGGCCAGTGGGTGCCGGCCCAGCCGGCGGACGAGCAGACGCCTTCGCCCTGGTGGAAGGCCTTCGGCGACCCCGTGCTCGTCGAACTGGAAGCCCAGGCGTTGAAAGCCAATCCGGACGTCGCCATCGCCATGGCCCGGGTCAGGCAGGCACGTGCGCTGGGTTCCCGCGCCGAGGCCGAACGCTATCCCAGCCTCGACGTGGGGTTTGGTCCGACCCGGCAGCGTACCAGCGGTGCGGCGGCATTCCGGGGCGATGGCGCGCCGGGCGTGACGCAGACCCTGTGGCGTGCGCAGGGCACGGTCGCCTACGAGGCGGACGTGTTCGGGCGGGTGTCGTCGGAGGTGGCGGCGGCACAGGCGACCACCGCCCAGCAGCAGGCGCTGTCGCAGCAGATGCTGCTGATCGTGCAGGCCGACGTAGCGAGCACGTACTTCACCCTGCGGCAGCTCGAGGGCGAGCGGCGCCTCCTGCGCGATACCGTGGCGAGCTGGGAAGACAGCGTGGCGCTGCTGGAGCGCAAGCAGGCGCTGGGCGCCGTCGCCACCGTCGTCCTCGACCAGGCGAAGGCGGAACGTTCCGCTGCGCGCGCACAGCAGGCGTCGGTGGAGCAGGAGGCGGCGCTGGCCCAGCATGCGCTGGCCGTCCTGCTGGGAGAGACGCCGGCCGCGCTTGGCCTGGTGGCCAGCCCGCTGGAAAACGTCTCGGTGCACGTCTCGGAAGGCCTGCCGTCCACGCTGCTGGAACGCCGCCCCGACGTGGCCGCCGCCGAACGCGCCATGGCCGCGGAGAACGCGCGCATCGGTGTCGCACGGGCGGCGTACTTCCCTTCGCTGTCGCTGACGGGTGCCTTCGGCTACGAATCCGCGGCACTGGGGAACCTCACCCAGTGGACCCAGCGCACCTTCCTGCTTGGCCCCCTGGTCGGCACGGCGCTGAACCTGCCGATCTTCGATGGCGGCAAGCGCAAGGCCGGCGTCGCGCTCGCCCGCGCCGACTACGAGGAAAGCGTCGGCGCCTACCGGAAGACCGTGCTCCAGGCGTTCCGCGAAGTGGAGGATGCATTGGCTTCCACGCGCTCGCTGGACGAACGGCTCGCGAACGATCGCGATGCGGAGGAAGCGTCTGCGCGCGTCGCATCGTCGGTGCGGACCCGCTTCGACGAGGGCGATGTCGACTACCTCGTGGTGGTCGATGCCGAGCGCACCTTGCTGAGGAACCGGCAGTCGCGCCTGCGCTCCGAGGGCGCGCGCGTGCGCGCCACCGTCGACCTCGTCCGCGCGCTGGGCGGTGGATGGCACGCGGACGCAACGCAGGGAGCCCCGCGATGAGCGTATCGGACCTGTTTAAGCCGCTCACGCTCATGCATGGGCCGGCGATGCGCAATCGCTTCATGCTGGCGCCGTTGACCAACCAGCAGAGCGAACTCGACGGAACGCCGTCCATCCACGATCGCGACTGGATCCGGCAAGTGGCCGGGGGCGGCTATGCCCTCGTGCAGACCGGCGCGGCGACGGTGGAAGCGGGTGGCATCGCGTTTGCGCGACAGTTGGGGGTGCACAACGACGGCCTCGCGCCGGGCCTGCGCGAGATGGCGACATCGATCCGCGACGGCGGCGGGCTCTCGGCGGTGCAGCTCCACCACGCCGGGCACCGTGCCCGGCGTGAGATCGGCGGGGTTCCCGCACCGGCATCCAGCCGCACGCTGGCCGATACCCGGGCGTTGGCGACCGGGCAGGTGGAGCGCATCCGCGACAGCTTCATCGCCGCTGCGAAACGCGCGGAGCTGGCCGGGTTCGACGGCGTGGCGTTGCATGGTGCGTTCGGCTGGATCCTGTCCGAGTTCATGTCGCCGCTGTTGAACGACCGCGACGACAGGTACGGCGGGTCGGTCGAAAACCGTGCACGCCTCACCATCGAAGTGATCGAAGGCATCCGCAAGGCCACCGGACCCGATTTCCAGATCGGCTGGCGGCTGTCGGTCGAGCGCTACGGCCTGCGCCTGGAGGAACTGCGCGAGATCACGGCGTGCATCCTCGATCGCGAACTGATCGACTACCTCGACCTGGCGCTCTGGGATTCGGCACAGGTGGTGCAGGAAGGCACGTTCCGCGGCAAGTCGTTGCTTGGCGTGTTCACGAGCATCCCGCGCAAGCGCGTGCGTGTCGGCACGGCGGGGAAGATCATGGGTGCGCAACGCGCCGCCGAGCTCCTCGACGAAGGTTGCGATTTCGTCCTGATCGGCCGCGCGGGAATCCTTCGCCGCGACTTCCCCCTGCAGGTGCGCGACAACCCCTGCTACGACAGCCCCGCGCTCCCCGTGACCGCCGACTTCCTGCGTCGCGGCGGCCTTAGCGAGCGCTTCATCAACCACATGCGCGGCTGGCCACGTTTCGTGGTGCCGGGCAGCCCATGACCTTGCGAGGAAACCGCGATGACCCACGATCCCACCGATAACCAGCCGGCGGGTTACACGCCGCCCGCCGTCTGGTCGCCGAAAGCGAGCTACGCCGGCACGTTCGGCAGCATCAACAGCCACGTCTCGGGCGCGCGCTTCGAGCACGCCTTGCCCGTGGGCAGGCATCCCTTCCAGTTGTACTCACAGGGCACGCCCAACGGCCAGAAGGTCACCATCCTGCTGGAGGAGCTGTTGCAGGCGGGCCATGCCACCGCCGAATACGACGCGTGGCTGGTCAATGTCTTCGAAGGCGACCAGTTCGGCAGCGGCTTCGTCGCCATCAATCCCAACTCGAAGATCCCGGCCCTGGTCGACCGCACCACCGAGCCCGAGACGCACGTGTTCGAAAGTGGCTCGATCCTGGTCTACCTGGCCGAACGCTTCGGTGCCTTCCTGCCCACCGAACACGGCAAGCGCACCCAGGTGTTCAACTGGCTGATGTGGCAGATGGGCGCCGCGCCGTTCGTCGGCGGGGGCCTGGGCCACTTCCTGAAGTACGCGCCGCTGAAGATCGAATACGCGATCGACCGCTACGCCATGGAGACCAAGCGACAGCTCCACGTGCTGGATACGCACCTGGCCCGGCACGAGTTCCTGGCCGGCGACGACTACACGATCGCCGACATGGCCGTGTGGCCGTGGTACCCGGAAAGCCTTTACGGCGTGTACGGCACGGCCGGGTTCCTCGGCGTGTCGCAGTACACCCATCTCCTGCGCTGGCACAGGACGATCGCAGCGCGCCCCGCCGTGGCGCGAGGCAGGGTCGTCAACCGCATCAACGGCGAACCCGGGACCATGCTGCGCGAGCGGCACGACGCCAGCGATTTCCAATCCCTCACCCCATAGAAGGTCGTTCGAATGAAACTGTACTTCACCCCTGGCTCATGCGGCCTCGCCGCGCAGATTTCGCTGCGCGAAGCCGGCGCTACGTTCGACATGGTCAAGGTCGACTTCGCGACCAAGCGCACCGTGGAAGGCGATTACATGCAGGTGAACCCGAAGGGATTCATCCCTGCGCTGGAGCTTGCCGATGGTGCGATCGTCACGGAAAACGCCGTGATCCTGCAGTGGATCGCCGACACGCACGCCGACGCCGGGCTGCTTCCGCCAGCGGGTACGATCGAGCGCTACCGCGCGCTGGAGTGGCTGAACTACGTGGCCACCGACCTGCACAAGGGCATGGCCGTGATGTTCTCGAGATTCATCGATGGCGCCTCGAAAGCGCGCTTCGCCGAAGGCAACCTCGCCAGCCGCTTCGCCTACGTGGAAGACCACCTGGCAGGGAGCGACTATGTGATGGGCGAGCGGTTCTCGGCGGTGGACGGCTACCTGTACAACGTGCTGCGCTGGCCGGTACGCGTGGGCATCGACATGTCCGGCTACGTGGCGATCCAGGCCTTCATGCACCGGATGGAGGCACGCCCGTCGGTCATCGCCTCGCTGGACGACGAAGGCCGCGCCGCCGCCTACTGAGCAAAACGTGGCGGAGGCCCGGGCCTCCGCCACGTGCGCGTCAGTGGTTGCCGCGGGCGATCTTGGACTGGTCGAACAGGCGAAGCACCGGGAAGTCGATGTCGGTGCGGGCCACCTTCCAGAAGTAGTTGGTGAGGAAGTTGAGGATGAGGTGGCCGAAGACTTCCGAGACGTCTTCGTCGCTCCACCCGGCGTCCTTGACCGCCTGGACTTCGGCGTTGGTCAGGTCGCCCTTGTGGCGAACGAGCAGGAGCACGAAGGTGAGCAGGGCTTCTTCCTTCGGGTCGGTGGACTTGCCGTGGCGGGCCAGCTCGATGTCTTCGTCGGTGAGCTTCTGCAGCTTCGCGATCGCCGCCAGCAGCGAGATGCAGTATTCGCAGCCGTTCTCTTCGCCGATGGCCAGGCCGATCTTGCGGGCCAGCTTCTTGTCGAAGCGGCCATCGGTGAGGTTCTGGAACAGGGTGAGGTAGCTGTTCATCATCGCCGGCGAGTTGGTCATCGACGCCATCAGCAGCGGATTCTTGCCGAACTTGGCCGTGGTCTTCGCGAAGATCTCGGCCTGGGCGGGGGTGGCGGTCTCGGGGGTAAGGACGGGGATGCGTGACACGGTGGTTCTCCAGTAATTTACCGATCGTTCGGTAACAATAGAATCGCTACTGGCCTGCGGAGAAGTCAAGAAGTATTTGACCGATTGTTCGGTTACAATCGCCGCAGGAGTGCACCATGCCCAAGCCACGCAAGATCGAAGACGACGAACTCACCCGCAAGCTGACCGCCATTTTCAAGGAGGTCGGCTACGATGCCGCGTCGCTGGCCAGCCTCTCGGAGGCCACGGGCCTGAAGAAGGCGAGCCTCTACCACCGGTTTCCCGGCGGGAAGGAACAGATGGCCGAAGAGGTGCTCGCCGCCACGAGCGACATCCTCGACGAACACCTGTTTCCCGCGCTGGCGGACGAGTCGTCGCCGGAGCGCAGGATGGCCGCGTTCGTCAGGATCATCGACGCGTTCTACGCGAGCGGCAACGAATCGTGCCTGTTGAACGTCCTGGCGCCGCCCCGCGGCCAGCAGAACGGGCGCTCCGCGGCCATCGCCTCGATCTTCCAGCGGCTTGCCGAGGCGCTGACGCGCGTGGCCGAGGCGGCGGGTGCACCGAAGCGCCAGGCGAAGGTCCATGCGGAACAGGCCCTCGTCGAGTTGCACGGCGCCCTGATCCTATCGCGTGGCATGGCCGATACGAAGATCTTCCAGCGGATGCTGGTGCGCCTGCCCGGCATCGTCCTCGCCGGCGCCCGCTGACGCCGTTCGCATAGCCACGGCGTGGCCGGCGTCGCGCCGGTCGGTCGCCGGTCAGGCCTTCGCGAGCGGCAACCGCACCCTGAAGCACGCCCCGCCGCCGTCGCCATCGGTGACATCGATGCTGCCGCCGTGTCGCTCCACCACCTGCCGTGCCAGGTGCAGGCCGAGGCCGGTGCCCGAGCTGCTGGGCCGCGTGCGATAGAACGGCTCGAAGATCCGCGCGCGTTCTTCCGGGGCGATGCCCGAGCCCTGGTCGCTGACGCGCAGCTGGCCGTCCGCGCGTACCTCGACGCTGATCGTGCCATTGCCGCTGGCGTGCACCATCGCGTTCTGGATCAGGTTCATCAGCACGCGGCACAGCGCTAGCGCGTCACCCTGTATCCATACGGGATCGCGCGGCGCGTCGAACTCGATGTCGTTGCCGGACTCCAGCGCGAGCGGCGCGATGTCGGCCACGGCGTCGGCGGAGAGCTTGCCAAGGTCGAGTCGCGTGAGCACGGCCGAATCGCCGCTGAAACGTTGCAGGTCGAGCAACTGCTCGGCCAGGTTCCACAGCCGGGCGACATCGCCCATCAGGCGCGAACGCTCGGGCCCCGGATCCATCGCATCGATGCGCGTGCGCAGGATCGCGATCGGCGCACGCAGCTCGTGCGCGGCGCTGGCGAGGAAGCGATCACGCACCTCGTAACCCTCGGTCACCCGGCTCAGGGCCGCGTTGAATCCCCGCACCAGCGGCTGGATCTCGTGGGGCACGGCCTGGTCGGCGAGCCGTGCGCCACGCTTCTCGACGTCGATGGCGTCGGCATGGCGTGCCACCGAGCGCACGCCCTTCATCGAGCGGCGTACCACGATCGGCACGAGGATCAGCGTGCAGATCACCGTGGGCACGAGCAGGCGCCAGGTCAGGTAGTCCGCCACCATGGTCGCGATGCCTTGCACGCTGGCGACGCCCGCACCGCCTGTCGCTGCATGCAGCTTGCCGTTGGGCCGCGGAAGCACGCGGATGCCGGTGGTATCGGCATAAGGCGCATGGGTGCCATGGATATCCGAGGCCGCGAACTGGTCAAGCCGGGCAATGAGCGGTGCGAGGGCCGGCGGCGGCGTGCCGTAGTCGAGCGCATGGCCGCGTTCGTCGCGCACGGCGATCCACAGCCCGGGGTGATCCTGCATCGCCTGGCGCAACACCGCCGTGGGATGCAGCGCGATGCGGCCGTCGGAGTCCTGCGTGAGTGACTGGTCCACGGCGTCCAGCACATCGGGTTCGATGTACGACACGTTTTCGTCGTGGATCCGGAAGCCCAGCACCAGGAAGGCGATGAGCATGATCACGGCCTGTGGCACCACGATGCGCCACGAAAGCTGGACCGCCAGCGATCTACCGCGCCGTGCCATGAGCCTTGCCCCTCAGCAGGTAACCGACCCCGCGGATCACGTGGATGTCGACCTCCGCGCCCGCGTCGTCGAGCGAGCGGCGCAGCTTGGAAATGTGTGCGTCCAGCGCGTTGGACTGGATTTCATCGTCGAAGTCGTACACCGCCTCGAGCAGGTCGTTGCGCGACACCGTGCGGCCATGCCGCAGGCACAAGGCTTCGAGCACCAGCAGCTGGCGGCGCGGCAGGCGTAGCGGCACGTCGGCGACGAAGGCCTCGTGCGCGGCGAAGTCGAACGAGAGCCGGGCCACGGTGGCGCGTGGGACGTCGCGCGGTGACTGCCGTCGCGATACCGCGCGGATGCGTGCCAGCAGCTCTTCCACGGCGAACGGCTTGACCAGGTAGTCGTCGGCGCCCTGGTCCAGGCCGGCGACGCGGTCGCCCAGCGAGCCGCGCGCGGTCAGCACGATGACGGGCACCCCGGGCAGGTGTTCGCGGGCCTTGCGGATCAGGCTGACGCCGTCGCCGTCGGGCAACTGCCGGTCAAGGACCACCAGGTCGTGCACGCCCAGGCGCAGCGACTCGTTGGCCTGCAGCAGGGTGGGTGCCACGTCGATCACCAGGCCATGGCGTTCCAGCGCGGTGCGCAGGGCATCCGCGAGTTCGGTTTCGTCTTCGACAAGAAGTATGCGCACGGGCCCGCCTTCACTGGGTGCCCGGGCATGCTACCGCGCGCCGCCGGCGCGGGCGGCAATGTTCAGGCAATGTGGCCTCGCCAACCATGCACGCTCCCCACATAGGCGTTCCCCCCGCCATGCATTACGGCATCATCCGACGCATCGTCACCCTGGCCGAACTGGTCGAGCCCGATCGTGCCCAGGTCTGGACGTGGTTCTTCGAAACCCACATCGATTGCCTGGGCGGCCGCCCCGTCGAACTGGCCTTCCACGGCCGCGGCCCCGAGGTGGTGGAGTTCCTGCTCGACGTGCTCCGTCGCAGCCGGGATACCAGCAACGTGGCGCCGTTCCCGCGCCGGCCACGCCGGCATATCGGCCCGCAGCCTAACAGCGAGCTATTCGACGACGGCCGCATGCGCCTGGTGGCCGTGCGGGGCTGACCACGGCCCGCGAAGCGCGTTGCACGAACGCGCGAGGGCGGGCGCGTCATTCCTGGCAAAGACGCAGGCGGGCGTGGCCTCGTACGGTCGCGGTCCACCGCCTCACCATGGAATGCCCATGAGCCTCTCCGTCACGACTCCCGATGGCCGCTTCGATGCTTACGTCGCCATGCCCGCCCGTACGCCTGCACCGGTCGTGGTGGTGATCCAGGAGATCTTCGGCATCACCGATGGCATCCGCGCGATCGCCGACGGTCTGGCGCGCGACGGCTTCATCGCCGTGGCCCCCGACCTGTTCTGGCGCTTCCAGCCGCATATCGAGCTGTCGGAACATAGCGAAGCCGACTGGAACACGGCGCTCGGTTACTACATGAAGCTGGACATCGAGAAGGCGACCGACGACATCGTCGCCACGCTCGATGCCGCCCGTGCACTGCCAGACGCGAACGGAAAGGCCGGCGTTATGGGCTTCTGCCTCGGTGGCCTGCTCACCTTCCTCACAGTGGCGCGCGGCAAGGCCGACGCCGGCGTGGAATATTACGGCGGCCGCACCGAGGAATTCGTCGAGCGCGGCAAGGACATCAGCACGCCGCTGTTGATGCACCTGGCCGGCGAAGACGAGTTCATGAGCAAGGAAGCGAAGGCGACGATCAAGGCGACCCTCGAAGGCAATCCGCATGTGGAGATCCACGTGTACGCGGGGCGCAACCATGCCTTCGCCCGTCCGGGCGGCGATCACTACGACGCAGCGGATGCGGAAAAAGCCAATGCGCGCACGCGGGCGTTCCTGGCGGAAAAGCTGGGTTGAACGCTACGGGTGCCGCCTAGAACGGCGGCAACCCGTCCGCGAGCTTTTCGTGTTCCTTCAGCACGGGCAACTGCCCACGTGCGAAGTTGCGGATATCGGGGTCTTCGCCCTTGTCGGCTTCGAGCTGGTAGAGCCCCGTGGCCAGCTTGTGATCCTTGACCATCGCATCGGAGTAGGCGCGATCGAACTTCGCGCCCTGCAGGTCTTTCATCGCGTCGATTTCCTGCTGCTGCGCTGGCTCGGGCGCCACGGCGATCTGCACGCCCTTGCTGCCCGCCAGCTTGCCCAGTGCCTCGTTGCCACGGCTGTGGTCTTCAACCATGCGGGCGGCGAACTTCTTGACCGAATCGCTGGATGCCTGGTCGGCGGCGAGCTTGCCCAGGGCGATCTCGGTGAGGCCGGCGCTGCTGGCGCGTCGCACGAAGTCGGCATCGGCCGTGGCGATCTTCGCCGGCTGCTGCGCATGGGCCGCGACGGCGGCGAGGACAAGCACGACACAGGCAAGGCGGCGCATGGCGTTACTCCGTCAGATAGAGAAACGCCCCGGCGTGGGGACGGGGCGTTTCGTCAGCGGTGCGGGTTGGCTTGGGTTACAAGCGCGGCCCGCGACGCAGGCCACCGAACAGCAGCGACAGGATGAACAGGATCAGGAACACGACGAACAGGATCTTGGCGATGCTGGCGGCGCCGGCGGCGATGCCACCGAAGCCAAAGATCGCGGCAACGATCGCGACGATGAAAAATACAACGGCCCAATAAAGCATGGGATCTCTCCTAAAGATGGCAGGGTGCCTGACGGCCCTCTGCCGAGTCAGGTTGGGTGCCATTCGATCATCGGGATGCTGAAAGAGTCGTCTTCACGCGGTGAGACGTCGTCTCACTGGGTTTTGTCTTCGTGCTCACGAAGCCTTGTGGGGGCTGAATGGAGCCGTAGGTTTACTTAGGTGGGGGGCGTTTTGGGGTCAGGAAACCGAGAGGGGGCCGGGATCGCGCGCGGGCGCGCTCCTACGGGAGCTGAATGACTTTTTTTTGCGGGCACAAAAAAAGGCGCGGCAGGGCCGCGCCTTCTGGTGCCTCGCGATGGAGCGGGGGCTTACTTCTTCTTGACGTCGAACGACTGGTCGCCGACGGCCTTGCCGTTGAGCGAGATCGACACCTTGTACTTGCCTTCCGGCCACTCGTTCGGATTCTGGATCTTGAACGTGGTGACGGCCGGGCCGTCGGTGCTGATCGACTGGCTGATGTCGCTGACCGTGGTGCTGGTCTCGCCGTCCTGGTAGGTCCACTTGGCGTTGAGCGTGGCGCCGGCGGTGCTGCCTTCGGTGGCGACCGAGGCGTAGATGGTCTTCTCGTTCGGTGCGAAGGCGGTCTTGGCCTTGGCGACCTTCTTGTCGGCGCCGACGGCGCTGCCGAGGGTCACCGAGCCGACCTTGAGCGTCTCGCTGGCGGCGACCGGGGCCGGGGCGGCCGTCGGGGCGGCCGGGGTGGCAGCGGCGGCAGCGGCCGAGGTGGCGCTGGCCGGGGCGGTAGCGGCCGGGGCAGTGCTGGCGGCGGCCGGAGCAGCAGCCGGAGCCGCCGGGGCGGTCGAGGCAGCGGCCGGGGCCGGGGTCTGCTCTTCCTTCTTGCCGCAAGCGGTCAGGACCAGGAGGCCGGCCAGGGTGGCCGTGGCGAGGGCGGGCGTGCGGAAGGAAAGCTTCATGTCTGGATTCCGGAATAAACGAATACGTGGACGGGACGAGGGAAGTCCCTCAGCCGCGGCAGGTTACAGGCTACACAACTAAAGGCAAGACCAATGAAGAGTGCATGAATGCGCGGTTCATCATTGGCGCGCGCCGCGCGGATTCCCGGGCACTTCGGCGGGGTCCGTGCTGCGGAATGGGTTGATGTCCAGGCCGCCGCGACGGGTGTACCGGGCATAGACCGCCAGCTCGCGCGGGGCGCAGCGGTCGCGCACGTCCATGAAGATCCGCTCCACGCACTGTTCGTGGAATTCGGTATGCGTGCGGAACGAGACCAGGTAGCGGAGCAGGCCGGCGCGGTCGATCGGCGCACCGGTGTAGCGGATCTGCACGCTGCCCCAGTCCGGCTGGCCGGTGACCGGGCAGTTCGAACGCAGAAGGTGCGAGACCAGCACTTCGCGGACGTCGCCTTCGTGGGTGCCGAGAAAATCGGCGCGCGGCGGGCCGTAGCAGTCGAAGTCGAGGTCCTGGTCGTCGAGCAGGATGCCCTCCGGCTCGGACAGCGCCGTGCCGGACAGCTCCTCCGGCGCATGCAGGACGACCCCGGCCGGGCCACCGGCCGCCGCGGAGAGGTCCCGCACGAGGATGTCGCGCAACGCATCGCGGTCGGCGAGCACTTCCTGGGCGAAGCTGTTCAGGTACAGCTTGAACGACTTCGATTCGACGATGTGGGGGGTGGTGGCCGGGAAGCGGAATTCCGCCACGGCCACCATCGGCTTGCCGCGCGGGTCCAGCCAGCTCAGTTCGTAGCCATTCCAGATGTCGACGCCGTGGAACGGCAGCGCATCGCCATCCACGCCGATCTCGTCACGCTTGGCCTGGCGGGGGATGGGGAAGAGCAGGGCCGGATCGTAGCGGTCGGCGTACGTGGTGGCCTTGCCCAGCGGCGAATGGTCGGGGGACGACATGGCGGTTTGCCGGTGATGCAAACCGCCATTATACGGCCCGGTCAGGCGTTGATAGAGCCCATCATGGACGCGGCGTAACGCTCACCTACCGCCGATTCAGGTGGGAACACGGCGTCGATCTCGGCCAGCTCCGATTCGGTGAGCTTCACCTCTACCGCGGCGGCGTTTTCCTCCAGGTACTTCACCCGCTTCGTCCCCGGGATCGGCACGATGTCCTGGCCCTTGGCCAGCACCCAGGCCAGGGCAAGCTGGCCCGGCGTGCAGCCCTTGTCCGCGGCGAACTTCTTCACCTTGCCGACCAGCTCGAGGTTCTTCGTGAAGTTCTCGCCGGTGAAGCGCGGGTTGTGCCGGCGATAGTCGTCTTCGGCGAAGTCGTCGGGCGTGGTGATCGCGCCGGTGAGGAAGCCACGGCCCAGCGGGCTGTACGCCACCAGGGCGATCCCGTTCTCGCGGCAGGCGGCCAGCGTGCCGGTGGTTTCCGGATCGCGCGTCCACAGCGAGTATTCGCTCTGCAGGGCGGTGATCGGATGCACCTTAGCGGCGCGGCCGATGGATTCCGCCGAGGCCTCGGACAGGCCGAGGTGGCGCACCTTGCCTTCCTTCACCAGCTCCGCCATCGCGCCGACCGTTTCCTCGATGGGCACGGTGCGGTCCACGCGGTGCTGGTAGTACAGGTCGATGTAGTCCGTCTTCAGGCGACGCAGGCTGCCTTCGACCGACGAGCGCACGTACTCCGGGCGGCCGCTCACGCCGCGCGAAGACGGGTTGGCCGGGTCGCGCACGATGCCGAACTTCGTCGCCAGGAAGACCTTGTCGCGGCGGCCCTGGAGCACGCGGCCGATCAGCTCTTCGTTGGTGTGCGGGCCATAGGCATCGGAGGTGTCCCAGAAGCTGATGCCGAGCTCCAGCGCGCGTTCGAGCGTGGCGATGTTTTCCTTCTCGTCGCCTGCGCCATAGAACTCGCTCATGCCCATGCAGCCGAGCCCCTGTGCGGAGACTTCCGGGCCGTGGGCGCCAAGTTTGCGGGTAATCATGCGTGCTTCCTCCGGGGAGTGGGGGTGGCGATCGCGGGATCGCCGTACATGGAGCGGTAAAGCGCAATCTTCTCGTCGAGCCGCGCGATCGATTCGGTGAGCGATTCCAGCTGGTCGCGCAGGTGGGCGGCGTGGCGTTCGAGCAGGTCGCCGCGGGCGACGATGCTGTCGGGCGTCTCGCCGAGCCGGCGCAGGCGTGAATATTCCTGGATGTCGCGCATCGGCATGCCGGTGCTGCGCAAGCGCAGCACGAACTGGATGAAGCGCATTTCGGCTTCGCCGTACACGCGCTGGCCGTTTCGTCGCGGGACCGGGTCAATCAACCCGATCTGCTCGTAGTAGCGCAGGGTGTAGGCCGTGAGGCCGGTGGCGGTGGCCGCCTCGGCGATGGTCAGGGATGTGGGCATGACGGGAAGCGTAAGGCTTAGAGTGCGCTCTAAGTCAAATGCTTTTGGTGATGCGGGGGATTGGCGGGGCGAAGGGATGGGCGGTGGGGTGGGTCGCGCGCGGGCGCGCTCCTACAAGGGGGAGGGGATCCGTTAGAAGCGGCCGGCGGCGACCAGGGCGTTGACTTCCTCGTCGGTGAACAGGCGGGAGCGGGTGAGGAAGCGGACGCCTTCGCCGTTTTCCAGCGAGAACATGCCGCCCCTCCCCGGCACCACGTCGATGATCAGCTGGGTGTGCTTCCAGTACTCGTACTGGGAGGGGCTCATGTAGAACGCGGCGTCCGCGATCGTGCCGAGCAGCACGTCGCGGTCGCCGACGATGAAATCCCCGGTCGGGTAGCACATGGGGGACGAGCCGTCGCAGCAGCCGCCGGACTGGTGGAACAAGAGTTCACCGTGCCGTTCGCGCAGGCGTTGCACCAGTGCGACGGCGGCCGGGGTGGCGATGACCTTCTCGATGTCCATGGCGGTGCTCCGCGGTGGGGTCAGTGGGCAGTCAGTGGGCGTTGGACGTCAGCGGTACCTTCGACTGCTTCGCTTCGTCGAAGGTGAGCTTGGTGCTGCCCGGCGGGTAGCCGTTCTCGCGCAGCAGGAAGGCCATGATTTCCACGTAGTCGTCCTGTGGCAGGCTGGCCGGCTGGGTCGCCGGCATGTTCTGCGAGACGATGGTGAAGATGTCGCCGACGTGGAAGTTGGCCTGCGGATTGGCGAAGTGCGGTCCCTTCAGCGCGGGTCC
Organism: Bacillus sp. NP157; assembly: GCA_018889975.1. Classification (NCBI taxonomy): domain Bacteria; kingdom Bacillati; phylum Bacillota; class Bacilli; order Caryophanales; family Bacillaceae; genus Bacillus; species Bacillus sp. NP157. Next base: position 4,230,443 of record CP076546.1, read on the forward strand.
GGCGCGACCTTCCAGGGTCGGACCATGGCACTGCGCGCAGTTGTCGGAATACTTCGTCGCGCCCGAATCGGCCTGTGCCGTGGTGTAGAGCGCTGGCGCCGCGGCGGTGTCCTTCTTTGCCGCCGCACAGGCCAGGCCCGTAGGCTCGCCGGGGCGCCGCCACAAGGCGTTGCGGCGATCCGGTCGTGCCGAGGCGGCCATCGCCACGGGGGCGAGCAGCCTGGCCATGCTGCCGTCGGCGCGCAATGCCGCGACCGCGCTTTCGAACTGGCGTGCGGCAGCGGCGTGGGCGTCGTCGTACAACGCGACGAGGTCGAAGCGTGCATGCGGCTCGGTGAGTTCGACGGTACGGAAGCGTCCGGCCTGCTTCTTGAGGAAGCCGGCGACCGTGGGTCCCCACACCATGGCCGCGCCCACCTTGCCGTCGGCCAGGGCTTTCAGCCCATCGTCGTCGGTGAGGTGCACGTCGGCGACCAGGCCGGGATGGTCGGCGAAGTACAGGTTCGGCGTGGTCTGGTAGGTCACCGCGATGCGCGTGCCCTTGCCGACGCTGGCCAGCGAGGTGGCCTTGTCCGCCGCGGGCAGCACTAGCAGGAAACCCGTGTGCCCATAGGCCTGGGTGGCCTTCAGGCCTTCGGGCACGCCCGGCGCGTCGGCATCGACCGGGAAGCCGAGCACGAGGTCACAGGAGGACTTCGCCAGCGCGTTGAACTCCTTCAGGTCGAAACCGTCGTCGTCCCCGCTTCCATCGAAGTAGTGGATCTTCGCCCGGGCGTGGTCGTGCGCGCCCACGGCCTGCGCCACGCCGACGTCGGCATGGGCAAGCGGGCTGGCGCGATCCACGCAGACCGTGAGGTCCGCTGCGCGTGCGGCGATGACGACGAAGGGCAGGGTGGCCGCGAGCGCGACCAGGTATCGAATTTTCATGCGTCGCCTCCTTACAGCGAGAACACGTAGAGATGGCCGCCGAGCGGGATGTTGCGCACGCGCGGATCCTTCGCCATGTCACCGCCCCAGATCGGCACGCCGCCGCCCCAGCCGGCATACACCGCGACGTATTGCTTGCCGCCGACGCGCCACGTGCTGGGCACGCCGAGCACGCCGGAGGTCATCTGCGGGCTCTTCCACAGCACCTTGCCGGTCTTTGCGTCGAACGCGTAGAGATAGCCGTCGGCCGATCCGGAGAACACCAGGCCGCCCGCGGTGCTGAGCATGCCGCCGTTCCACGGCAGCGCCGACGGATGGCGCCACGCCTGCTTGCCGGTGTTCACGTCGATCGCCTGCACGGAACCCCAGGTGTCCTTGTTTTCAGGGTCCGCGACGACCTTGAAGGTTTCGCCCAGGAACGGCAGGCCGGCCTTGTAGCTCACCGTCGCACCCTTCATGGTCATGCAGGTGTGCAGGGTCGGCACGTACGCGAGATGGGTCTGCGGGTCCACGGAGATGGGCCACCAGTTCTTGCCACCGAGGAAGCTGGGGCAGGTGAACACTTCCTTGTCGACGGTGGGTCGCATCGCCGGGTCGGTCTGCGGCTTGCCATCCTTGAAACCCGACACCGACGTGGCGTGGGCGAACTTCTCGGCGTAGATCAGCTTGCCGTCGTTGCGGTCGATCGCGTAGAACCAGCCATTGCGGCTCGCGGTGACCAGCGCCTTGTGCTTCGTTCCCTTGTAGTCGATGTCGGTGAGCACGATTTCATTCGTGCCGTCGTAGTCCCAGCTGTCGTTCGGCGTGTACTGGTAGTGCCACTTGATCTTGCCGCTGCCGGGATTCATTGCGATCACCGAGTCGGTGTACAGGTTGTCACCCGGGCGCAGCGTGGCCAGCCAGGGGCCGGGATTGCCGACGCCCCAGAACAAGGTGTCGGTCTCGGCGTCGTAGCTGCCGGTCAGCCAGGTGGCACCGCCGCCGGTCTTGTACGCGCCTTCGGGCCAGGTATCGCCGCCCGGTTCGTTCGGCGCCGGGACGGTGTGCTGCTTCCACACCTGCTTGCCGGTCTTCGCATCCAGCGCTTCGACGTAACCGCGCGCGCCATACTCACCGCCGGAAACACCGACGATCACCTTGCCCTTGACCACCAGCGGGGCCAGCGTCATCGCATAGCCGACATCGGGCGCGCTCAGTTCCACGTTCCACGCGACCTTGCCGGTCTTCGCGTCCAGCGCCACCACGCGGTTATCCAGCGTGGCCATGTAGACCTTGTCTTCGTAGAGCGCCACGCCGCGGTTCACCACGTCGCAGCAGATGGTCTTCAGCCCGGTGTTCGACAGGTCGTGTTCGTACTTCCACAACAGCTTGCCGGTGGACGCCTGGAAGGCGAGCAACTGGTTCTTCGGCGTGGTGATGAAGAGGAAGTCGCCGTTGACGATCGGTGGGGCCTCGTGGCCCATGTCGAAGCCGGTCTTGTAATCCCAGGCCGGCTTGAGGCTGGTGACGTTGCCGGTGTTGATGGCATCGAACGGTGCGAAGCCTGAACTGCCGTAGTCGCGGCGGTACATGAGCCAGCCATCGTCCTGGGCGGCGTTCTTCAGCCGGGCGTCCGTTACCGGCTGGTAGTCGCCCGACGCGGCGACGGCGGAGGCCGTGGCGACGAGGGACGCAAGCAGTGCGGCAAGTTGTCTGTTTCGCATGGGCGACATGGCATGGCTCCTGTAGCGTGGGACTAGAGTTGCAGGGTGAGTGACAGCCAGCCGGCGCGAGGCGCGCCGGGGCCAAGGAAGCGGGGATCGTCCATGCCGGCGAAGACGCCGGACGGATCGCCCAGGACACCGACCGTCGCGTAGCGACGATCGAAGAGGTTGTCGACGCGGGCCGACACGGTGACGTGTGCGTTCACCTGCCACGCGGCATCCATGCCGAACACGGCATAGCCGCCGGTGCGACCCAGTGCATTGATCTCGTCGCCGCGCAGGTACTGGCCACCGGCGTAACGGCCGTCGACGCCAATGCGTACGGCGTCGGTCGCGCGCCAGTCGATGCCGGCCTTGAGCGTCTGCCGGGGCAGGCCGGGGATGCTGTCGCCGCGGCGTACGTGCACGACGCCGTCGTCGTCGGCATCCGGATGGTTGGCGCTGACTTCGTCGAAGGGGCTGAGGAACCGCGCGCGCAGGTACTGCCAGCTGGCATGCCAGTCGAACGCACCCAAGGTGCCGGCCAGCGAGGCTTGCGCGCCCTCGCGCCGGGTATCGCCGACGTTGGCGAAGAAGCCCTCGTTGGAGAGGCTGCCACCCGTCGTCTGGAACACGATGTCGTGCGCGCTGGTGCTACGGAACACGCCCGCGTCCCAGCGCCAGCCGTCGCCGGCGCCACGCAGGCCGGCCTCGACGGAACGCGCGACCACCTGCTTCAGCGGCGGGTCGGAAACGAAGTCGTTCGGCAGCTTGCACGGCGCGTCTTCGTCCGCGCAGGTCAGCTCGACCGGCGTCGGCGCACGGGTGCTCTCGCTGTAACCGGCGTACGCGGAGAGGCCGTCGCGCGGCGTCCACGCCAGGCCGACCGACGGATTGAACCGGCTGTAGGCGTGGTTGCCGTCGAGATCGGGATTTTCGCCACTGCGGTCGGCGATGCGGACGCGCGTGTGGTTGAAGCGGCCTGCCACGTCGAGGACCCATGCCGTGCCGATGTGCAGGCTGTCGCTGACGAAAAGGCCGCGATCGGTGGTCCGGGTTACCGCGTCCACGTCGCCGTCGACCACTTGCGGTCCATCGGCTTCGACGTAGCGACGCTCGTCCAGCGTACCGAGCAGCTGGCTCGCGACGTAGCCGACGTCGCCGCGGCGGACCTCCACGCCGGCGAGGAACAGGTTGTCCTGGCCCAGCAGGGGTTGGGTGGCACGGAACACCAGGTTCGCGCCGCGTGCCCGCTGCCGCCGCACGCCCACGTTGCCGATCGCGTCGTAGCCGGACGACACCGGGTGCCCCTGCTCGTCGCGCACGGGGTCGTCGCTGTCGTCCTCGCAAAGGATCGATGCATCGGCGTCGCAGGCTTCGTATTCGGAGGTGTCGCCGTTGTAAGAACGGGTGCGAACGTTGCGCGAATAAACGGTGCCGTCCAGGCTCATGTCGTCGCTGAAGCGGAAGCTGCCATCCAGGCTGGCCTGCGCGAGGCGGTTCTGCGTTTCATCCGGCGCGGTGAAGATCGCCTTGCGCCGCTCGTCCAGCAGCTGCACGGGCGATGCGCCATTGCCGGTGAGGTCGGTGTCGGCGTGGGCCAGGTGCAGGTCGAGGTCGAGGCGTGCACCGCGGAAACTGAACACGCCCACCTCGTGCCGGGCGTGCGATGGCGACTCGTCACGCCAGCCTTTCTCGTAAAGGCGGTCCGCCAGGACGTAGTAGCCGAGCCGTCCGTCGTTACCGCCGCTCTCCACGAAGCTGGTGTCGCGGCCGAACGAACCGGTCTCGTAGCCGATGCGTGTGCCCGGCGCGCTGAAACCGGTCCGGGTCCGCAGCGCGATCGCACCACCCAGCGCGTTCTGGCCGAACAGCGGCGCATCGCCGGCGCCGATGGCGGCGGTGTCGATGGCCCGCGCGGGGATCAGGTCCCAGTTCATGGTGTCGCCGAATACCTCGTTCACGCGCACGCCGTCCTGGTAGATCGCCAGCCCCTGCGGCGTGCCGAGCAGGGGCGAGGCGGTGAAGCCGCGGTATTGCAGGTCGGGCTGCCACGGGTTGCCTTGCACGGCATTCAGCGTGACGCCGGGGATGCCCTTCTCCAGTGCGTCGGCCAGCCCCGTCGACCGGGCGGGGTCCAGCGCGTGCCGGTCCAGGCTGCGTGCGTCATACGGCACGCCTGCCATGTCTTTCGCTTCGAAGATGCCCGGTGCCACGGCGACCACGGTCACCGTCGGCAACGTGGTCGACCCGGTCGACGGCGTCGACGGCGTGGCCTCGATGGCGGCGGCCTTCGCCGCCACCACCGCCAGGCCGATCACGGTGCCCACCCTCACCGCGATGTGCATGCTCAGAAGAATCCAAGCTTCTTCGGTGCGTAGCTGACCAGCAGGTTCTTGGTCTGCTGGTAGTGGTCGAGCATCATCCGATGCGTTTCACGGCCGATGCCGCTCTGCTTGTAACCGCCGAAGGCCGCGTGTGCGGGGTAGGCGTGATAGCAGTTGGTCCACACGCGACCGGCCTTGATCTCGCGGCCGAAGCGATAGGCGCGCGTGCCGTCGCGCGTCCACACGCCCGCGCCAAGGCCGTAAAGCGTGTCGTTGGCGATCGACAGGGCTTCTTCGTCGGTCTTGAACGTGGTGACGGAAACCACTGGGCCGAAGATTTCTTCCTGGAACACGCGCATGCGGTTGTGTCCCTTGAAGACGGTGGGCTGCACGTAATAGCCCTGGGCCAGTTCGCCCGGGAGCTCGTTGCGCGCGCCGCCGATCAACACCTCGGCGCCTTCCTGCCGGCCGATGTCGATATACGACAGGATCTTTTCCATCTGCTCGCCCGATGCCTGCGCGCCGATCATCGTCGACGGATCGAGGGGGTTGCCCGCCTTGATCGCCTTCACGCGCTGCAGGGCGCGCTCCATGAAACGGTCGTAGATGGATTCGTGGATCAGTGCGCGGCTCGGGCAGGTGCAGACCTCGCCCTGGTTCAGCGCGAACATCACGAAGCCTTCGATCGCCTTGTCGAAGAAGTCGTCGTCTTCCGCCGCCACGTCGGCGAAGAAGATGTTCGGCGACTTGCCGCCAAGCTCCAGCGTCACCGGGATCAGGTTCTGGCTGGCGTACTGCATGATCAGCCGGCCGGTGGTGGTCTCGCCGGTGAAGGCGATCTTGGCGATCCGGTTGGACGACGCCAGCGGCTTGCCGGCTTCGAGGCCGAAGCCGTTGACGATGTTGAGCACGCCCGGCGGCAGCAGGTCGCCGATCAGTTCGGCCCAGACCAGGATGCTGGCCGGGGTCTGTTCGGCGGGCTTGAGCACGATGCAGTTACCGGCGGCCAGCGCCGGCGCCATCTTCCACGCGGCCATCAGCAGCGGGAAATTCCACGGGATGATCTGGCCGACGACGCCCAGCGGCTCGTGGAACTGATAGGCGACGGTGTCGTCGTCGATTTCGCCGATCGAGCCTTCCTGGGCGCGGATGCAACCGGCGAAGTAGCGGAAGTGGTCGATCGCCAGCGGCACGTCGGCGGCCAGCGTCTCGCGGATCGGCTTGCCGTTGTCCCAGGTTTCCGCATGGGCGAGCAGCTCGAGGTTCTGCTCCATCCGGTCGGCGATGAGGTTGAGGATGCGTGCGCGCGCGGCGACCGAGGTGCGGGCCCAGCCGTCCTTCGCGGCATGCGCGGCATCCAGCGCGGCGTCGATGTCGGCGGCGTCGGAGCGCGGGATCTCGCAGAACGCCTTGCCCGTGATCGGGGTGACGTTCTCGAAATACTGGCCGCTCTTCGGAGCCACCCACTGGCCGCCGATGAAGTTGCCGTAGCGCTGCTTGAAGGGAACCTGCACGGCAAGGTGCTGCTGTTCGAGTCTGGTCATGGGTGGTGCTCCGGTGGCGTTGGATCAGGTACCTGATCAGGAGCAGGGCCCATGCCATCGCGGGCCTTCACGCGCACGTTGCCGCACTGCCGCACCCGGTGCTGCACGCCCCTTTGTCCAAATCGCTGCAACGCAGCACCCGGCTCGGCGAACGTCGTCTTGCGGCCGCCCGGCGAACGTGCTCTGAATCGGGACAGGCCACGCGCCAGGTGTCGCAAATTGCGACACATCCACCGAGGGGTTAGCCATGCGCCACATCGTCACCGCCGAATCCATATCGATGGCTCGCCGCCGCTTCTTCGATGCCGGGCAGGCGCCGCACGGGCTGGTGCCGGAGAACATCCTTGCGTCGTGGCGCCGCTGCACGGCCGGTGGGCTGGATGCCGCCGCGCGGCCGGTGGTCGCGCCGATGGAACAGGTGGCGCTGAACGAGCTGCACGAGACCAACGAGGAGCTGCGCCGGATCTGTCGCCCCGAACTGGAGTCGCTTTACGCCAGCGCGAGCCAGGCCGGCAGCATCGTGATCCTGACCACGGCCGATGGGCTGATCCTGGACGCGCTGGGCAGCGCCGAGTTCCTGGCCAAGGCGGCGCGTGTCGCGCTGAAGCCGGGCGTGCCGTGGAGCGAGCAGGCGATCGGCACGAACGCGATCGGCACGGCGATCGTCGAGCGTCGCGCCGTGGAAGTGCGCGGTGCCGAGCACTTCTATCGGCCGCACGGGATGCTGAGCTGTTCGGCCTCGCCGATCTTCTGCCCGCGTGGCCAGGTCGTGGGCGTCCTCGACCTGTCGGGCGAGGCGTCCGTGCATCACCTGCATGCCCTGGGCATGGTGCAGATGGCCGTGGAGCAGATCGAGCATCGCCTGTTCGAACGCAAGTTCGCTGGCGCGGAGATCGTCCGCTTCGAGCAGAATCCCGCGTTGTTGGGGACGTCACGCGAGGGCATGGTGGTGTTCGAAAACCACAAGCTCGTCGCGGCCAACCGGCAGGCCCTGCGCCTGCTCGGGCTGGACTGGGGCGAGCTGGGCCGCACGCGTTACGACGAACTGTTCGCCTCGGCGTTGCCGCGGCCGGGCGACACCGGCGCCTTGCGCGGGCACGGCGGTGACTGGTTGCACGCACGCCGCGACACCACCCGTACCGTGGTCGGTCCGCCGCGTGTCGCGCCGCGTGCGCGACCCACCCGCTCCGATGTGTCGGTGTTCGCGCCGGAGATCGCGCGCGCCATCGAGCGCTACGTGCGCCTGCTCGACACCGACGTGCCGCTCCTGTTGCAAGGCGAGACGGGCACGGGCAAGGAGCGCGTGGCGCGTGAGCTGCATCGGCGCAGCGAGCGTGCGTCCGGTCCGTTCGTGGCGGTGAACTGCGCGGCGCTGCCGGAGAGCCTGATCGAAGCCGAACTGTTCGGTTATGCGCCCGGTGCGTTCACCGGGGCGCGCAAGGAGGGCGCCGCGGGCCTGCTACGCGATGCGGATGGTGGCGTGCTGTTCCTCGACGAGCTGGGCGACATGCCGCTCGGCCTGCAAAGCCGGCTCCTGCGCGTGCTGCAGGAACGCGAGGTGGTGCCGCTCGGCGGCGGTCGCCCATGCATGGTCGACATCGCGGTGGTCGCCGCCACCCACCAGGACCTGACCGCCGCCGTGGCGGCCGGTACGTTCCGTGCGGATCTTTATTACCGCATCGCCCAGGCCACGATGCACCTGCCGGCGCTGCGCGAGCACGCCGCCGTGGCGGACACGGTTCGCGCGATGTGGATCGCGATCGGTGGGGACGCGGCGGGCCAGCGGCTGGCGCCGGAGCTGGTGACGCACATGGCTGCGCTGGCCTGGCCCGGTAACCTGCGCCAGCTGGTCGGCACGCTGCGCGGCATGATGGCCCTCGCGGACGGCGGGGCAACCCTCGGCCTGGCCGACCTGCCGCCGGAGCTGCGCACGGCGGTGCCGCGCAGCGAGGGTGTCGCACCCGGTAGCCTGGACAGCATTGAGCAGCAGGCCATCGACGAGGCACTCGTGCAATGTGGCGGGAATGTCGCGGCGGCGGCGCGCAAGCTCGGTGTCGCGCGCAGCACCATCTATCGCAAGCTGGGCCGCTAGGCGCCAGCTGCTAGCGCTGGCGCTGGTATCAGCCGGCGTTCGGCAGCGATTCGACGGCGGTGGGCTTGTGGTTCTCGTCCAGCGCGATCATGACGAACGTGCCGCGGGTGCAAAGCTCGCGCTCGCCGGTGATGAGGTCTTCGGTATACATCGCCACGTCGACGTTCATCGAGGTGCGGCCCACCGAGACGACGATGGCGATCAGCTCGACCATCTGGCCCTTGCGCACCGGGACGTGGAAATCCACCTGCTCGGAACGCGCGGTGACGACGATCTTCCGCGAGTAACGCGAGGCCGCGAGGAAGGCGGCCTTGTCCATCCATGCCAGCGCCTGGCCACCGAACAGGGTGCCCAGGTGGTTGGTGTGGTCCGGGAACACGATCTCGAGGACACGGGCCTCGGTCGGGCGGGCAATGGGGAGCATGGTGGGCTGCTTGGTCATGATCGCTCCATTTTACTGCATTGCAGCAATCCGCGCTGCGCGCCCCTGTAGGAGCGCGCCTGCGCGCGATGTGGGCTGCCCGGATGGCTGTCGCCCGGGAGGATATCGCGCCTGGGTAATCGCGCGCAGGCGCGCTCCTACATGGGGGCGATGGGGCCTTAGAAGGACTGGTCGAAGGCGACTTCGCCCTGGACGCCGACCTGGTAGGACGACACCCGCCGTTCGAAGAAGTTGGTGAGCTCCTGGACGTCCTGCAAGTCCATGAAATCGAACGGGTTCTTTGCGCCGTACTTCTTCGGCATGTCGAGCTGGACCAGGCGCTGGTCGGCGCAGTATTCGAGGTACTGGCGCATGTCGTTCACCGACAGGCCGGCCACGCCGCCCGAGAGCACGTCGGCAGCGAACTGGGTTTCGCAGGCGATCGCGTCTTCCAGCATGGCTTCCACTTCCTGGCGCATCTGGTCGTCGAACAGGTCGGGTTCCTGCTCGCGCACGGTGCGGACCACTTCGAAGGCGAACGCCATGTGGCCGGACTCGTCGCGGAACACCCAGTTGGTGCCCGAGGCCAGGCCGTGCAGCAGGCCGCGCGAACGCAGGTAATACACGTAGGCGAACGCGGCGAAGAAGAACAGGCCTTCGATGCACGCGGCGAAGCAGATCAGGTTGAGCAGGAACTGGCGGCGATGCTCGCGGGTTTCCAGGCGGTTGAGGTCCTGGATCGAGTCGATCCACTTGAAGCAGAACTCGCCCTTCTGGCGGATCGACGGGATGCTCTCGATCGCGGCGAAGGCCTTGTTGCGCTCGCTCGGCTCGGGGATGTAGGTATCCAGCAGCGTGAGGTAGAACTGCACGTGCAGTGCCTCTTCGTACAGCTGGCGCGAGAGGAACATGCGCGCCTCGGGCGAATTCACGTGCTGGTACAGGTTGAGCACCAGGTTGTTCGACACGATGGTGTCGCCGGTGGCGAAGAACGCCACCAGGCGATGGATCAGGTGGCGATCGGCATCCGACATCTTCGACTTCAGGTCGCTGGTGTCCAGCGAGAAGTCCACCTCTTCCACGGTCCAGGTGTTGCGGATCGCAGCGCGATACATCTCGTAGAACTGCGGATACTTCATCGGCCGCAGGGTGAGCTCGAAGCCCGGGTCGAGGATGTGGGTATCGCGGGTGACGGGAGAAGCGGACATGTTGGAGCCTCGCAAATTTCTGTGATGTTTGGGGAGGCGGGAGGTGGGAAGTGGGGGCGCTCCGCATGTGGCGTAGCTGGCCCCCTCGGGACGCATCCACGCGCCCCCATTTCCCATTCCCCCGTCCCCGCTCTTACTGGCAGGCTTCGCAGTACTCGGGGTTCTCGAGCGAGCAGAACACCGCGGCTTCGGCCTGTTCCTGGGCATCGGCGACGGGGGCGGCGGGTACCGGCGCGGCAGCGGCGGCGGTCACCGTCGTCTTGGCGATGCGGGTGGCCGGGCGCGAGCGCAGGTAGTAGGTCGTCTTGATGCCGGACTTCCACGCGTACATGTACATGGACGAGAGCTGGCCGATGTTCGGGTTTTCCATGAACAGGTTCAGCGACTGGCTCTGGTCGATGTATGCGCCGCGGGCGGCGGCGAGGTCGATCAGGGCCTTCTGCGGCAGCTCCCACGTGGTGCGGTACACCTCGCGCAGCATCGCCGGGATGGCGTTGATGCCCTGCACCGAACCCTCGGCCAGCTTGATCTGGTCACGCACGTCGGCGGTCCACAGGCCCAGCGTCTTCAATTCGTCGACCAGGTAACGGTTGACGACCAGGAAGTCGCCCGAGAGCGTCTCGCGCTTGAACAGATTGGACACCTGCGGCTCGATGCACTCATAGCAGCCGGCGATGGAGGCGATGGTCGCGGTGGGCGCGATGGCGATCACCAGCGAATTGCGCAGGCCGTGCGCCTTGATCTTTTCGCGCAGCTCCGCCCAGCGGCCGTCCACGCCTGTCGGCGTCGCCGCCGGCCAGTAGTCGAACTGCAGCTCGCCGTTCGCCGCGCGGGTTTCGTCGAAGCCCGGGTGGGCGCCGTCGCGCTCGGCGATTTCGTTCGACATCGACAGCGCGTGGAAATAGATCTCTTCCTGGATCCGGGTCGAAAGCTTGCGCGCCTGTTCGGAATCGAACGGCAGGCGCAGCTTGAAGAACACATCCTGCAGGCCCATCACGCCGAGGCCGACCGGACGCCACTTCATGTTCGCCGTCTTCGCCGTATGGATCGGGTAGAAGTTCAGGTCGATCACGCGGTTGAGCTGGCGCACCGCGGTGCGCACGGTGCTGCCGAGCTTCTCGAAGTCGAACTGGCCGTCGACGACGTGGCGCGCGAGGTTCACCGAACCAAGGTTGCAGACCGCCGTTTCGCCCTCGTTGGTCACTTCGAGGATCTCGGTGCACAGGTTCGACAGGTGGATGACGTTTTCCGGGCGGGCCGTCTGGTTGCTCGTCGCGTTCGAACGATCCTTGAAGGTCATCCAGCCGTTGCCGGTCTGGGCCAGCGAACGCAGCATGCGTGCATAGAGCTCGCGCGCCTTCACCTTCTTCACGGCCAGGCCGTCGGCCTCGGCCTTGTCGTAGGCGGCTTCGAAGGCCGGGCCCCAGGTGTCGACGAAGTGCGGGACGATCTTCGGATCGAACAGCGACCAGTCGCCATCGGTTTCCACGCGGCGCATGAACAGGTCCGGCACCCAGTTGGCCAGGTTCAGGTTATGCGTGCGGCGCGCGTCGTCACCGGTGTTTTCGCGCAGCTCGAGGAACTCTTCGATGTCGGCGTGCCAGCTTTCCAGGTACACGCAGGCCGCGCCCTTGCGCTTGCCACCCTGGTTCACCGCGGCGACCGAGGCGTCCAGCGTCTTCAGCCACGGCACCAGACCGTTCGAATGGCCGTTGGTGCCGCGGATCAGCGAGCCGCGCGAACGGATGCGCGAGTAGGCCAGGCCGATGCCGCCGGCGAACTTGGACAACTGGGCCACGTCGCCGTACTTGGCATAGATGGACGCGAGGTCATCCTGCGGCGAGTCGAGCAGGAAGCACGACGACAGCTGCTCATGCGCGGTGCCGGCGTTGAACAGCGTCGGCGAGCTGGCCAGGTATTCCAGCGACGACAGCATGCGGTACAGCTCGAGCGTCTCGGTGACGTCGTTGCCGCCGAGCGCGCAGGCGATGCGCATGAAGAAATACTGCGGCGTTTCGATCACGTGGCGCTTGGTCGGATGGCGCAGCAGGTAACGGTCGTACACCGTGCGCAGGCCGAAATACTCGAAGCGGCGCGATGCGGTGGTATCGATCGCGTCGTTGAGCTTGCGCGCATTGGTCTGCACGAAGCTGCGCAGGCGATCGTTGAGGATGCCCAGTTCCGCGCCGAGGTTGATCGACTGCGAGAACGACTGGATGTCCTGGCCGCTCACTTCCTTGTCGACGAAGGCCGACAGCAGGCGCGCGGCGAGCTGGCCGTATTCCGGCTCTTCGGCGGTGAGCGCCGCCGCGGTGCGGATCGACAGCTGGTCGAGCTCCTGCGTGCTGGCGCCGTCGTACAGGCCGCCGATGGTCTTCAGGGCGACGCGCATCGGGTCCACGGCGAACAGGCCATCGGCGCTGCGCGTGACCGCGCGCACGATCTTGTTCACGTCGACCGTCTCATGCCCGCCATTGCGCTTGGTGACGCGCATCTGGCCGGGGTTGTGCGGCGGGGTCAGGGCGAACGCCGGCGGGGCGTCTTCGCGGTAGCCGGCGGCGGGTGCCGCATCGGACGGGTTGGAGGGGGTGGCGGCCGTGCCGGCCGTCTCGGTGCGCTCGCGCGCGGCGGAATCCATCGTGGTCATTGGCGTGCCCCAGGGCATGGTCCTGATACCCCGTTCCCGCGGACGAGGGTCTCTGTGGGGACGCCGAAACGGGAAAGCCGGGGACGAAGCCGCACGATGGGGCTTCAATCCGCGACGAGCCTCCCCGCGGAAGCTGTCACCACGAACCGGAACCGATGAGGCCCCGGCTGCTGGCAGGTCTTCGGACTCGTGGACGGGGCGTCGCCGCCAGGCCTACCCGTCGCTTCCCAGCCCCCAGGGGGCCAGTGCATTGAACGGGATCGTTTCCACTTACCGCTGCGGGGCAGTTCCGGATTCACACCGGATTCCCTATTAAGTCCGACGCGGGATTGCGCCCCGTCAGACACCAGCGGGACACACGATATAGGCGTGTGTAGGTGGGGTCAACACAATATGTAGGGGGATTTCGGATGGGCCGGAAGGTCAAGGACTTAGCGGGGGAAGAGCGTTTCGGGTACCGGGTTAAGAGTTGCGGGTAAGAGCCGCGTTGGCATGGCCCCTGCTCTCCACTCGGTACTCTCAACTCCAAACCCGGCACGCTCCACCCCAACGTGAAGACGGCCTACACATACCCAAACGCCTCCGAACGCTACCATCTGCGCCCGATCCGCCTAGGCCCGCCAGCTTCGATGCCATCGACGTTCCCGCTGCAGGACCACGCCCTCATCAGCCAGTCGCTCGACGCGGTGCCGTTTGGCGTCGTCGGGCTCGCCCCGAACGGGGAACTCCTCTACGCCAACGCGTGGGCACGCGCGCGCCTGCGCAGCGGGGCCTTCCTGGCGTTCTGGAACCCGGCGGGGCGTGCGGCGCTGGAAGCCGTCCTGCCGACGATCGGGGCTCGCGGCATTCGTGACCTTGAGCTGGTCGCAGCGGATGGTGCGACGTGGCGCGTGGCACTGGAGACATGGCGCGAGTCGGCGATTGGCGAGGGCACGGTGCTGGCGACGCTGCGGCCGCCGCAGGGCGATCCGTCGTTCCTGGGCGCCGATGGTGCCGCGCCGATGGACATCACCCAGGACCAGCTGCGCCAGGCGCAGAAGATGGACGCCATCGGCAAGCTCACCGGCGGCGTCGCGCACGACTTCAACAACCTGCTCCAGGTCATCAGCGGCAACCTGCAACTGCTGGTCAACGACGTGGCCGGCAATCCACGCGCCGAGCGTCGCGTCGCCAACGCCATGGCCGGCGTCGCCCGCGGCTCGAAGCTGGCGGCCCAGTTGCTCGCGTTCGGCCGGCGCCAGCCGCTGGCGCCCAAGGTGGTGAACATCGGCCGCTTCGTCCGCGACATGGACGAGCTGTTGCGCCGGGCGCTGGGCGAAGCGATCGAAGTGGAAACGGTGATCGCCGGCGGCCTGTGGAACACGCTGGTCGACCCGGGCAACGTAGAGAATGCCCTGCTCAACCTCGCCATCAACGCGCGTGACGCGATGGGCGGCGCGGGCAAGCTCACCGTCGAAGCCGGCAATGCGCTGCTCGACGAGGCCTATGCGAAGTCGCATGGCGACCTCAAGGCCGGCCAGTACGTGATGCTCGCGGTGACCGACACGGGCACCGGCATCAGCCCCGACGTGCTCGCCCAGGTGTTCGAGCCGTTCTTCACCACCAAGCCCGAAGGGCAGGGCACCGGCCTCGGCCTGTCCATGGTCTATGGCTTCGTGAAGCAGTCCGGCGGCCACGTGAAGATCTACAGCGAACCCGGCCACGGCACCACGGTGAAGATCTACCTGCCCCGTTCGGTGCAAAGCGAAGACCGCCTGGTCGACCTCGACGAGGGCGGCGTGCGCGGCGGCGACGAAACCGTGCTGGTGGCCGAGGACGACGACCAGGTCCGCGAGATCGTGGTCGGCATGCTGGCCGACCTGGGCTATCGCGTACTGAAGGCGCGCGACGCCGAGAGCGCACTCTCGATCATCGACAGCGGCATCGCGGTGGACCTGCTGTTCACCGACGTGGTGATGCCGGGCCCGCTGCGCAGCCCGGAGCTCGCGCGCAAGGCGGTTGAACGCCAGCCGAACATCGCCGTGCTGTTCACCTCGGGCTACACCGAGAACGCCATCGTGCATGGCGGCCGCCTGGATGAAGGCGTGGAGCTGCTGAGCAAGCCGTATACGCGTGAAGCACTGGCGCGCAAGGTGCGCCAGGTGCTTGCCGCGCGGCTGCCGGCGACGCCGGTCGATCCGGCCCATTCGGCGGCGCCGTCGATGCCGGCGCCACCCTCGCCACGGGCACCCGCCGCTTACCGCGTGCTGGTGGTCGAAGACGACGCACTGATCCGCATGAGCATCGCCGAGATGCTGGAGAGCCGCGGCCACACCGTGTTCGAGGCAGGCGACGGCAACGAAGCCATGCGCGTGCACGATGCCGAACGGATCGACGTGCTGCTCACCGACGTCGGCCTGCCCGGCATGAGTGGCGTCGAAGTGGCCGAGCTCATGCGCGAATCGCGCCCGGACCTGCCCGTGCTGTTCGCCACCGGCGACCACACGGCCAACGGCGTTCGCCGCGATGCACGCACCGCGGTGATCGTGAAGCCCTACGGCGTGGCCGACCTGACCGAGGCGATCGCGCGGATCACGAGCTGACCCGCGATCTCACATGCCGGCCCACTTCTTGCCTTGCTTGAGCACGGCATCGCAGGCCTTGTGCACGAGCTTGCCCTTCATGTCGCCGCTGTTGCTGCTGTCGCCACCGGTCAGGTTCACGGTCTTGCCATCGCCGGTCTTGAGCAGGCCCTTGGCGCCGTCGAGGTAACCCTTGTCTTTCGTGGGGTCGGCGCTGGTCGTCGCGGTGCTGGCGTTCTTCTTCGACTTGCCGCCCAGCCCGCTGAGCAGGTTGCTGCCCGAGGAGCTACCCGCGTCGGTGTTGGCGGCATTCGGGTCGCCGGCCAGGCCGCCGAGCAGCTTGTCCTTGACTCCGGAAGCGCCGCTGTCGCCGCCGAGGTAATTGTTGTTCACGCAGTACTGGATGATGCCGGCGGCGTTGCTCGCGCTGCCTGAGCTGAGCGATCCGCCGCCGCCCATCAGCCCGGAGAGCTTGTCCAGCTGCATGGCGGGCGCGGCGGTACTGGCGACGACGAGGCCGAGGGCAAGGCCGGCAAACGGGATCTTCATGGCATGGCTCCGTGGGTTTGCGTGTGCCTTGTGTAGCCCCGTGGACGTTAGATGGATGTGTGCGGGTATGCTCGACGATTCGTGCCATGCCACCGGATCCCCGCCTTGCCACGCATCCTGCTGCTCGCCTTGCTGACCTTCCCCGCGCTCAGTGCCGCCGCCTCGCTTGAACGGCTGCGCGTCGAGCGCACCGCCGCCCCGCTCTACGTCGACGTGGCAAAACCGCGCTTCGGCTGGGTCGTGCATGCCGAAAAGGACGGCACGCAGCAGCTTGGCTACCGGCTGCGGGTCACCCACGCCGGCGCGCCTGTCTGGGACAGCGGCGAGGTCGCTTCCGCGCAGTCGTTCGACGTGACTTACGCCGGCCCCGCACTGGTGCCCGGCGAACGCTACGACTGGCAGGTGGACGTACGGACGTCCGAAGGCATGGCGCATGCCAGCGATAGTTTCGGGACCGCGCTGGACGAGGCGGGTTGGGCGGGTGCGCGCTGGATCGGCAAGGCCGACGCCGCCAGCGTGCCCGCCCCCCTCCTGCGCCGGACGATCCATGTGGACGGCCGCGTCGCGCGGGCCACGCTCTACGTCGCCGCGGGCGGCTATGCCGATCTCTCGGTGGACGACAAGCCGGTAAGCGATGCCGTGCTCTCGCCCGGCTTCACCGACTACGCGAAGCGGCTGGAAGTCGTCGCCACCGACCTCGCGCTGTCGCCGGGCGAGCATGTGCTCGGCGCGGAACTGGGTCGTGGCTTCTACGGGATGACCAACCCGAACGTATGGCATTGGGAGCGGGCGCCTTGGCACGGCCAGCCGCGCCTGCGCGCCGTGCTGGTGATCCGCTACGCCGATGGGCGGATGGAGCGCATCCCCACCGATGCAAGCTGGCAGCTGGCGGACGGCCCGACGCGGCTCGACGACCTGTACGGCGGCGAGACCTACGACGCGCGCGCGGCGAGCCCGTCGGCATGGACGCCCGCGACGGAACTGCCTGCGCCCACCGGCCGCCTCGTCGCGCAGACCGAACAGCCGATCCGCGTCACCGGCACGCTCGACGCCGTCGAGGTCACCGAGCCGGTGCCTGGCACCTTCGTGTTCGCGTTTCCGCGGGTGATCGCGGGCTGGGCCAGCTTCGACGTGGACGGCCCGGCGGGCACGACGATCACCGCCCGCTACGGTGAAAAGCTGTTGCCGGACGGCACGGTCGATGCGCGCGACGAACACCATTACTTCAAGGCGGGCTTCCAGACCGACCGGCTTACCCTGGCGGGCGGCCGCACCCAATGGCATCCGCGCTTCTCCTACAAGGGCTTCCGCTACGTGCAGGTGGACGGCTGGCCGGGGCGTCCCCCGCGCGACGCGGTGAAGGCCCGGCTTGTGCACACCGACGTGGACGTCACCGGGCGCTTCGACAGCGCGAACGACCTGCTCGACTGGATCCACCGTGCCGCCGTGGACACCATGCTCAACAACCTGCATGGCATTCCCACCGACACGCCGATGTACGAGAAGAACGGCTGGACCGGCGACGGCATGCTCGGTGCGGACATGTTCCTGCGCAACTTCGATGCCGATCCCCTGCTGGCCAAGTGGGTGCGCGACATCGCCGATACGCGCACGGCCAGCGGGGCACCGCTGCTGATCGCACCGAACCCGGGCTGGGGCACCGGTCGCGCGCCGACCTGGCACGCGGCGTACGTGCTGGTACCGTGGTCGCTGTGGTGGCAGGCGGGCGATCGCGCGCCCATCGACGAACACCTCGGGGGCATCTCGCGCTATGTCGCGATGGAGCACGCGCGCTCGCCGGGTGGCATCGCCGACACCGACCTCGGCGACTGGGTCAGCCCGACCACCGATCCCGCAGGCGAAAACGCGCCCGAGGATCGCAGGGTCGCCGCCACCGCCTACCTCTACCGGATGGAACGCGTGGTGGCCGACATGCAGCGCCTGGCCGGCACGCCGGCCGAGGCCACGCGCTTCGACGGCCTGGCCGACAGCGTGCGCGAGGCCTTCAACACGCGCTTCCTCGACCGCGCGGCGGCCCGCTATCGCGGCGAGGGCGACACCGGTTATCGCCAGGCGCATAACCTGCTTGCGCTGGGTTTTGGCCTCGTACCGGACGACCTGCGCGCCCGCGTGGCCGCTGGCGTGGCTGCGGATGCGCGCGAACGCGGCGACCATCTCGACACCGGCGCGCTGGCGACGAAGCTGATCCTCCCCGTGCTGACGGCCACCGGGCATGCCGACGAGGCGTGGGCGATCGCCACCCAGGTCACGTTCCCCAGCTGGGGTTTCTGGCGCGCGAACGGCGCCACCAGCCTGTGGGAACACTGGAAACTGGCATCGCGCTCGCGCGGCCACTATTTCCTCGGCACCGTGGATGACTGGCTATTCGAGGACGTGGCCGGCTTGCGGCCGCTGGCACCCGGCTGGCGTCGCATCGGCGTGCGGCCTGCGCTCACGGCGTGGCTGGACCATGCCTCGGCCAGCGTGATGACGCCCTATGGCGAAGCCTCGGTCGCCTGGAAAAAAGGCCCCGATGGCATCGACGTGGACGTCCAGGTGCCGGTGGGCAGCGAGGCGGAAGTCGGCTTGCCGGGCCGTCCGCCGGTGATCGTGCGCAGCGGTCGTCACCGTCTCACCCTGCACTGAGGCTGGGTAACGCGATCGCCGTCACATTGTTCCCATCAAGCCCGTCATCCCTTTGCCGATAAAGCGCCCACGGGGATGTTTTTCTTGGGTGACGGGCAGATGTCGGCAATTGCAAACTGGTTTGGACGTACCACGCTGAACACGCGCGTGTGGATGGTGATGTCGATCGTCGTGCTGGGCCTGGCCGGGCAGACGGTGATGTCGGGAATCGAGAGCCGGGGTGCGCAGATGCGTGGCCTGGAATCGTCGCTCGGCCAGCACGTGGCGGCGGCCAGCGCGATCGCCGACGCGTATCACGCACGCGCGGCGAAGGGTGAGATCAGCGATGTCCAGGCCCGCGTGGATGCGCTGCGCGACATCGAAGCGATGCGCTGGGATAGCGGCACCGGTTACGTGTTCGCGTTCGACTCGGCGCTGGACATGCGCATGCATCCGCTGCGCCATGATGAAGTGGGCAAGAACATCCGCGAGGACGTGGACGGCAACGGCTTCCATCACTACGTGGCCATGCTCGATGCCGACAAGGCCAGCGGCCACGGCCTGACCCGCTACACCCAGATCATCCCGAAGACGAAGGAGCTGAAGGACAAGATCAGCTACTCCGCCTGGTACAAGCCGTGGGACCTGCACTTCATTTCAGGTGCATACTTCGACGACATCGATGCGGCGTTCCGGCTGCAGATGGAAAAGGATCTCGCCAAGTCCGGCCTGGTCGCCGCGCTGGCGCTGTTCGTGGTCTGGTTCTCGATGAGCAGCATCCGCGCCAGTGTCGGCGGCGAGCCGCGCGATGCCGTGCGCATCGCCAGCCGCATCGCTGGCGGCGACCTGCGCACCGAAGGCGAGGCAGGTTTTGCCCCGGCCAGCCTGCTCGGCGCGCTCGAGCGCATGCGCGGGACGCTGTCGTCGATCGTCGCGGAAGTGCAGCAGGGCGCGCACGTGGTGTCGACCACGGCGGGCGAAATCGCCCGCGGCAACGACGACCTGTCGCAGCGCACGCAGGAGCAGGCTTCGAGCCTCGAAGAGACCGCCGCGTCGATGGAAGAGATGACGGCGACGGTGAAGCAGAACGCCGAGAACGCCAACGCGGCCGATCGCCTTTCGCGTCATGCGCGCAGCGAGGCGGAGCAGGGCGGTGACGTCGTGGCGCAGGCGATGGGGGCGATGCGCGAGATCGGCGATTCCAGCCGGCGGATCGCCGACATCGTCGGCATGATGGATGAGATCGCTTTCCAGACGAACCTGCTGGCGCTGAACGCCGCGGTCGAAGCGGCGCGTGCCGGCGAACAGGGCCGCGGCTTCGCCGTGGTGGCCGGTGAAGTGCGCCGGCTCGCCCAGTCCAGCGCGGCGGCATCGAAGCAGATCAAGGCGTTGATCGCCGAGAGTGGCGAGCGCGTCGATGCGGGCACGCAGCTGGTCGAGCGTTCGGCTTCGGCGTTGCGCGACATCGTCGGCAGCGTGAAGAAGGTGACCGACATCGTGGCCGAGATCGCCGCGGCCAGCGCCGAGCAGTCCGCCGGCGTCGATCAGGTCAACATCGCCATCGCGCAGATCGACCAGGTCACCCAGGAAAACGCGGCACTGGTGGAAGAAGCCGCGGCCGCGGCGAAGTCCATGCAGGACCAGGCCCGGGCCTTGCGCGAGCAGGTCGCGTTCTTCCACGTCGAGGGTGGCGTGGCCGAAGAGCGTCCCGCACCGCTCGCCCCGGCGGCCCACGACATGCGCTTCGGCGAGAAGGCAGCGGCCGCGGGCTGGGTCGAATTCGCCTGATCGACCGCGCCCATTGGTTATGCTGGGGCCGACCTTATCGCCGGATCGCGCATGCAAGCCCCAGCCCCCAGTTACGTCCACGGCGCCAGCGCCACGCCCCTGCTTGGTGAAACGGTCGGCGGCCTGCTCGACCGGATCGTGGCGCGCTGGCCCGAACGGCCGGCGTTGGTGGTCCGCCAGCAGGGCGTGCGCTGGACCTACCGCGAATTCCACGCCGAGGTGGAGCGCGTGGCGGCCGGGCTGCTGGCGCTCGGCCTGGAACCGGGCGACCGGGTCGGCATCTGGGCACCGAACCGGGCCGAATGGGTCGTCGCGCAATTCGCCGC
Source organism: Bacillus sp. NP157 (assembly GCA_018889975.1). NCBI lineage: Bacteria > Bacillati > Bacillota > Bacilli > Caryophanales > Bacillaceae > Bacillus > Bacillus sp. NP157. The sequence continues at coordinate 4,251,140 of CP076546.1, forward strand.
GCCCAAGGCCGGGCTCATCCTGGTCAACATCAACCCGGCTTACCGCTCGCACGAGCTTGCCTTCTCTCTGAACAAGGTCGCCTGCCGCGCGCTGATCCTCCCGCGCGTGTTCAAGAGCTCCCGGTACCTCGAGATCCTGTCCGGCCTGGCGCCGGAGCTTGCCCATGCCCAGCCTGGAGGCCTGCGTGCCGCCGCGCTGCCCGACCTGCGCCATGTCGTTTTGCTCGACGACGCGCCGGCCGCGGGCACCTGGCGCTGGCAGGACATCGCCGCCGACGACGCGGCACGCGCGCGTCTGGCGAAGGTCGAAGCGGGCTTGTCGTTCGACGATCCGGTCAACATCCAGTTCACCTCGGGAACGACCGGCGCACCGAAGGGCGCCACGCTGACCCACCACAACATCGTCAACAACGGCTTCTTCATCGGCGAAGCCATGCGTCTCACCGAGGAAGACCGGCTGTGCATCCCGGTACCCTTCTACCACTGCTTCGGGATGGTCCTGGGCAACCTGGCCTGCGTGACCCATGGCGCATGCATGGTCATTCCCGGCGAGGGTTTCGATGCGCTGGCCACGCTGGAGACCGTTGCGGAAGAGCGCTGCACGGGCCTGCACGGCGTGCCGACGATGTTCATCGCCGAGCTCGAACATCCGCGCTTCCACGAGTTCGACCTGTCTTCGCTACGCACCGGCATCATGGCCGGCTCACCGTGCCCGATCGAGGTGATGCGCCGTGTCGTCCGCGACATGCACATGGCCGAAGTCACCATCGCCTATGGCATGACCGAAACCAGCCCGGTGAGCTTCCAGACCGTGCCGGAGGATCCGCTGGAGCGTCGCGTGTCCACGGTCGGTCGCGTCCATCCGCACGTAGAGGTGAAGATCGTCGACGACAGCGGCCGCGTGGTTCCGCGCGGCGGCACGGGCGAACTGCTGACCCGCGGCTATTCGGTGATGCGCGGTTACTGGGGCGACGAAGCGAACACGCGCAGCGCGCTCGACGACGCGCGCTGGATGCATACGGGCGACCTTGCCGTCATCGACGACGACGGCTACTGCACCATCGTCGGCCGGCTGAAGGACATGATCATCCGCGGCGGCGAAAACATCTATCCGCGCGAGATCGAAGAATTCCTTTACGGACACCCCGACATCCAGGACGTGCAGGTGTTCGGCGTGGCCGATGCCCGCTTCGGCGAGCAGGTCTGTGCGTGGGTGCGCCTGCGCGACGGCGCCAGCGTGGGCGAGGCCGGCATCCAGGATTACTGTCGCCGCCACCTCGCGTACTTCAAGGTGCCGCACTACGTGCGCTTCGTCGACACCTTCCCGATGACCGTGACCGGCAAGGTGCAGAAGTACCTTATGCGCCAGGCCATGGAGGCCGAACTGGCCGGAAACCCGCCGGCCTGAGCGCAGCCAACCTGCACCGGGGCTTCACGCTGGCGATCACAGTCTATGCGCTGGGGTGGGTCGCTGGCTGCGAGGTTCCCGGTGAGAAGGATACGTAGGTTCCATCCGGCGACGTTGTTCTCCGCGTTCGTCGTGGCGCTGGCCGGCGTGGCCATGCTGCTCGGGGGCATCCGCCTGTTCAACGATGGCGGCTCGCTGTATTTCCTCGTCGCCGGTGGCTGGTTGCTCCTGGTCGCCGTGCTGCTGTTGTTCCGGGCGCGTTTCGCGATCGCGCTGTACACGCTGTTCCTGCTCGGGACGGCTGGCTGGGCCGTCTGGGAAGTGGGCCTCGACTGGTGGCAACTGCTGCCGCGCCTCGATACCTGGTTCGCGCTTGGCCTGTGGCTATTGCTGCCATGGCCGCGCCGTGGACTTAGCCGCGACCCGTACATGGATACCGCGCGCGGTACCGGCGGCGGCTTCCTCTTCCTTGGCCTGTTGATCGTCGCGGTCGTCGGCCTCGTCGCCGTGGTCCGCCCCGTGCAAGATCTTGCGGGCGAATTGCCGATGGCCGATGTGTCGGGCCCGCAGGGTGACCGCGCCGCGCGCGCCGATGGCGACTGGACGGACTACGGCAGCTCGCCGTATGGCCAGCGCTATTCACCGCTCACGCAGATCACCCCGGACAACGCCGGGCAGCTCCAGGTGGCGTGGAAGATCCAGACGGGCGACCTGCCCGGCCCGGATGACCCGACCGAAACCACCGCCGAGAACACGCCGCTGAAGGTTGGCGACACCGTTTACCTGTGCACCCCACACAGCCGGGTCATCGCGGTCGACGCGGCCACCGGCGCGAAGCGCTGGGAGTACGACCCGAAGATCCAGAGTCCGGTCGGTTTCAAGCACTGGGAACACATGACCTGCCGCGGCGTGTCGTACCACGACGATGCCCGTTACGCCTCGGCGGTGATTCCCGCGCCGGCCACGACCGCTGCCGGCGCACCCGCGCCCGCGTCCACCGCGCCGCTGCCGGCCAACGTGCTGGCGCCCGGCACCTGCCCACGCCGCCTGTTCCTGCCGACCGCCGACGCGCGGCTCATCGCAATCAACGCCGACAATGGCCAGGTCTGCGACGACTTCGGCGACAAGGGCACGGTGAACCTGCGTGCGAACATCGGCTCGTTCAAGCCGGGTGGGTATTACTCGACGTCGCCGCCCGCGGTGACCAGGGACCTGGTGATCATCGGCGGCCACGTCACCGACAACGCATCCACCGACGAGCCGAGCGGGGTGATCCGCGCATACGACGTGCACGATGGCCACCTGGTCTGGAACTGGGATGCGGGACGCCCCGACGACACCGCGCCGATCGCGGCCGACGGCACCTATACACGTAACTCGCCAAACATGTGGTCGGTCTTCAGCGTCGACGAAAACCTCGGCATGCTTTACCTGCCGCTCGGTAACCAGACGCCCGACCAGTTCGCCGGCACCCGCACGCCCACGTCGGAGAAGTTCGGCGCCGGCATCGTGGCGCTCGACATCGCCACCGGCAAGGTGAAGTGGAACTACCAGTTCACCCACCACGACATCTGGGACATGGACGTGGGCGGGCAGCCGAGCCTCGTCGACCTCACCACGGACAGCGGCGTGAAGCCTGCGCTGATCGCATCGACCAAGCAGGGCAGCCTCTACGTACTCGATCGTCGCGACGGCACGCCGATCGTGCCTATCCGCGAGGTGCCCCGCCCGCAGGGTGCCGTCGCCGGTGACCATACGGCGCCCACGCAGCCGATGTCCGACATGAACATGGCGCCGCCCGACATGCGCGAGGCCGACATGTGGGGCACCACGCCGTTCGACATGTTGTGGTGCCGCGTGCGTTTCCGTTCGCAGCGTTACGAGGGGATGTACACGCCGCCGTCGCTGCAGGGTTCGCTGGTGTTCCCGGGTAACTTCGGCGTGTTCGACTGGGGCGGAATCTCGGTAGACCCGACGCGGCAGTTGTTGCTGGCGAACCCCAGCTACATGGCGTTCCAGTCGCGGCTGATCCCCAAGGAGAAGCTCGCGACGATGGAAGTGCATGAGTCGAAGAGCGAGACCGAAGGCATCAAGAACGTCGAGGGCATCCCCTATGCCATCGAGCTGTCGCCGTTCCTGTCGCCGCTTGGCATTCCCTGCCAGGCGCCGCCGTGGGGTTACGTCGCCGGCATCGACCTGCGCAGCGGCAAGGTGCTTTGGAAGCATCGCAATGGCACGATCGTCGACAGCGCGCCACTGCCGATCCCGATGCCGCTCGGTGTGCCCAGCCTCGGCGGCATGATGACCACGGCCGGCGGCGTCACCTTCCTCAGCGGCACGCTGGACAATTACCTGCGCGCCTACGACGTACGCACGGGTCGCAAGCTGTGGGAGGCACGGCTGCCCGCGGGCGGACAGGCGACGCCGATGAGCTATGCCGACGCAAGCGGTCGACAGTACGTGCTGGTCGTCGCCGGCGGCCATGGCTCGCTCGGCACCAAACAAGGCGACTGGGTCATCGCCTACGCCCTCCCCAAACCCATGTAGGAGCGCGCCTGCGCGCGAAAGCAAACTAACGTAAGGCCACGTCCAGGCGAGTGATCCAGGATCATGGAGTGATCCTCGATCATCGATGGATGCAAAATCATCGATGGATGCAAAATCATCGATCGACCAGGCCTGCGCGCGGGATAAAAAACATCGCGCGCAGGCGCGCTCCTACAGGGGGGAGCGGGGGCGATTGGGCAGGAACGCCGCGAGCAGGCCGATCAACGGCAGGAACGCGCACAGCTGGTACACCGCTTCGATGCCGATGTGATCGGCGAGTTCGCCGAGCACCGCGGCGCCGATGCCGCCCATGCCGAACGAGAAGCCGAAGAACAGCCCGGAGATCATCCCCACCTTGCCCGGCACCAGCTCCTGCGCGAACACCACGATGGCCGGGAACGCCGAGGCGAGGATCAGGCCGATGGCGACGGTCAGCGGCGCGGTCCAGAACAGGCTTGCGTAGGGCAGCAGCAGGGTGAAGGGCAGGGTGCCGAGGATCGAGAACCAGATGACCTTCTTGCGGCCGAAGCGATCGCCGATGGGGCCGCCCATCACGGTGCCCACGGCCACCGCGCCGAGGAAGACGAACAGGTGCAGCTGCGCGGTTTCGACCGACACGTTGAAGCGGTGGATCAGGTAGAACGTGAAGTAGCTGGTCAGGCTGGCCAGGTACACATACTTCGAGAAGATCAGCGCGAGCAGCACGGCGATGCCGCGCATGGCGTCGCGACCCGGCGGTGCGCTGTCGGCGTGCGCCGCATGCGAGGCCTTGAGCCGGACCAGGCCGTGGTGGCGGTACCACTGGCCGACGTTCCACAGGATCGCGCAGGAGAGCAGCGCGAGCAGGGCGAAGAAGGCCAGGCTCGACTGGCCCCAGCGCACCACGACCAGCGCCGCCGCGAGCGGGCCCAGTGCCTGGCCCGCGTTGCCGCCGACCTGGAACAGCGATTGCGCGAGGCCATGCTTGCCGCCCGAGGCCATGCGCGCCACGCGCGACGACTCCGGGTGGAACACCGACGAACCCATGCCGAGCAGGGCCGCGCCGAACAACAGGACGCCGTAGGCGTGCGCCTGCGAGAGCACCAGCAGGCCGGCCAGCGAGAACAGCGTGCCGCCGGGCAGGGCAAGCGGCGTCGGGCGACGGTCCGCATACAGGCCGACCAGCGGCTGCAGGATCGACGCGGTGATCTGGTAGGTCAGCGTGATCAGGCCGACCTGGCCGAAGTCGAGGTGAAAGTCGCTCTTCAGGCCCGGATAGATGGCCGGCAGGAGCGACTGCATCATGTCGTTGAGCAGGTGGCAGAAGCTGATGGCGAAGATGACGCCATAGACCGTGGGTGTCGCAGCGCGCGGAGGCTGCGCCGCCGCGTTGGCAGGGGCTTGCATGGACGTGGGTTCCGGGGGATCGGGATAGCGTATGAAACCACGGCCGGCGGTGTCCCGCGCTAGAATGTGGGTCAGAAGCCTTTGAGTCCGGGACATCGCCATGGCCGCGCCTGACGCCGTCGCTTTCGAAGCCACCCCGCGTGCCGTGATCTCGCGCGGCAACAGTTATCCGGCGTCGTTCGAGTTGGCCACCCACGAGCACCGCCGCGGCCAGCTGCTTTACGCCTCGGAAGGCACGGTCGCCGTGACCACGCCCTTCGGCGCATGGATCGCCCCACCCGAGCGTGCCGTGTGGATCCCGTCGTTCATCCCGCACTCCGTGCGGATGATCGGCGCCGTGCATACCCGCAGCGTCTACATCGAACCGACGGTCACCGGGGCGTTCGGCGAAGTCTGCCGGGTGATCGTGGTGTCGCCCTTGCTGCGCGCCTTGCTGGTCGAGGCGGCCGCGGTGCCGCTGACCTACGACGTGGCCGGTCGCGACGGCCTGCTGATGGCGCTGGTGGTGGAGGAAATCGCACGGGCGAAGCGCGTGCCGCTGGAACTGCCGCTGCCGACCCATCCCGGGCTGGCGGTGCGCTGCGCGGCCTTCTTCGAACGGCCCAGCATCACCGAAGGCATCGACGCGTGGGCGGCTGGCCTCGGCATGCACCGGCGCAGCTTCACCCGGCTGTTCCGCCGCGAGACCGGCATGAGCTTCGTGGCGTGGCGGCAGCAAGCCTGCCTGCTGTCGACCCTGCCGCGGCTCGCCGCTGGCGACGCGGTGACCGACGTGGCGCTGGACCTCGGCTACGAAAGCGCGACCAGCTTCTCGACGATGTTCCGTCGCGCGCTGGGCAAGCCGCCGTCGGGCTATCGCGCGGCCTGACGGGCCTGCGCGCAACCCGCGCGGATCACCTTCTCCACGATGCGGGCGGGCTCCTCGGTGACCTCCACCCGCAGGGCTTCCGCGGGCGAGGGCTCTTCCAGCGTGACCAGCTGGCTGTCGAGCAGCGCCGGGTTGAAGAAATGCCCGGCACGCTGGCCCAGCCGCTCGGCGAGCAGTTCGCGCGTGCCATGCAGGTAGACGAAGCGGACGTCGTCGTGGCCCTGCCGCAACACGTCGCGATAGCGTCGCTTCAGCGCGGAGCAGGCGATCACCAGCGAGTCGCCGCGGCCGCGGTGTTCGTCCATCACGGCGACGATCGCCTGCAGCCAGGGTTGCCGGTCCGCGTCGTCGAGCGGTATGCCGCTGGCCATCTTGTCGCGATTGGCCTGCGGATGCAGGCCGTCGCCGTCGACGAAGGGCAGGCCCAGCCGGGCCGCGATGTCGCCACCGACGGTGCTCTTGCCGCTACCGGAAACGCCCATGACGATCGTGATCATCGGCATAGCATGGCGTGCCGTGGGCCACGGAATCGTGAACGGGCTGGCGTACCATCCGTGGCTGGCCCCCGCGAATCCCCCAACCATGCGAACCATCGACCTGCGCAGCGACACCGTCACCCAGCCCACCGACGCCATGCGCGAAGCGATGCTGCGCGCCCCCGTCGGCGACGACGTCTATGGGGAAGATCCCACCGTCAATGCCCTGCAGGATCGGCTCGCCGCCGATCTCGGTTTCGCCGCCGCGCTGTTCGTGCCCACCGGCACGCAAAGCAACCTGCTGGCGCTGATGGGCCACTGCGAACGCGGCGACGAATACATCGTCGGTGCCGACGCGCATACCTATCGCTTCGAGGGCGGCGGCGCGGCCGTGCTCGGTTCGATCCAGCCGCAGCCGATCCCGCAGGCCGCCGATGGCACCCTGCCGCTGGACAAGGTCGAAGCCGCGATCAAGCCGATCGACCCGCACTTCGCCCGCTCGAAACTGCTCGCCCTGGAGAACACCTGGCACGGCCGCGCATTGCCTTTCGAGTACATGGCCGCCGCACGCGAACTCGCCACCCGGCGCGGCCTGGGCCTGCACCTCGACGGCGCGCGCCTCTACAACGCCGCCATCGCCTACGGTCGTCCCGCCCGCGACGTGGCCGCAGGCTTCGACAGCGTGTCGGTGTGCCTCTCGAAGGGGCTGGGCGCGCCGGTGGGCTCGGTGCTGCTCGGTGACGCGAAGCTGGTCGACCGTGCCCGGCGCTGGCGCAAGGTCACCGGCGGCGGCTGGCGCCAGGCCGGCATGCTCGCCGCCGCGGCGACCTATGCCCTCGACCACCACGTGGCCCGGCTCGCGGACGACCATGCGCGGGCCCGGCGCCTTGCCGACGCGCTCGCCACCATCGAGGGGCTGAGCCTGCAGGGGTGTCATACCAACATGGTGTTCGTCGACGTGCCCGCCCCGCGCCTGCCCGACCTCGCGAAGCACATGGCCGCGAAGGGCGTCCGCCTGAGCATCGGCTACCTGCCGTCGATCCGGCTCGTCACCCACCTGGACATCGACGACGAAGGTGTCGAACGGACCATCGACGCGTTCCGTACCTTCAGCTACTGACGCGGCGCCATCAGCTTGCGTTGCAGCGAGTAAAGGATCGCTGCATCGGTGGCGTCCAGCGTGTCGGTCTCAATCGCCCGGTAGTGGCGATGGAACGCGATGATCGCGTTGCGCGGATTGCCGACGTCGTAACCGACCAGCCGCATCGCGGCCAGGCTGTCGAACCCGGGCGGTGCCGGCACCAGCGTTGCGTCCGGCCACAGGCCGAAGCCGTAGCTGGCCAGCGTCGCCCACGGGAACTGCACGCTGGGATCGTCCTTGCGTCCCGGCGCGATGTCGCCGTGGCCGACGACGGCGGTGCGCGGGATGCCGAGCCGGGTCGTCACGTCGGCCAGCAGCCGGACGAGCGCTTCGATCTGCGGCTGGGTAAACGGCGAGTGGCCATCGTTGTCGATTTCGATGCCGATGGACGACGAGTTCAGGTCGGAATCGCTGCCCCAGCGCGATGCACCGGCGTGCCACGCGCGGTCGCCGTCATCGACCAGCTGGTCGATCCGGCCATCCATCTCGACCAGGTAATGCGCGCTCACCGGGCCGCCGCTGTTGCGCGACTTCAGCACGCGCAGCGAGGCGTCGGCATCGCCGATGGACGTATGGTGCAACACGATGAGCTGTGCCTTGCGGGCGTTATAGTTCGGCGACGGTGACCAGTGCGCGAGGGCGCTGCGTTGCGGCGCCACCCGGGGCCCGCTGGCGCAACCGGCCAGCGTGGCGACGAGCAGGGCGGCGACCGCAAGGCGAAGCCATCGGGCCGGCCGCGAACTCATTCGACGCGGAAGTCGCTGCTGGCGATCACCCAGGCGACGCGATCGCCACCGGCTTCGCCGATGTCGTCGCAGGTGGCGAACACGCACTGCAGGTCGATGCAATCGCGACCTTCGCTAAGCCATTCGGTTTCGTCGTCGATGACGATGCCGATGTTGTGCAGGGCGAACTTCACGTCGCGGATGTGGGCGTCTTTCAGTTCGATCGTTTCGTACATGAGCGACCCGCCCAGCACTTCGATGTCACACAGCTTGCCGTCGAGGTAGCGAAGGCGCAGCCAGTCGTCGCCGCCGACTTCGTATTCGTCTTCGTCGTCCCACATCGTTTCGTTGGGCTTGCCGAGCGCCTTGCGCACGGCATCGCGCGGCATGCCGAAGAAAATGTCGATGTCATCGCGACGAACACCGCGACCGGGGATCAGTTCAAGCTTTTCCATGGGCGTATCTCTTTTCGTGTGGCGCGGGAAGCCCGCCCGGAAATCATCTTTCGCCTGGCGTATCCGCGACAGGTGGTCGCGCCCACGCCAACTTAAGGTTTATGCTCACGGCCCAGGTAGTCTTCGCTCTGCATCTCTATCAGCCGCGACTCAGTTCGCCCAAATTCAGCGCGCACGCGCGTTCCGTCGTAGAGCTCCGTGATCGGCGCGGCGGCCGACACTGCCAACTTTACGTGGCGATCGTAGAACTCGTCCACCAGCAGGACGAATCGCTTCGCCTCGTTCTCGGTGTAATCGTTGAACTGCGGCACCCCGGAGATGATCACGGTGGGATAGCTGCGCGCCAGTTCGATGTAGTCAGGCACGGCGCGCGGCCCTTCGCACAGCGCGGCGAAGTCGAACCAGATGATGTCCGGCGCACGGCGACGCACCGGGATATCGCGGCCGTTGACCGCCAGCGTGCCGCCTTCCTCGATGTCGCCGTGGGCCTGGCCCGAAAAGATCTTCGCCAGCGATCGTTCGGATTCCTGACCGGGCGGCACGAGGTAGACCGACGCCTGGCTCAACGCGCGCAGGCGCCAGTCGCGTGCCGAGGCGATCTCATGCACGACGCAATGTTTCTCAAGCGCGGCGATCGCCGGCAGGAAGCGCGCGCGCTGCAGGCCGTCCTTGTACAGGTTGGCCGGCACGGTGTTCGACGTCGTTACGAGGGTGACGCCGCGTGAGAACAATCCATCGAGCAGTCCGGCCAGGATCATCGCGTCACCGATGTCGGTGACCATGAATTCGTCGAGGCAGAGCACGCGATACTTCGCCGCCATGCGTGCGGCGACTTCATCCAGCGGGTTTTGCCGCTCGCCCAGCTCGCGTAGCGTCGCGTGCGTTTCCTGCATGAAGCGATGGAAATGCCGACGCAGGGCGAGGCCGGGCGAGAGGCTGGAGACGAACAGGTCCATGAGGAAGGTCTTGCCGCGGCCGACGCTGCCCCACAGGTAAAGCCCGCGCACGGGTTCGCGCGCGGCGTCACCGCCGAGCATCGACCTGAGCCGGCCGAACAGACCGCTACCCTGGGCTTCGTCCGGCTTGCACAGCTCGCCGTGCAGGCGATCGAACTGGGCGATCACGGCCAGCTGCGCGGGATCGGATTCCCAGCGGTGGCCGGTCACGCCGTCCCGGTAGCGTTCGCCGGGCGTCAATTCCGTGCAGTTCATGCGACATCCGGTGCCGGCGGCCAGTCCTTCACGGCGTGCTTGATGGCGCCGCGCAGGTCCATGAGCCGCCGATGGAAGAAGTGGCTGGTGTCTTCCATCCGGACCAGCACCGGACGCTTGCCTTCGGGCAGGCCGTCGATCCAGTCGTACACGGCCTGCGGCTCGACGATTTCGTCGGCGTCGCCCATCACCACCAGCCAGGGGCAGGATGGCAGCTCGATCGGGCCGAAATCCCAGCCACGGCCCGCGGCGGGCGGCGCGATGCTGACCACGGCGTCCGCGCCCAGCGGCACCGCGCTGCGCAGGCTGACATAGCTGCCGAAGGAGAACCCGGCCAGCCACAGCTTCGCGCCGGGGCGGACCTTGCGCGCCCATGCCACCACGGTGGCCAGGTCGTCGCATTCGCCGTTGCCGTGGTCGAACTCGCCTTCGGAGCGGCCGACGCTGCGGAAATTGAAGATCACCGTGTCCACGCCGGACTCGCGCAGGGCGCGCTCGACCATGGTCACGACCTTGTTGTGCATGCTGCCGCCGTCGGTGGAGAGCGGGTGGCAGATCACGGCGATGGCCGGGCGGTGGCCTTCGGTGGCGGCCCTGGCCTCGCATTCCAGCTTGCCTGCGCGGCCGGGCAGCGCGAAGCTCAGCGTTTCGTCCGGGAAAGCGTCCGGCGCCGTAGGTAGAAGATCAGTCATGCCCGCCATGATACCCGTTGGCCCGCGGCCCCGTGCCGGAACCCCGTCGTGAACGTGCTCGCCCATGCCTTGCTGGCCGGCGGCGACGCGGGCCTGCGCCTGGGCGGCGTCATGGGCGACTTCGTCCGCGGCACGCCCGACCTGGCGCTGCCGCCGCGGGTGCGCGACGGGATCTACCTGCACCGGGCGATCGACGGCTATACGGATAGCCACCCCGCCGTGCGCGAGGCGCGCGAGGCCATGCCCCCGCCGTACCGGCGCTACGCCGGCATCCTGCTCGATGTCTGGTTCGACCATTGCTTGGCGCGGGACTTCGCCAGGTACTGCCCGACGCCGCTGCAGGCGTTTTCGGACAACCTGCGGGCGGAGATGCACGCCGCCGACGCCATCCTGCCGGACGGGCTGAAGCGCTTCCTCTCCTATATGGATACCCACGACCTCCCGGCCGGCTACGTGCGGCGGGAGCGGGTCGAGGGTGCGTTCGCCGGGCTGTCCCGGCGCCTGTCGCGGGCGAACCCGGTGGCCGAAGCGATGCCGCTACTGATCGGCCACGACGCCATGCTGCGGGCTACGTTCGAGACGTTTTTCCCGCAGCTTCAGGCGTTTGCAGTGGATTGGGTGGCAGCGCGGCCCGTCTAGGCCGCGTGCTTACTTGACCTGGTCGACCATCCACTTGACGGTGTTGCCGACCTGTTCGTCGGTGAGCGACGGGTTACCGCCCTTGGCCGGCATGTGGTTGCCGTCGGGGCCGGTGTAGCCCTCGATGGCGTGCTTGACCAGGGTGGCGCTGCCTTCGGCGATGCGGGCACCCCAGGCGCCCTTGTCGCCCAGCTTCGGCGCACCGGCCACGCCGGCCGTATGGCAGCTGTGGCAGAGGTTGTCGTAGATGGTCTTGCCGTCGGTGCTGCCACCGTAGGCGACCTGGGCGGCAGCGGCCTTCGCGGCGGCTTCCTGCGCGGCCAGCATGGCGGCGCGTCCGGTGTCGCCGGCGTAGACGCCGCCGACCGGGGCAATCCGCTGCTCGGTCCGCTTGGCGACCGCAGGGTCTTGTTCCTTGGGAATATTGTCGTAGATGACGTAGGCAACCACCATCAGGACGAGGGCGAGAAGACTTAAGCCGGCCGTGAGCCACGAGAATTGACGTACAAAGTTCTGGTCGGACTTGCTCGGAGAACCGCTCACGCATTGACTCCCATCGAGATTGGGTATGCCGGCCCCCTCCCCGGGATCCGGCGTGCCTGCCGCCTTGCGGCGCCTAACCGCCCGAGTATAACGGAACCTTCGATTTCGTCAGCGGTCCCTCGCCGGGCATCGCAAAACCCGCCCAGCGGCCCGGCACGCGTGCCGTCAGTCATGGTGTACCCCTGTCAACCGGCATTGTTCAATGCCGTTCCCCACCACCTATATTGTCGCCGCCGAACCTTAATGTTTTCCGGGTATAAAGCCCGCGGCGCACGCGCCCGGTCGCTATCGGTGCCGTCGACCGGATTCTCATCGGGAGTTTTACATGTCGCGTTTTTGGAAAATCGCGCTGGGTATCATCGTTGTTCTGGTGATCGCGGCCGTCGTCATCGTCCCACGGATGCACAAGGGTGGTGCAAACGCCCAGGAAGCGTCCGCCCAGGCCAATGGCGACGGGGAGGGCAAGGACCAGCCGCCCGTACCGGTCACCGTGGTGCCCGTCGTGGCGCAGGACGTGCCTGTCTACCTCAGTGCCACCGGCACGGTACAGGCGCGTAACCAGGTCACCGTGAGCCCGCAGGTGGGAGGCCAGCTGATGAAGCTGAACTTCACCGAGGGCCAGGAAGTGAAGCAGGGCGACGTGCTGGCGGAAATCGACCCGCGCACGATCCAGTCGCAATACGACCAGGCCACGGCCAAGCTCCGGCAGGACCAGGCCCTCTCGGCGACCGCGAAGAACAACCTCGAGCGCTCGCAGAACCTGGTCAGCAAGGGTGGACAGCAGTACGTGTCCAAGCAGGACCTGGACAACCTGAAGAACACCCTCGACCAGGCCGCCGCCACCGTCGTCGCCGACCAGGCCTCGATCCGCGCGGCGCAGGTGCAGCTCGGCTTCACCAAGGTCATCGCGCCGATCACCGGCCTGGCCGGCATCCGCGGCGTCGACGTGGGCAACATCGTCACCACGACCACCTCGATCGTGACGCTGACCGAGGTGCATCCGATCTATGTCACCTTCACCCTGCCGGAGAAGAACCTCGACATGGTGCGCACCGGCATGCGTGAGAACGCGGCCAACTCGCTGGGCGTCGACGCGCTCGACCGCATCGACGCGCACGTGGTCAGCAGCGGCAAGCTCGAGGTAATCAACAACACCATCGACACCACCACGGGCACGTTCCGCCTGCGCGCGCTGTTCGACAACCAGAACACCGAGTTGTGGCCGGGCCAGTTCGTCAATGCGCGCCTGAAGGTCCGCACCGTGGCCAACGGCCTGGTGATCCCGGCGCAGGCCGTGCAGCGCGGCCCGGACGGCGAGTACGTCTATGTGGTGCAGGGCGACAACACGGTGAAGATGCAGGCCGTGGAAACCGCCAGCGAAGTCGGCGACAGCCACGTCATGATCGGCAAGGGCCTGAAGCTGGGCGACAAGGTCGTCACCGAAGGCCAGTTCCGCCTGAAGCCGGGTTCCAAGGTGCAGCCGCTGGCCCCGGGCCAGGTGCCGGCCGCGCCGACGGCGGAAGAGCTGCAGAAAGACAAGACCAAGGGCCAGGGTCGCCAGGGCGGCGGTCGCCGCGGCGGCTAACCCTCCGGCACGCGGCGCGTCCATGAAGGACGCGCCGCCCACGGGCCACCCGGCCCAGATACCAGGATCGACACGTGGGTTTCTCGACACTCTTCATTCGCCGGCCGATCGCCACCTCGCTGCTGATGGTGGCGGTGCTGTTGCTCGGCATCCTCGGCTACCGGCAACTGCCGGTGTCGGCGCTGCCGGAAATCGACGCGCCCAGCCTGGTCGTGACCACCCAGTACCCCGGCGCCTCGGCCAGCACCATGGCCGCGCTGGTGACCACGCCGCTCGAGCGTAACTTCGGCCAGATCTCCGGCCTGAACATGATGAGCTCGGACTCGTCGGCGGGCCTGTCGACCATCGTCCTGCAGTTCAACATGGACCGCGACATCGATATCGCGGCGCAGGACGTGCAGGCGGCGATCAACCAGGCGCGCGGCACGCTGCCCAACAACCTGCCTTACCCGCCGGTGTACAACCGGGTGAACCCGGCCGATGCGCCGATCATGACGCTCATGCTCACCTCCGATACGGTGCAGCTGCGCGACGTGAACAACTACGCCGACTCGATCATCGCGCAGAAGCTCGCGCAGGTTCAGGGCGTGGGCCTCGTCTCGATCGCCGGCAACGTGCGTCCCGCCGTGCGCATCCAGATCAACCCCGCGCAGCTGGCCAACCTCGGCCTGACCATGGAAGACGTGCGCAGTTCGCTCACGCAGGCCAACGTCAACGCGCCCAAGGGCACGCTGAACGGCAAGACCCAGTCCTACAGCATCGGCACCAACGACCAGCTCGCCACGGCCGCCGAGTACAAGGACACGATCATCAGCTACACCAACGACTCGCCCGTGCGCCTGAAAGACGTGGCGAACGTGGTCGATGGTGTCGAAAACGACCAGCTCGCCGCATGGGCGAATGGCAAGCCCGCCGTGTTGCTCGACATCCGCCGCCAGCCCGGCGCGAACATCGTGCAGACGGTGCAGTCGATCCGCCAGACCATCCCCGACCTGCAGAAGGTGCTCCCGGCCGACGTGCACCTGAAGGTGTTCTCCGACCGTACGATCACCATCCGCGCGTCGGTGGAAGACGTGCAGTTCACCCTGATCCTCACCATCTGCCTGGTGGTCGCGGTGATCTTCGTGTTCCTGCGCCGCCTGTGGGCCACGGTGATCCCGTCCGTGGCGGTGCCGCTGTCGCTGATGGGCACGTTCGGCGTGATGGCCTTCGCCGGCATGTCGCTGGATAACCTCTCGCTGATGGCGCTCGCGGTGGCGACCGGTTTCGTGGTCGACGACGCGATCGTGATGATCGAGAACATCGTCCGCTACATCGAGCAGGGCCAGGACGCGAAGACCGCGGCCGAGGTCGGCGCGAAGGAAATCGGCTTCACGGTGCTGTCGCTGACCGTCTCGCTGATCGCGGTGTTCCTGCCGCTGCTGCTGATGCCAGGCGTCACCGGCCGCCTGTTCCACGAATTCGCCTGGGTGCTCACCATCGCGGTGGCCATCTCGATGCTGGTGTCGCTGACGCTGACGCCGATGATGTGCGCCTACCTGCTGAAGGCCGACGAGCTGCCGGACGCGGATGACGCGCACGAGCACGCCACCGCCTCGGGCAAGCACACCGCCTGGTCGCGCATCGTCGAAGGCTATGCCGGCAGCCTGGACTGGGTGCTGGCGCACCGCCCGTTCACCATGCTGATCGCGGCGCTCAGCGTCGCGCTCACCGTGGTCCTGTACATCGTGATTCCCAAAGGCCTGCTGCCCGAACAGGACACCGGCCTGGTCACGGCGGTGGTGCAGGCCGACCAGAACGTCGCCTTCCCGCAGATGGAACAGCGCACCAAGGCCGTGGCCGATGCGCTGGCGAAGGATCCGGCGGTGTCCGGCGTGGCCGCGTTCATCGGTGCGGGCTCGGTCAACCCGACGCTCAACCAGGGCCAGATCTCGCTCGTGCTGAAGGACCGTGGCGACCGCGAAGGCCTCGACGACGTGTTGCCGCGCCTGCAGAAGGCGGCGTCGCACATCGCTGGCGTGGCGCTGTACCTCAAGCCGGTACAGGACGTGACGCTGGATAGCCAGGTCTCCGCCACCGAGTACCAGTACTCGCTGTCCGACGTGAACTCCACCGAGCTGGCCGGCTACGCGCAACAGATGACCTCCGCGCTGCGCAAGCGCACGGAGCTCGCCGACGTCGACAACAACCTGGCCGACCAGGGCACTGCGCTGAAGCTGACCATCGACCGCGACACGGCCAGCCGCCTGGGCGTGCCCGTGCAGACGATCGACGACACCCTGTACGACGCGTTCGGCCAGCGCCAGATCTCCACCATCTTTACCCAGCTCAACCAGTACCGCGTGGTGCTGGAGGTGTCGCCGGAGTTCCGTAACAGCGCCGACCTGCTGAACAAGCTGACCGTGCGCGGCAACGGCAACGGCGCGCTCACCGGTTCGAACGCCACCAGCTTCGGCCAGGTCGCCTCGAGCAACTCGGCCACGCCGGCGGGTATCGGCAACACGGGCAACGTCGGCTTCCAGGTCGGCGCGGGCGGCACGATTCCCATCGCGTCGCTGGCCAGCGCCCAGGTCACCACGGCGCCGCTGGTGGTCAGCCACCTGCAGCAGCTGCCGGCGGTCACCATCTCCTTCAACCTGGCCCCGGGTTCGTCGCTGTCCGAAGCCGTCGCCGCGATCCACGACGTGGAGAAGACGCTGAACTTCCCGCCGCAGGTACGCGGCCAGTTCATCGGCAAGGCGGCGGAATTCTCCTCGTCGGTCGGTGACGAGGTGCTCCTGCTGCTGGCGTCGATCATCGTCATCTACATCGTGCTGGGCGTGCTCTACGAGAGCTACATCCATCCGCTGACGATCATCTCGACCCTGCCGCCCGCGGGCGTGGGCGCCTTGCTGGCCCTGCTGATGTGCGGCATGACCCTGTCGGTCGACGGCATCGTCGGCATCGTGTTGCTGATCGGCATCGTGAAGAAGAACGCGATCATGATGATCGACTTCGCCATCGAGGCGAAGCGCACCGGCCTGGATGCGCACGACGCGATCCGTCGCGCCTGCCTGCTGCGCTTCCGCCCGATCATGATGACCACGGCCGCCGCCCTGTTGGGTGCGTTGCCGCTGGCCCTGGGTAGCGGCATCGGCTCGGAGCTGCGCCGCCCGCTCGGCGTGTCCATCGTCGGTGGCCTGCTGCTCTCGCAGCTGGTGACTCTCTACACCACGCCGGTGATCTACCTGTACATGGAACGGTTCTCCGACTGGCTGGCCGAGCGCAAGCGACAACGCGCGCTAGCCCATGCCCAGCCACGGCCTGCGGACTGATGCAGGCCAGCCGTGGGCACCATGGCGACACCCCTCTTCGCCGGACGGTCACCCGTCCGGCGAAACCTTTTTCCGGGCCGTGCGTTGGTAGCAAGTTCCTGCGCTCTCGTCCGCACCAGTTGAAGCCCCCTGCTCGATGAATATCTCCGGCCCGTTCATCCGCCGTCCCATCGGCACCTCGCTCCTGGCGATCGGTGTCTTCGTCGTCGGCCTGATCTGCTATTCGCTGCTGGGCGTGGCCGCGCTGCCGAATATCCAGTTCCCCGCGATCTTCGTGCAGGCCCAGCAGAGCGGCGCCGATGCCAGCACGATGGCGTCCACGGTGGCCGCGCCGCTGGAGCGACACCTCGGCCAGGTGCCGGGCGTGGAGAGCATGCGTTCGAACAGCTCGGAGGGCAGCGCCTTCGTGCTGCTGTTCTTCGGCAACGGCACCAACATCGACGCGGCGGCGCGCGACGTGCAGTCGGCGATCAACGCGGCCCAGCCCGACCTGCCGACCGGCCTGCTCAATGCGCCGTCGTACCAGAAGGCCAACCCGAACGATGACCCGGTGGTGGTGCTCGCGCTCACCTCCGACACCGTGGCGCCGACCGACCTCTACAACGTCGCCGATTCGATCCTTGCCCAGCGCCTGCGCCAGCAGGAAGGCATCGCCTCGGTCGATATCGCGGGCAGCGCCACGCCGGCGATCCGCGTCGACGTGAACCTGCGCGCGCTCAACGCGATGGGCCTGTCGCCGGACCAGCTGCGCAATGCGCTGACCGCGGCCAACGTCACCTCGCCGCAGGGCTTCCTGTCCGACGGCAAGACCACCATGGCGGTGATGGCGAACGATTCGCTGCACAAGGCGGACGAGTTCGCGAAGCTGGTGATCGGCGTGAACAACAGCGTGCCGATCCACCTGTCCGACGTGGCCAAGGTCTACGACGGCCAGCAGGATGCGTACCAGGCGGCCTGGTTCAACGGCAAGCCGGGCATCCTGATGTACGTGTACCGCAAGCCGGACGCGAACGTCATCGAGACGGTGGACCGGATCAAGGCGATGATGCCGACCATGCAGGCATGGCTGCCGAACGGCGTGCGCCTGCATTCGTTCTTCGACGGCACGCCGACCATCCGCGCGTCGCTGCACGAAGTGCAGGCCACGCTGCTGATCAGCCTGGCCATGGTGATCATGACCATGGCGCTGTTCCTGCGCCGGCTCGCGCCCACCGTCATCGCCGGCCTCGCCGTGCCGTTGTCGCTGGCCGGTGGCTTCGTGGTGATGTACGCGTTCGGCTACACGCTCAACAACCTCACCCTGCTGGCCTTGGTGATCGCGATCGGCTTTGTCGTCGACGATGCCATCGTGGTCATCGAGAACGTGATCCGGCACATGGACGAGGGAATACCGAGGTTCGAAGCCGCCCTTCTAGGTGCGCGCGAGATCGGCTTCACCATCGTGTCGATCACCGGTTCGCTGATCGCCGTGTTCATCCCGTTGCTGCTGGCGCCCGGCATCATCGGCATGTTCTTCAAGGAATTCACGGTCACCCTGATCGCCGCCATCGTGGTCTCGATGCTGGTGTCGCTGACCCTGACGCCCTCGCTGTGCGCGCACTTCCTCACCGCGCACAAGTCCGACAAGCCCGAATCGCGGCTGGGCCGCGTGCTTGAGCGCGCCCAGGATCGCCTGCTGGCGTTCTATCGCGTCTGCCTGGACTGGACGTTGCGCCACGCCCTGTTGATGGCGCTGACGCCGCTGGTCCTGATCGGCATTACCATCCTGCTCGCCGGCATGGTCAAGGGCGGGTTCTTCCCGCCGCAGGACACCGGCCTGATCGCCGCGCGCGCGACCTCGAGCTCCACGGTGTCGTTCGGTGAAATGGAATCGCGCCAGGCGCGCCTGACCGACATGCTGCTGTCGGATCCGGACGTGAAGTCGGTGGGCTCGCGCCTGGGCACCAGCCGTACCGGTTCCACGGGTAACTTCAACATCGAACTGCGCACGGTGGCCGAGGGTCGCACCGACACGACCTTCGATGCGCTGGACCGGCTGTCGACCAAGGCCAACAAGTATCCCGACCTCAACCTGCGCCTGCGTCCGATCCAGGACCTGCCCACGGGCGGCGGTGGTGGCACTTCGCAGGGCGGCCAGTATTCGGTATCGCTGAAGGGCAACGACATCACCGAGCTGGAAGAGTGGCTGCCGAAGCTGGTCAATGCGCTGAAGAAGAACCCGATGTTGAAGGACGTGGGCAGCGACATCGATGCCCAGGGCCTGCGCCAGAACATGGTGATCGACCGCGACACCGCGGCACGCCTGGGCGTGTCGATCGGCAACATCGATGGCGCGCTGTACAACGCGTTCGGCCAGCGCGCGGTCTCGACCATCTATTCGGATATCAACCAGTACCGCGTCATCGTCAACGCGCTGCCCACGCTGGCGGCGACGCCCGAAGCGCTGAACCAGATCTACGTCCGTTCCAACAACGGCGCGATGGTCCCGATCACGGCCGTGACCCGGCAGGTGCCGGGACTCGCGCCCAGCCAGATCGTGCATGAAGACCAGTACACGAGCATGGGCGTCAGCTTCAACCTCGCACCGGGCGTGAGCATGGGCGAGGCGATGGCGATCATCCAGAAGACCATCAGCGGCATGCGCATGCCAGGTGACATCCGCCTCGACGCGGGCAGCGATTTCCGTCGCTTCCAGCAGTCGCAGAGCGACATGCCCTTGCTGATCCTCGCGGCGATCATCGTCGTCTACCTGCTGATGGGCATGCTCTACGAGAGCCTGATCCACCCGGTGACGATCCTCTCGACCCTGCCGGCCGCAGGCGTGGGCGCGCTCGCCGCGCTGGTGATCACGGATACGGAACTGTCCGTGGTGGCGATGATCGCGCTGGTGTTGCTGATCGGCATCGTGAAGAAGAACGCGATCATGATGATCGACTTCGCCCTGGTCGCCCAGCGCGACCACGCGTCGTCGCCCACCGAGGCGATCCGCGAAGCCTGCCTGGTGCGCTTCCGCCCGATCATGATGACCACGATGGTCGCCATCCTCGCCGCGCTGCCGCTGGCCATCGGCCTGGGCGAAGGCTCCGAACTGCGCCGCCCGCTGGGTATCGCCATGATCGGCGGCCTGCTGATCTCGCAGAGCCTGACCCTGCTGTCCACGCCGGCGCTCTACGTGATCTTCGCCTGCCTGTCGGACCGCTGGAAGGCACGCAAGGCACGGCGGCTGGAGCGCAAGGCGTTGAAGGCGGCGCGGGCGTGATGGATCGGGCCTCCGCGCCCCCCGCGCAGGCCCCCTTACCCCTGTAGGAGCGCGCCCGCGCGCGAAGGCCCCTCCCCACGCTGTTGCACCCGCAGCAAAGGTGTCATGCCGCCACGGCGCTTTGCCCGGCCGCCCCATCCGAGCCACAATGGTGAGGTTTCCCGCTCGTCCGGGTCCCCCCAGGCAAAAGGCTCGCTTACATGTCCCAGTCGCCCAAGATCATCTACACGCTCACCGACGAAGCGCCGTTCCTGGCCACCGCGTCGTTCCTGCCGATCGTCGAGGCCTTTGCCGGCGCCGCCGGCGTGGCCGTGGAAACCCGTGACATCTCGCTCGCGGGTCGCATCCTCGCCCAGTTCCCGGATCGCCTGACCGACGCGCAGCGCATCGGCGACCACCTTGCCGAACTCGGCGCCCTGGCGACCACGCCGGAAGCCAACATCATCAAGCTGCCGAACATCAGCGCCTCGGTGCCGCAGATGAAGGCCGCGATCCGCGAACTGCAGGCCCAGGGTTACGACCTGCCGGACTACGTCGACGCACCGTCGAGCGATGCCGACAAGGACACCAACGCGCGCTACGGCAAGGCCATGGGCAGCGCGGTCAACCCGGTGCTGCGCGAAGGCAATTCCGATCGCCGCGCACCGCTCTCGGTGAAGAACTACGCGCGCAAGCATCCGCACCGGATGGGCAAGTGGTCGCCGGAGTCGAAGTCGCACGTCTCGCACATGGATGGCGGCGATTTCTACGGCAGCGAGAAGTCCGCCACGGTCGACAAGGCCGGCAGCCTGCGCATCGAGTTCACCGGTGCCGACGGCAACGTGAAGGTCCTCAAGGACAAGGTCGCGGTCAAGGCCGGTGAAATCGTCGACGCCGCCGTGATGAGCCGCAGGAAGCTTGCCGCGTTCATCGACGCGCAGGTCGAAGACGCGAAGGCGAAGGGCGTGCTGTTCTCGCTGCACCTTAAGGCCACCATGATGAAGGTCTCCGACCCGATCATGTTCGGCATCGTGGTGCGCGAGTTCTACAAGGACGTGCTGGCGAAGCACGCCGATGCGCTGAAGCAGGTCGGCTTCGATGCCAACAACGGCATCGGCGACCTCTACGCCCGCCTCGACAAGCTAGACGCCGCCACGCGCGACGCGATCGAAGCCGACATGAAGGCCGAGTACGGCAAGCGCCCGGCGCTGGCGATGGTGAATTCCGACAAGGGCATCACCAACCTGCACGTGCCCAGCGATGTGATCGTCGACGCGTCGATGCCGGCGATGATCCGCGACTCCGGCGGCATGTGGAATGCGGAAGGCAAGCTGCAGGATGCCAAGGCCGTGATCCCGGATCGTTCCTACGCCGGCGTGTACCAGGCGGTGATCGAAGACTGCATCGCCCACGGTGCCTTCGATCCGGCGACGATGGGCTCGGTGCCCAACGTCGGCCTCATGGCGCAGAAGGCCGAGGAATACGGCTCGCACGACAAGACCTTCCAGATCCCGTCGGATGGCACCGTGCGCGTCATCGCCGACGACGGCAGCGTGGTGTTCGAACACGCGGTGGAGCAGGGCGATATCTGGCGCATGTGCCAGACCAGGGACGCCCCGATCCAGGATTGGGTGAAGCTGGCCGTGCAGCGTGCCCGCCTGTCGGCGACGCCGGCGGTGTTCTGGCTCGACAAGAACCGTGCGCACGACGCGCAGGTAATCGCCAAGGTCGAGCGTTATCTCAAGGACCACGACACCAGCGGCCTCGACATCCGCGTGCTCGACCCGGTGGCCGCCACGAAGCTTTCGCTGGAGCGGATCCGCAAGGGCGAGGACACCATCTCGGTCACCGGCAACGTGCTGCGTGACTACCTCACCGACCTGTTCCCGATCATGGAGCTGGGCACCTCGGCGAAGATGCTGTCGATCGTGCCGCTGATGGCTGGCGGTGGCCTGTTCGAAACCGGCGCGGGTGGTTCGGCACCGAAGCACGTGCAGCAGTTCGTCGAAGAGGATTACCTGCGCTGGGATTCGCTGGGTGAATTCCTGGCCCTGGCCGCATCGCTGGAACACCTCGCCGAGCGTTACGACAACCGCCACGCCCGCGTGCTGGCGAAGACGCTGGACCAGGCCAATGGCCGCTTCCTCGACAGCAACAAGTCGCCGGCGCGCAAGGTCGGCGAGATCGACAACCGCGGCAGCCATTTCTACCTGGCGATGTACTGGGCTGAAGCCCTCGCCGCGCAGGACGACGATGCCGACCTGAAGGCGAAGTTCACGCCGGTGGCAAAGGCACTGGCTGAAAACGAAGGCAAGATCGTCGCCGAACTGAATGGCGCGCAGGGCAAGCCGGTGGAGATCAAGGGCTACTACCATCCGGATCTCGCGCTGGTGAGCGCGGCCATGCGTCCCAGCGTTACGTTGAATGGCGTGATCGATGGGTTGCGTGGTTGAGGCGTAAGAAATAGAAGCATCGCGCGCAGGCGCGCTCCTACAGGGCTGTCGTAACCTTGTAGGAGCGCGCCTGCGCGCGACCGTGATTACCTCAAACCCCAACCGACCGGCAGCCCCTCCGCCGCCCACCCCGCCATCAGCTCATGCATCCGTGTCGTCGGATGCAGCGTGTCCCAGAACACGAAGCGGCCTGCTTCACAATGCTTCCGCGGCGCATGCGTCTGCATGTAGGTCAGCGCGCTGTCCTCATCAATCTTCAAACACGACTCCGTCGCGTTACTGAACCCATATGCCTTGGGATCGGCCAGCACACGATCGAACCGGCTGCGTGCGTCGACGACGCGGATCTGCAGGTCGCCTGCACTTGCCACGAGGCCTTCCTTCACCGCCTGCTGGGTGACCGAGCTGGCGATGCTGGCCAGCGCCGAGTTGTAGACCTCGACACGCTTGAGCACATCGGCGGCATCCTCGCGTCCCATGCGGAAGACCGGTGCTTTCGTCACGTCGGGCAGGTTCACCACGATCACCTTGCGTGCGCCGTGACGGACAAGCTTCAGCAGCGAATCGCGCTGCTGCACCACGATGTCGGTGGCATGCTTGGTGTCGTTGACGAAGTCGTTCCCCGCCACCATGAAGGTGAACAGCGTGCGCGACGGATCGTAGCCACGCGCGAACCGCATGTGTTCGAAGAAGTTATCGATCTGCCGGTCGATGCCGTGGATCATGCCTGCTTGCGAATTGCGCGTCTGCGCACCGCCGACCGCCCAGTTGCTCAGTACAAGGCCATGGCGGGTGGCAAGATATTCGATCCACGTGGGCCCGTTGCTGAAGCGCCCGTCGAACCACGAGCTGGAGGGCAGCGACTCCGTGCGCGGCACCAGCCCGAGGATCGTGCGCGAAGCGGTGCGCATGTTGCCCGTGTCCGAGAGGCTGTCGCCAAAGGCAACCATGCGTTCGACGGGTTTGCCGGGCCGCAGGTCGCCTTCGTGCCAGAGCGGATGGCTGGCGGCGAAGGCATCGCTCCCGTGCAGGCCGGATGCACCGATGTAGCGATGCGCGTCGGGCGTCTGTTTGAGCGCCTGGGCGCAGATCCGCTCGACGTCGGCTGGCGGGGCAGGGGTGCGGAACAGGTTGCCCCAGCTCATCACCTTGTCGTGGTGCCAGCGGCCGGG
The DNA here is from genome assembly GCA_018889975.1 of Bacillus sp. NP157. Taxonomy (NCBI): domain Bacteria; kingdom Bacillati; phylum Bacillota; class Bacilli; order Caryophanales; family Bacillaceae; genus Bacillus; species Bacillus sp. NP157. Next base: position 4,274,993 of record CP076546.1, read on the forward strand.
CAGGTGCACACCGGATTTGACGGTGCCCGTGGCGGCGCCGGTCGGGTCGCCGAGCTTCTTGTAATGGCACAGGACCTGGGCCGAGCTCGGGTCGATCGGCGTGGCCAGTGCGCCGGTGGCGCCGAGCGACAGCGCGCTCGCAAGGGCGAGCCGGGTGATGCGACGAATAGTCATGCGTTCCTCCGTGATGATGTGAGGCCGGATGTCCTTCCGGCCCGCACATCCTGCAGGGAGTGGCGCGGTGGCGTCTGTCAGTGCGTGTCGCCGCCGCCATCGCCTTGCGTCTGAGGAAGGCTCAGCGCGCAGGCGATGGCGATCCTGCTGTTACTCCGCGCTGGCCCGCGTAAGCGCGGCTATCTCGTCCGTGCCCAGCTGGATCGCTGCGGACTTTGCGATATCGGCCAGTTGCTCCACCGTGGTCGCGCTGGCGATGGCCGCCGCGATCGACGGTTGTGCCATCACCCAGGCCAGCGATACCTGCGCCGGGGTGGCGTCGTGGGTCTGGGCGACCTGGTCGAGCGCTGCCAGGACGCGCATGCCGCGTTCGTTGAGGTAGCCCTTCACCTTAGGCCCGCGCGCCTTGCTCTTGGCGAGGTCGGCTTCGCTGCGGTACTTGCCGCTGAGGAAGCCGCTGGCCAGCGAGTAGTAACTGATGACGCCGATGTCCTTCTCGACGCAGAGCGGCTGCAAGGCCTCTTCAAAGCCCTTGCGGTCCATCAGGTTGTATTCGGGCTGCAGCGATTCGTAACGTGCAAGGCCCTTCGCGTCGCTTTCCGACACGGCATCGGCGAGGCGGGTGGCGTCATAGTTGGATGCGCCGATCACGCGCACCTTGCCGGCCTTCACCAGGTCGTCGAAGGCGCGCAGCGTTTCTTCCAGCGGCACCTTCGGGTCATCCGCATGCGCCTGGTACAGGTCGATGTGATCGGTCTGCAGGCGGCGCAGTGAATCTTCCACGGCTTCGCGGATGTTCACCGGCGACAGCCCGGGGTAGCGCGGCCACTTGCCGACCTTGGTCGCGATGACCACCTTGTCGCGCTTGCCGGATGCCTTCAGCCAGCGGCCGATGATCGCTTCCGACTCGCCGCCTTCGTTGCCTTCGACCCAGGCCGAATACACGTCTGCCGTATCGACCAGGTTGAAGCCGTGGTCGACGAAGGCGTCGAGCAGTTCGAACGAGCGCGCTTCGTCCGCGCTCCAGCCGAAGACGTTGCCACCGAAGGCAAGGGGCGCCACGCGCAGTGGCGAGCGCCCGAGGTTGCGAAGCTGCATACGGGATTCTCCATGGACGAAACACCCATGATCCCGCATGCGGCAGGAAAACCGCGTCAACCGCGGCGATCGGCCTCAGCAGCAGGCGCCGCCCGCGCAGCCCGGGGTGGCGATCAAGGGCGCCGCTTCGTGTTTCGCCCGTCGGGAAGCATTGGAGGCGGGCTTGTCAGCTCGTGCACCCTTGCCGCCTTGCGCGGGCGGCGTTTCCGCTGCCCCCAGCGACAGCACGAGTTCGCGGTTCACGATGTGGCCGTGCATGAACGCGAGGCCGGTAAAGATCGAAGCCATGGCACCCTCCCTTTGCGTTGGTGTCGCCGCTTGCTGCGACTTGTCGAGGGCTAAAGGGTGGACCTTTGACGGCCCCTGAAAAAGCGATATGTTTGCAACCCGGACTTGAGGGAAATTCACGTGTCCCGTCTTCCTCTCGGCTTGCTCCAGGGGTTCGTGCTCGTCGCCAGGACGGGCAAGCTCGCGCGTGCCGCGGAGCAGCTGAACCTCACCGTCAGTGCGCTGAGCCACCAGATCCGCAATCTCGAAGAGCGGCTCGGCCGCTCGTTGTTCGACCGCGGCCCCCGTGGCGTCACGCTGACCGCCGACGGGGCCAGCCTGCTGGAAGCCATCGGCCATCATTTCGAGGGCATCGAGCACGCACTGGGCCGGTTCGAAGGCCGCCACCAGGATTCGGTGACGCTCAGCGTCCTGCCTTCGGTGGCCTCGAGCTGGCTGGTGCCGCGCCTGCCCCGGCTGGTGTCCGCCCATCCCGAACTCGAGCTCAGCCTGCATTCGTCCGTGGGGGTCGTGGATTTCGACCGCGAGCCAGCGATCGATTCGGCGTTCCGCTATGGGCTGGGCGCGTGGCCGCGCACCAAGGCCGAGCGGCTGTTCGGCGAATTCATCGTGCCGATCGCCAGCCCCTCGCTGGTGCGCAAGATGGGCGGCCTGCCGGACACCTCGCTGAAGGGCTGGCCGTTGCTCGGCGATCCCTCCGGCCGCTGGAACGACTGGGCCGAGCAGTTCGGCATGCCGCTGCCCTCGCGCTACGTGGCCCGCTTCGACAACACCGAACACCTCCAGCGCGCGGTGCTGGAGGGCCTGGGCGTCGCCCTCGGCCGCCTGGTGATGGCCCGCTCCCTGATCGAATGCGGCGCGCTCACCGTGCTGTGCAAGGAGCGCATGCGCGTTGCCGAGGCGTATTACCTCGTCTACCCGAAGCGCTCCGAGGCGCACAGCGGGTTCGGCCGCCTGCGCCAGTGGCTGCTGGCCGAAGCCGCCGACTACGAAAGCGGGCTCGGCCCGGTGTCTTGACCTCGCTTCGTTGCGGCGCGACAATTGTCCGGCTTCCCGGGCTACGTGCGTCGGGCGGCACCCTTCTTTGCTTATTCAGGCATATGGACGTTCACCCTAGTACACGCGCCGGCTCCCGCTCGCTTCGGGTCCCGGCGTCAGACATCGTCATCGCCCTCGGCGACCGCACCCGGTCGGCCGGCGCGTTCCGCTACTAGGAAACGCCCGGCTCTCCTCGTCGGTAGCCGTGAGCTACCGTTATTCGAGGATTGAGCCATGAACCTCCAGCTCGCAACCACCGGCCCGCGCATGTTCGGTCGCCGTCTTGCCTTTGCACTCGCCCGTCGCCGCGCCGCTGCGCCGGTGAAGCGCGTCATCACCGTGCCGCGCTCGCTGGAGCAGGCTGAAAGCGTTTTGAAACCGGTTGAAGGCAAACTGCCGCAGCCATGAACTGCGATATAGACACTACGGCGCGGCTCCAGCCGCACCTCATCACGAACCATCGGAATTCCGTCCGTCGGCTTCGCGCCGGCGCGCCTGCTCTCAGCTGATCGCGGCTGACAGCCGCTCGCGCCTGCCGGACCCTGCGCCCGGAAAGGTAGCGAGCCATGAAGATCCACACCTCGCAGGCGGCCGTCGCCGCCAAGACCTTCACCAATGCCACTGCCGACGCTTATCGTCCGGCGGACGAATTGCTGCGCTCGCTCGACGCTCGCATCGACGGCCTGGATGAAGAAGCCATCGCCGAGCGGCTCGATCGCGACGGCATCAACGAAGTCGGCCACGAGAAGCCACCGCACTGGTCGATCCAGCTGCTGCACGCCTTCAAGAACCCGTTCATCATCGTCTTGCTGGTGCTCGCGGTGGTGCAGCTGGTCACCGACCCCACCGACCTGACCGGCCCGATCATCATCGCGGTGATGGTCGGCATCAGCGTCGTGCTGTCGTTCACCCAGGAATACCGCTCCTCGCAGGCGGCCGAGAAGCTCAAGGCGATGGTCCGCAACACCGCGACGGTGACCCGCCGCGCGGAAGACGGCCACGCCGAGCGCATCGAGGTGCCGGTGGAAGAGCTGGTGGTGGGCGATATCGTCCACCTCGGCGCGGGCGACATGATCCCCGCCGACCTGCGCCTGATCGCGGCGAAGGACCTGTTCATCAGCCAGGCCATCCTCACCGGCGAGTCGATCCCGGTGGAGAAGGCGGCGCCCAACGGCAGCGCCGCGGGCGATTCCAGCGGTCCGCTCGACCTGCCCACCGTCTGCTACATGGGCACCAACGTCGTCTCGGGCACGGCCACGGCGGTGGTGCTGGCCACCGGCGCGCGTACCTACCTGGGTTCGCTCGCACGCACGCTGTCCGGTGAGCGCGTGCAGACCAGCTTCGACAAGGGCATCAAGTCGGTGAGCTGGCTGCTGATCCGCTTCATGGCGGTGATGGTGCCGATCGTTTTCTTCATCAACGGCTTCGACAAGCACGACTGGCTGGAAGCCTTCATGTTCGGGCTCTCGGTCGCCGTCGGCCTGACCCCGGAGATGCTGCCGCTGATCGTCACCGCGAACCTCGGCAAGGGCGCCATCGCCATGTCGAAGCGCAAGGTGGTGGTGAAGCGCCTGAACGCGATCCAGAATTTCGGCGCGATGGACGTGCTGTGCACCGACAAGACCGGCACCCTCACGCTCGACAAGATCGTGCTGGAGCGCCACGTCGACCTCGCCGGCGACGACTCGGACGAAGCGCTGGAGTGGGGCTACCTCAATAGCCGTTTCCAGACCGGCCTGCGCAACCTGATGGACAAGGCGGTGCTGACCCACCGCGACCTGGAGACGATCGCGCATCGTTTCCGCATCGTCGACGAGATCCCGTTCGACTTCCAGCGCCGGCGCATGTCGGTGGTGGTCACCGACGGCGAGTACGAGCAGCTGGTGATCTGCAAGGGCGCCGTCGAGGAAATGCTCACCATCTGCACCGACGCGCGCACCGGTGGCGTGGTCGAGCCGATGACCGAAGAGAAGCGCGCCGAGATCCGCGCGATGACCCGTCGCCTCAACGAGGACGGCCTGCGCGTGCTCGTCGTGGCAGTGCGCCGCGACCCCATCGGCGACCGTGCCTACGGCGTGGCCGACGAGGCGGGCCTCACCGCGGTCGGCTGCCTGGCCTTCCTCGATCCGCCGAAGGACTCGGCGGCGACGGCGATCCGCGCGCTGCACCACCACGGCGTGGCGGTGAAGGTGATCACCGGCGACAACGAAGCGGTGACGAAGAAGATCTGCGCCGAGGTCGGCCTCGACGTGGCCGGCACGGCGCTCGGCCGCGACATCGAGCAGCTCGACGACGAGGCACTGGACGCGATGGTCGACAGCACCACCGTGTTCGCCAAGATGTCGCCGGTGCAGAAGGCCCGCGTGGTCAAGGCGCTGCAGCGCCGTGGCCACACCGTGGGTTTCCTCGGCGACGGCATCAACGATGCGCCGGCGCTGCGCGATGCCGACGTGGGTATCTCGGTGGATACGGCGACGGATATCGCGAAGGAATCGGCGGACATCATCCTGCTCGAGAAGAACCTGATGGTGCTGGAGGAGGGCGTGGTCGAAGGCCGCGTCACCTTCGGCAACATCATGAAGTACATCAAGATGACCGCCAGCTCGAACTTCGGCAACGTGTTCAGCGTGCTGGTGGCGAGCGCGTTCCTGCCGTTCCTGCCGATGCTGCCGCTGCAGATCCTCGTGCAGAACCTGCTGTACGACCTCTCGCAGCTGTCCATCCCGTTCGATCGCATGGACGAGGAATACCTGCGCGTGCCGCGCAAGTGGGATGCGGGTGACATCGGTCGGTTCATGGTCTGGATCGGCCCGGTGAGCTCGGTGTTCGACATCACCACGTTCTGGCTGATGTGGCATGTGTTCGGTGCGCACGACGTGGCCCACCAGTCGCTGTTCCAGTCCGGCTGGTTCATCGAAGGCCTGTTGTCGCAGACCCTCGTGGTGCACATGATCCGCACGCGCCGCATCCCGTTCCTGCGCAGCATGGCCTCCGCGCCGGTGCTTGCCCTGACCGTGGCGATCATGCTCATCGGCATGTACATCCCGTTCTCGCCGCTGGGTGCGCGCATCGGCATGACCGGGCTGCCCGCCGCGTACTTCGGCTGGCTGGCGCTGACCCTGGTCAGCTACTGCGTGCTGACCCAGGTGGTGAAGACGTTGTACATACGGCGGTATAACCGCTGGCTCTGAGGCCAATCCCGGCTGGGGTTTGTGGCGGAAAACTTTCGCGCGCAGGCGCGCTCCTACAATGGTTGGCGTAACGTGGCTACGTTGCGCCAACCATTGGCCCGACATACGCATCGAAGCGGAAACGGTGGAATAGCAGCTCCTCAACCACGGAGCCAACGCCGATGCTTCGCAATACCCTCGCTGTCCTGTTCCTCACCGTGCCGGTTGCCGCCTTTGCCGCCGATACGCCGCCCGCCCGTTTCGTCGATGCCACCGACTGGCCTGCTTCCGAGGCCGGCCTCGATCGCTTCCTCGAAGCCGAGGCGAAACTCAACGCCGGTTTCGACAAGGTCTGCGGCGACACCTTCTGCGAAGGTGAATTCCACAACCTCCGCCCGATGCAGCTGCGCTGCTCCGTCGATGCCGCCAAGGCCACGCTGAAGCAGTGCGTGTGGACCTTCGCGGGCACCAACGCCACCGTCAACCCGAAGAGCGGCGCGGTCCAGGTGGCCGCCAAAACCTTCAAGTGCAAGCTGCTCCTCGCCAAGGGCACCCCGGTCGACAGCTTCTACGCCATGGTGGACGGCGAAGACCCGCTGAACGCCAAGCTGCCGATGGCCCACGTCTCGATCTACGACGGCCTGGCCAGCTGCCTCAACTGATCCGTCGTCGCTAGCGACACCTCTCCACCGCACGTAATGCACGATTCACCGCCAGCCCGCTGGCGGTGAATCGTCGTTCGTCGCCCCGGCCCTAGCGAGTCGCCTCCGCGGTCATCGGCAGGTCCGCGTCGCTCCAGCCGCCACCGACCGCACGGATCAGACTCGCACTGGCCAGCAGGCGGTCGCGCTTCACCTGCAGGGATGCCTGCGCGTTCGACAGCGCCGTGGCCTGCGCGGTCACCACGGTGGTGTAGTCCACCGTGCCGGCCTGGTATTCGTTGCGAGCAACGCCCTCGGCCTGCCGGGCCAGGCGTAGCGCGTCGTCCTGGGCCACCGCCTGGTCGCCGAGCACGCGCAGCGTCGACAGTTCGTCCTCCACGTCCTGGAACGCCGCCAGCACCGTCTGCCGGTAGTTCGCCACGCTCTGGTCGTAACCCGCGCGGGCCTCGGCCACCTGGGCGGAGCGCGCGCCTCCATCGACCAGGGTCTCGCTGGCCGACGCCGCCAGCGACCAGATCGCGTTGCCCGCACTGAACAGCTTGCCCAGGCCGGAATAGCCCGCTTCGCCGGTAAGGCTCAGCGTGGGATACCACGCGGCCTGCGCCACGCCGATCAACGCGTTCTGCTGTTGCATCGTCCGCTCGGCCTCGGCGATGTCGGGGCGCCGCTGCAACAGGCTCGACGGCAGCATCCCGGGCACGCTGGGCAGGGCGATCTCCAGCGGCTTCACCGCGATCGACACCTCCGACGGCGGCTTGCCGACCAGCAGGGCGATGGCATGCTCGTACTGCGCGCGCAACTGGCCGGTGGCGATGGCCGACGCGCGTGCCGTGGCGAGCTGGGTCTGTGCGGTGATCACGTCGGCGCGCGACACGGTGCCGGCGGCGTACTGGTTCTGGGTGATGGCGAGGCTGCGCTCGTAGGCTTTCGTCGTTTCGTCCAGCAGCTGCGCGAGCGAATCCTGGTAGCGCAGCTCCATGTAGTCGCTCACCAGCTCGGCCTGGGCGGAGAGCGTGAGGTCGGCCAGCTCGGCGGCACTGGCCTGCGCGGCGGCCTTGTCGCTCTCGACCTGGCGACGCACCTTGCCCCACAGGTCCGGCTCCCACGAGCCGCTGAGCTCGACCCCGCGCGTGGAGCGCGTCGTCGCCGTGCCGGCCGAGCCCGAGCTGCCGCCCGAGCGCTGCCGGCTCGCACTCGGGGTCAGCGACACCGTGGGCGAGTAGCCGGCGCGGGCCTCGGCCACCACCGCGGTGGCCTGGCGATACGCCGCCTCGGACGCCTTCAGGTTCTGGTTGTTCACCGCCACCTGTGCGACCAGGTCGTCGAGGTCCCTGTCGCCGTACACCGACCACCACGCGCCGCGTGGCACGCCGTCACCAGGCTGCGCGGCCTGCCAGCCCGCTGGCGCCTCCTTGAAGGCTACGGGCGCGGGCGCGGGCGGACGCACGTAATCGGGGCCCACGGCACAGGCGGCGAGGGCGGCCGTCGAGGCGGCGATGAGGAGTGGGCGGGTCAGCATGTTCATGCGGCGGTATCCGGCAGGGCCGTGCCCGGGAAAACCCGGTGCCAGAAGCCCTTTGAGCGGTGGCGGAGGCGATCGATGTACAGGTACACGACGGGCGTGGTGTAGAGCGTCAGCAGCTGGCTCACGACCAGGCCACCGATGATGGAGATGCCGAGCGGACGGCGCAGTTCGGCGCCCATGCCATGGTCGAGCACCAGCGGCAGCGCGCCGAGCAGGGCCGCGCAGGTGGTCATCAGGATCGGCCGGAAGCGCAGCTGGCAGGCGCGCTCGATCGCCTCGAGCGGCGACAGGCCTTCGTTACGCTCGGCATCCAGCGCGAAGTCGACCATCATGATCGCGTTCTTCTTCACGATGCCGATCAGCAGGAACACGCCGATGAGCGCGATGACGCTGAACTCGGTGTTGGTCAGCAGCAAGGCGAGCACCGCGCCGACGCCGGCCGACGGCAGGGTGGACAGGATGGTCAGCGGATGCACGTAGCTCTCGTAGAGGATGCCCAGCACGGCATACACCGCCAGCAGCGCGGCGCCGATCAGCCAGGGCATGGTCGCGATGATCGATTGCGAGCGTCCCGCGGTGCCGCTGAACGAACCGCGGATCGCGACCGGCATGCGGATGTCGCTGGACGCCTTCTCGATGGCGGCGGTGGCGTCTTCCAGGTTGGCGCCGGGCGCGAGGTTGAACGAGATCGTCGCCGCCACGGCCTGGCCCTGGTGGGCCACCTGCACCGGCGTGTTCGCCGAGGTGAGCTTCGCGAAGGCGCTGAGCGGCACCATCGTGCTCGCCCCGGTGCTCACCGCCGCACCGCTGGAGGTGCCGCCGCTGGTGGAGATGCTATTGGTCGCGGCATTGGTCACCGAGGCGCTGGTGCTGGTCGTCGTGGACGAGGAAGAGACCGTGCGCGACGTCGCATTCGTGGACGACGAGCCGCTGGCCGCTTCGCCCGACGTACTGACGTAGACGCCGCGCACCGACGAGGGATCCTGCAGGTACTTCGGCGCGAGCTCCATCACCACGTGGTACTGGTTCTGTGCCTTGTAGATCGTCGACACCGTGCGTTCGCCGAAGGCGTCGTACAGCGTCGCGTCGATGATGTCCGGGGTGAGGCCGAGCCGGGCGATGGTCGGGCGGTCCAGCTCGAGCTTCGTCTCCAGGCCACCGGTCTGCTGGTTGGAGCTGACGTCGACCAGCAGCTTGTTCTTCTTCAGCTCGTCGAGCAGCTTCGCCGACCACACCCGCAGCAGGGCGCCATCGTCCGACTGCAGGGTGTACTGGAACTGGGCGAAGGCCTGGCGTCCACCGATGGACAGGTCCTGCATCGGGAACATCATCAGCGTGGCGCCGGGGATCTTCGCCAGCTTCGGCCGCAGCCGCGCCATCACCTCGAAGGCCGAGGCGTTGCGTTCGTCCAGCGGCTTGAGGGTGACGTTGACGTTGGCGGTGCTGGTGCCGCGGCCGCCGGTGAAGCCGAGCACGTTCTGCACCGCCGGGTCGGCCTGGACGATGGCCTGGGCCTGCATCAGCTTCTTGCGCATGGCCTGGAACGAGGTGCTCTCGTCCGCGTTGATGCCACCCATCATCACGCCGGTGTCCTGCTGCGGGAACAGCGTCTTCGGGATCACCGTGAACATGGCGACGGAAGCGGCGATGGTGAGGAAGAACGTCATCAGCACCGGGAACGGATGCGCGAGCGCGCGATGCAGCGAGCGGCGATAGAGTTCGTACACACCGTCGATGGCGCCACCGACGATGCGCGAGACCCGCCCTGGCGTGCGCCGGGGGCGGTCGCGCAACAGCAGCGAGCAGAGCATCGGCGTGGTGGTCAGGGCGAGCACCAGCGACAGCCCGATCGCGACCGAAAGCACCATCGCGAACTCGCGGAACAGCCGGCCGACGATGTCGCCCAGCAGGACGATCGGCAGGAACACGGCGATCAGCGACAGGCTCATCGACAGCACGGTGAAGCCGACTTCGCTGGCACCCTTCAGGGCGGCCTGCACGCGTGGCATGCCGGCTTCACGATGGCGGGTGATGTTCTCCAGCACGACGATCGCATCGTCGACTACGAAGCCGGTGGCGATGGTCAGCGCCATCAGCGAGAGGTTGTCCAGCGTGTAGCCGCACAGGCGCATGATGCCGAAGGTCCCTAGGATCGACACCGGCACGGCCACCGCGGGGATGACGGTCGAGCGCCAGTCGCGCAGGAACGCCAGCACCACCAACACGACCAGCACCACGGCGACCACCAGGGTCAGCTCGGTATGCGACAGCGATGCGCGGATGGTGCTGCTGCGGTCGCTGGAGATGGCCAGCTTCGTGCCCTGCGGCAGCGCGGCTTCCAGCTGGGGCAGCACGGCGCGGATATGGTCGACCGTATCGACGATGTTGCCGCCGGGCTGCTTGAAGATGAAGAGCAGGATGCCGTGCTTGCCGTTGACCAGGCCTTCGTTGCGCAGGCTCTCCACCGAATCGTCGATCTCGGCGACGTCGGACAGCTTCACCGGCCGGCCGTTGCGCCAGGCGATGACGAGGTCGCGGTAATCCTTCGCCTCGGTGGCCTGGTCGTTGGCGTAGAGCTGGTAACGCAGGTTGCCGTCGTTGACCACCCCCTTGGCGCTGTCCGCGTTGGCGGCGGACAGCGCGGCGCGCACGTCCTCCAGGCCCAGGCCGTACTTGAACACCTGGCCGGGATTGAGTTCGACGCGCACGGCCGGCAGCGAGCCACCGTTGAGGTCGACGTTGCCGACGCCCTGCACCTGCAGCAGGCGTGGCTGCAGGATGTTCGAGGCCTGGTCGTACAACTGGCCGGCGGTCAGGTTCTCCGAGGTCATCGACAGGATCATGATCGGCGCGTCGGCCGGGTTGAACTTGCGATAGGTGGGGTTTGATCGCAGCGACGCGGGAAGGTCGGCGCGCGCGCCGTTGATCGCGGCCTCCACGTCGCGGGCGGCTCCTTCGATGTCGCGGTCCAGGCCGAACTGCATGATGACGCTGGAGGTGCCGATGCTGCTGGTCGAGGTCATCTCGGTGACGTCGGCGATCTGGCCCAGCCGGCGTTCGAGTGGCGCCGCGACTGTCGCGGCCATGGTGTCCGCGCTGGCACCGGCCATCTGCGCCTGCACGCGGATGGTCGGGTAATCGACGTTGGGCAACGGGGCGACGGGCAGGAAGCGGAAGGCGATCGCACCGGCCACCGCGATCGCCGCGGTCAGCAGCAGGGTCGCGACGGGCCGCCGGATGAACAGGGCGCTGGGGTTCATGCGCCGCCCTCGGCCGGATCCAGCACGTAGCCGCGCTCGCGCAGCTTGCGTGCGCCGGTGTCAAGCACCAGGTACACGGCCGGCGTGGTGAACAGCGTCAGCAGCTGGCTGACCAGCAGGCCGCCGATCATCGCCACGCCGAGCGGGTGGCGCAGCTCGGAGCCGCTACCGCTGCCCAGCGCGAGCGGCACGGCGGAGATCAAGGCGGCCATCGTGGTCATCAGGATCGGGCGCAGGCGCAGCAGGCACGCCTTGTGGATCGCTTCGCGCGGGCCCAGCCCTTCCTCGCGCTCGGCGCTGAGCGCGAAGTCGATCATCATGATCGCGTTCTTCTTCACGATGCCGATCAGCAGGACCAGGCCGATGATGCCGATGATGTCCAGGCCCGAACCGGTGATCTCCATCGCCAGCAGCGCACCGATGCCGGCGGACGGCAGGGTCGAGAGGATGGTCAGCGGGTGGATGAAGCTCTCGTAGAGCACGCCGAGCACGACGTACATCACCAGCACCGCGGCGAGCACCAGCCAGAGTTCGTTCGAAAGCGACGACTGGAACGCGTCGGTGGCGCCCTGGAAGTTCACGCTGAAGCTCTGCGGCAGGGCGATCGCCTTCTGCGCATCGCGCACCGCGTCCACCGCGCTGCCCAGCGAGGCACCCGGGGCCAGGTTGAACGAGATGGTGGTCGCCGGGAATTGCGCGAGGTGGCCGATCTGGATCGGCTTGTTATCGACCACGATCTTCGCGATCGCCGAGAGCGGCACCTGGCCGCTGTCGGCCGTCGACGAGGGCAGGTAGATCGAATCGAGCGTGCGCAGCCCGCGATTGCCTGCGGGGTCCATCTCGAGGATCACCCGCATCTGGCTGGACTGGGTGAACACCGTGCTGACGATGCGCTGGCCGAAGTTGTCGTACAGGGCGTTGTCGATGGTGGCCAGGGTGATGCCGAAACGCGCGGCGCTGGCGCGGTCCACCTGCACGGTGGCGGCGAGGCCGCTGTCCTTGAGGTCGCTGTTGACGTCGGTGAGCACGTCCGACTTCTTCAGCTGGTCGACGAACTTCGGCGCCCATGTCGACAACTGCGCAAGCGTCGGGTTGGACAGGATGAACTGGTACTGGGTGGCGCTCACCTGGGTATCCACGGTGAGGTCCTGCACCGGCTGCATGTACAGGGTGATGCCGGTGACGTCGCGGGTCTCGTCCTGCAGGCGGCGAATCACGTCGTCGATCGACGTGCTGCGCTCGCCCTTCGGGCGCAGGTTGATCTGGAAGCGCCCGCTGTTGAGCGTCGCATTGGTGCCGTCCACGCCGATGAACGAGGACAGGCTGACCACGTCGGGGTCCTTTAGCACCGCCTCGGCCAGCGCGACCTGGCGCTTGCGCATGTCGGCATAGGAGATCGATTGCGCCGACTCGGTGATGCCCTGGATCACGCCGGTGTCCTGGCTGGGGAAGAAGCCCTTGGGCACCACGATGTACAGCAGCACCGTCAGCAGCACGGAGGCGCCGGCGATGCCCAGGGTGATCCACTTGTGGTCGAGCGCCACGGTCAGCAGGCGGTCGTAGCCACCGACGATGCGGTCGAACCAGCCCTCGCGCTTCGGCGCCTCGGTCGCGAGCGCCTTCGGCGCCGGGTGGTGGCGCAGCAGGCGCGCGCACAGCATCGGCACCAGGGTCAGCGAGACCACGGCGGAAATGACGATGGTGACGGCGAGGGTGACCGCGAACTCGAAGAACAGCCGGCCGATCACGTCGCTCATGAAGAACAGCGGGATCAACACCGCCAGCAGCGACACCGTCAGCGAGATGATGGTGAAGCCGATCTCGCCGGAGCCTTTCAGCGCGGCTTCCATCGGCGGCATGCCTTCCTCGATGTAGCGGCTGATGTTCTCGATCACCACGATGGCATCGTCGACGACGAAGCCGGTGGCGATGGTCAGGGCCATCAGCGAGAGGTTGTCGAGGCTGAAGCCCCACAGGTACATGGCGCCGAACGTGCCGACCAGCGACAGCGGCACCGACAGGCTGGGGATGATGGTGGCGCGGACGTTGCGCAGGAACAGGAAGATCACCATCACGACGAGCGCCACGGCCAGCGCGAGCTCGAACTCGACGTCTTCCACCGAGGCGCGGATGGTGTTGGTGCGGTCGGTGAGCACGGCGACGTGCACGGACGAGGGCAGGGCGGCCTCCCACTGCGGCAGCGACGCCTTGATCGCATCCACCACCTGGATCACGTTGGCGCCCGACTGGCGCTGCACGTTGAGGATGATGGCGGGCGTGGTGTTCATCCATGCGCCCAGCTCCTCGTTTTCCGCCCCCTGGACGACGGTGGCCACGTCGCTGAGTTTCACCGGCCGCCCGTTCTTGTAGGCGATCACGGTGTCGAGGTATTCGGAGGGATCCTGGATCTGGTCGTTCGCATCGATGGTGTAGGCGCGGGCCGGGCCATCCACGGTGCCCTTCGGCGTGTTGACGTTGATGTTGTCCAGCGTGGTGCGCAGGTCGTCTATGTTCAGGCCGTAGGCCGACATCGCGCGGATGTTGGCGCGCACGCGGATCGCCGGCTTGTTGCCGCCGCTGAGCGTGACCAGGCCCACGCCCGACATCTGCGAGATCTTCTGCGCGATGCGGGTGTCGGTGAGTGTCTGCACCTGGGTGAGCGGCAGGGTCGGCGAGGTGATCGCCAGGGTCATGATCGGCGCGTCGGCCGGGTTCACCTTCGCGTACACCGGCGGTGCCGGCAGGTCGGAGGGCAGCAGGTTGCTCGCCGCATTGATCGCGGCCTGCACTTCCTGCTCGGCGAGGTCCAGCGACACGTCCATGTCGAACTGCAGCGTGACCACCGATGCGCCGGACGACGAATCCGACGACATCTGCTTGAGGCCTGCCATCGTGCCGAGCTGGGTTTCCAGCGGTGCGGTCACCGCCGAGGTCATCACGTCCGGGCTGGCCCCGGGATAGAACGTCTGCACCTGGATCGTCGCGTATTCGACCGACGGCAGTGCCGACAGCGGCAGGAAGCGGTAGGCGACCATGCCGACGACGAGCAGGGCGGCCATCAGCAGCGTGGTCGCTACCGGGCGCAGGATGAAGAGGCGCGACGGGTTCATGGTGCCGCCGTCGCAGCCGCTGCCTTGTGCCTGCCCTTGCCGGTGGCCTTGCCGCCGGCAGGTGCTTCGCCCGCGGCCGGCTTGCTGCCCGGCACGGTGACCTTCGCGCCGTCGCTAAGGTGGTCGGCTCCATCGACGACGACCACGTCGCCGGCGGCCAGCCCGGCGGTGACCGCGACGTTGCCGTTCGCCGACGGCCCCAGGGTGACCTTGCGCAGGGCAACGGTGTCGTCGCTCTTCAGCTGGTAGACGAAGGTACCGGGCGAGCCGGTCTGCACCGCGGTGCTCGGCACGACGACCACGCCGCGCAGCGTGCGCACGAGCAGGTCCGCGTTGACGAACTGGTTGGGGAACAGCGCGCCCTGTGGGTTGGCGAACAGCGCGCGCAGCTTGACCGTGCCGGTGGAGGTGTCGACCTGGTTGTCGATGGTATCGAGCGTGCCCGTGGAAAGCTGGGTGCTGAAGGTGCGATCCCATGCCGACACCGTGCGCGGCTTGCCGTCGTCGCTGGGCGCGAGCACCTGCGAGAGGTCGTCTTCGGGCAGGGTAAACACCACCGAGATCGGATCGGTCTGGGTCACCACCGCCAGGCCATCCGTGTCGGACGAGGTCACGTAGTTACCGACGTCGACCTGGCGCAGGCCGACGCGACCATCGATCGGGGAGACGATGCGTGCATAGGTGAGGTTGAGCTTCTCGCTGTCGACCTGGGCCTGGTCGGTGCGCACGGTGCCTTCGTACTGGTGCACGGTGGCCAGCGCGGTGTCGACGGTCTGCTTCGAGGTGGAATCCTGCGCGGCCAGTTGCTGGTAACGCCGGTAGTCCAGCCGGGCGTTTTCGAGCAGTGCCTGGTCACGCTGCAACTGCCCCTGGTACTGGGCCAGTGCGACTTCGTAAGGGCGTGGGTCGACCTGGGCGAGCAGGTCGCCCTTCTTCACCGGCTGGCCTTCCCGGAACGGGATGGCGGTGAGGTAGCCGCTGATCTGCGACTTCACCGTGGCGGTCGCCAGCGAGGTCACCGTGCCCAGCGCCGTCAGCGTCACCGGGATATCTCCCGTGGTGGCGGTGGCGACGCCGACCGAGGTGCTGACCGTGCGGCCACCGGCCTTCGGCTGCCCCGCGCTGGTCAGCACGCGCCATACGATGACGGCGGCGATCACCGCCACCACGAGCAGCAGCCACGGCCACAGGCGGCGCGGGCGACGGGAAGAGGGGGCAGGCGAGGCGAGGGGCGTGGGCATGCGAGGCGACCGGGCTTCATTGACGATGTCGGCACGGTGCGCCCCACGTGCGCGAGCGTCAATCTAAGTTGTTGATATTGATGCCTAATTACACACTGTGTCAGTTTCGACACGAAGCCACGTAATGGTGGTCCTGCGCGGGGCGATATCGCAGAATGACGCGAACGGGCCTCGGTCCCTTGCTGGAAACCCCGTGCAACCCGCCCACCTGCTGCTGGTCGAAGACGACCCCGACATCCGCTCGACGCTCGCCGGCTTCCTGCGCGGCAAGGGCTACGTGGTCGACGAGGCAGCGAGCGGCGAGGCCGCGATGGCCTACCTGGACCTGCCGGGGCTCGACCTCGTCCTGCTCGACGTGATGCTGCCGGGCATCGATGGCCTGGAGGTATGCCGGCGCATCCGCGCACGCGGCGGCCCGCGGATCATCATGCTGACCGCGCTGGGCGAGGCCACCGACAAGGTGGTGGGCCTGGAGATGGGTGCGGACGATTACGTGACCAAACCGTTCGACCTGCGCGAACTGCTCGCACGGGTTCGCGCGATGCTGCGCCGGCCCGCGGCCGATGGTGCCCCCGTCGGTGCCGCGACGTCCGTGGATGCCGGTGACGTGGTGCTTCGCTTCGCGGGCTTTTCCTTCTTCCCCTACCGGCGCTTCGTTCGTTCGGCCGCCGGCGTGCGGATCCTGTTGACCGGCACCGAGACCGACCTGCTGCTTGCCCTGTGCAAGCATCCACGCCAGGTGCTTTCGCGCGACGAGCTGATCGCGCTCACCCGTGGCGAGGCCTTCCCCATCTCCGCACGTTCGGTCGACCTGCTGGTGAGCCGCTTGCGCCGCAAGCTGTCCACCACCGATCCGCTGGATAACCCCATCCGCACCATGCGCGCGGATGGGTATGTCCTGCACGCCGATGTCAGCCAGTCCTGATGCGTAACTTCTTCGCAACCACCATCGGTCAGATCCTGGCCATCGTTGCCAGCGCGTCGGCAGCGACGTTCGGGTTGTTCCTGTTGCTGTTGATGCTGCTCTATCCGCACGTGCCACCGGCGCCGCCGTGGCCGTGGCAGGCCGCGTATCGCGTCGAAGCCCTGGTCGATACCTTGCGTGACGTGCCGGCGAGCGACTATCCCGCCCTGCTTGCGGCGCCGCGTGCGCCGATCACCGAAGCGCGCCTGCTCGAAGCGCCGCCGGTGTGCGACGAGCTCACCAACGAGACGCGCGAGCTGGAATCGGTGCTCAACGAAGGCCTGTCCAACGGCAACGGGCCGGCCACCGTGCGCGTATGCAGCGGTGCGCCCGCCGAGACGGCGACCCAGGTGCTGGTACGCATGGGTGACCAGACGCTCGCCCTGCGCACGCATCGCGTGTCGCGTCCCCCGCCGCACCTCACCTTCCCCTTCGTCGGTGCGCTGCTGTTCCTCTGCGTAGGTGTCGCCGCGATGTCGACGTGGGCGGTGTGGCGCGTGGTCCGTCCGCTGCGCCGGCTCTCCGACAGCGCCGACGCGTTCGGCCGGGACATGGCGGTCGAGCCGCTGGCCGAAGAGGGGCCCCTCGAAATCCAGCGCGCCGCCGCTGCGTTCAATCGCATGCAGCAACGGGTGACCCGTGTGCTGCAGGATCGCACCCGCATGCTTGCCGCGGTCGGCCACGACCTGCGCACGCCGCTGACCCGGATGCAGCTCTCGCTGCAGGCCGCGGAGCCCACGCCGGTGCCACTGCATGCGCGCCTCCTGCGCGACATCGGCCACATGCGGGTGATGGTCGATTCCGCGCTGGCCTATCTCAGCGCCACCGCCGAGGTGGAGCCACGCGAGCCGATGGATGTCGCCGCGCTGCTGCAATCGCTCTGCGACGATTACGCCGACGGCGGTGCGGACGTTGGCTACGACGGCGTGGACGAAGCCGTGGCGCCGTGCCGGCCGAATGCGATCCAGCGTGCGATGGCCAACCTGCTCGACAACGCGGTGCAGTACGGCACCGCGGTGCGCGCGCAGGCGGGGACGGATGGCGACTACGTGCGGATCACCATTGCCAACGACGGCAGCGTGATCCCGGCGGACCGGCTGGACGACATCTTGGAGCCCTTCGTCCGCCTCGATCCGGCACGCAACGATCGTCCGGGCAGCGTCGGGCTTGGCCTCTCCATCGTGCGTGACATCGTCGCCGACCACGGCGGCACCCTGGACATCGCCAACCGCCCTGCCAACGACGGCGTGGTGGTTACGGTGTGCTTGCCGCTGCGGGCGCCGGGCGCAGCGTCGCCATGATTGCGCGGTTGCGGCCCGCCGCCTTGGCCGCGTACATCGCTTCGTCGGCCTTCATCAGCAGGCGGTCGAGGTCGTAGCCGAAGGTGCCGGTACAGGCGACGCCGAAGCTCGCCGTCGCCCGTGCGATCGTCCGGTGCTCGGTGGATGGCTCGCCGATCGCCACGCGCACGCGCTCGACCCGCTCGAGCGCCTGCGCCGGTGTCGTCGCCCGGAACAGCACCGCGAACTCCTCGCCACCCAGCCGGCCGAAGACGTCGTTCGCCGCGAGGTGGTCGCGACATTCGGCGACCACCCGCAGCAGCACCCAGTCACCCTCGGCGTGCCCGAAGCTGTCGTTGATCTGCTTGAAGTGGTCGAGGTCGAACAGGGCCAGCGCGATCGGTTCGCGGCTGCGCGATGCTTCCGCGAGCGCAGCCGTGCACTGGTCGACGAAATACTGCCGGTTGCTGATCCCGGTGAGGCTGTCGTGCCGGGCCTGGCGCATGAAGCGGCGTTGCGAGCGTCGCGTACGCAGCAGCCACAGCACGATCGTCGCCGTGAGCGTCAGCAGCATCAGGAAATACAGCCGGTTGGTCTGCGCATCGCGCAGGTCGGCTTCGCGTTGCAGGTGCAGGATCTGGTTTTGTTTGTCGAGGCCATCGGCCTCGAGCCGGCTGGCGCCGAGCTCCTGCTTGACGACCTGGTAGGCGAGCGCACGCGCCGTCACGTCGTCGAGGTAGCCCTTGTCGGCGGCCATGTGCCGTTCCAGCCAGCCGGTCGCCGCACGCCAGTCACCGCGCTTCTTCGCCACCAGGTAGGCCGTCCTGGTCGCGGAGACCAGTGTTTCGGAAAACTCGCCCTGTACGCCGTTCCTGATCGCGGCCATGGCGTGCCGCTCGGCACCGTCGACGTTGCCGACCGCCCACGCGGCGCGCGCCATCAAGGCGTCGAACTGCGCGGTCTGGATCGGGTACTGGTCGCGGACCACGGAGGCGTAGTAACGCTCGAGCAGCGCCGTGGCGGCCGTGGCGTCGCCGCGCGCGATGGCGCTCTCGGCCACGTCCGCGCGCAGCGCGTTCGCGACGAGCACTTCGCCGGCCTTCTGGCAGTCGGCGACCCACTGCACGAACGCCGGGCTGTTGCCGTCCACGCGCCCGCCGCGATATTGCGCATGCAGCTTGACCATGTTCGCCTTGCACGCTTCCGCGGGCGTGACGGCCTCGGCCACGCCGCGGTCCGCGTAGTCGGCGGCGAGGTCGTATTGCCCGGCCGTGGTCAGCATCTGGGCGGCTTCCAGCAGCGCCTGCAGGCGCGCGGGGTGGTCGGTGACGCCCGGCAGCGCGGTGACCATGCCGTTGAGGCGGATGAAGGCGTCCTGGTAGCGGTGGCCGATGCCGAGGATGTTGATCAGCGTCGCGGTCGCGCGCAGTCGCAGCACCTTGCCCGGCGAATGGTCGGCGATGTCTTCGAGCAGGGGCAGGGCCCTGGGATAGTCGCCGCCGTAGGCTACCTGCCAGGCCACCAGGTAATCGAAGTGCGCGCGTGCGTCGGTGGCCAGCGTGTCGCGCACGCGCCCGAGGCGGTCCAGCGTTGCGACGAATCCCGGGTGGTCGGAGGTCTTGCTGGCGTCGATGGTGGCGAGGGTCGCCGCGGCGTCCTCGCCGGGGCGAAGCTGAGCGCGTGCATCGCCGGCGTGGTACGCCAGCGTCAGGAACGCGAGCACCGACAACCAGCGGTGCAACGGGCGGTGTGTCACGGACATGCGTCTGCGCGCTCAGTGACCCGCGCGGTCCGGCATGGACGCGATCTTGGCTTTCTGCACGATGTCCCCCTTTCCCCTCGCACTGGCAGAACCCCCCGGTCCATCCAGCACGTGCACGATCTTAGCGCGGCGTGACCTGGCCGGCGCGCTGGACGACCGGCCTGGCGCGCTGCCTGCAAAGCGCCACATCCCGGCCCTCTAACCGCCGCGAACGCCCCACAACCTGCCTCCACGCTCCCCCTGGAACCGACGCATGACCCGCTTGCCCGGACTGGACACCCTGCGCGCCGTTGCCGTCGCGTGGGTCATGCTCTTCCACAGTTACCTTGTCGGCGGCCTCGGCGAAAACTTTGGCCTGCTCGAGCGTGCCGGCTGGATGGGCGTCGACCTGTTCTTCGTCCTCAGCGGCTTCCTGATCGGCTCGCAGGTCTTCCGTGGGCTGCGCGACGGTGGCTCGCTCGACCTGCGTGCGTTTTATGCACGCCGTGCCGCGCGCATCCTTCCGGCCTTCCTTGTCGTGCTGGGGCTCTACGTGGCGTGGCCGGCCTGGCGCGAAACACCGCAGATGCAGCCGGCCTGGCAGTTCCTCACCTTCACCTTCAACCTGTGGTTCGACGCGCCGGACCGCTACGCCTTCTCGCATGCGTGGTCGCTGTGCGTGGAGGAACACTTCTACCTCTTGTTCCCGCTGCTGGCGCTGCTGCTTGCGCGGCGGATGACGACGCGTCGTTTCGTTGCGTCCTGCCTGCTGGTCGTCCTCGGCGGCATCGTCCTGCGCGGCGTGCTGTGGCAGGCCATCATCGGCCCGCGCATCGGCACCGACCTGCCTGTTGGTCCGCCGTTCCTCCAGTTCCTCTACTACCCCACGTATGCGCGACTGGACGGGCTCGTGGCGGGCGTCGCGCTGGCGGCCTGCGCGGTGTATCGGCCCGTGTGGCTGGCGCGGGCACAGGCGCGTGGCGGCCTCCTGCTGCTCGGTTCGGCCGTGTTGCTCGGCGCGTGCATCGCGCTGTGCGAGGGCCGTCGCCTTGGCTTCTGGCCCAACACCGTCGGCTACCCGCTGATCGCCCTCGCCATGGCGGGTTTCGTCGCTGCCGGCGCCGGCGGCACGTGGCTGGCGCGCTGGCGTATCCCCGGGGCGGGATGGCTGGCCCGCGCGTCCTACAGCCTTTACCTAAGCCACAAGGGCGCCTTCATGCTGGCCGAGGCGGCGATGGGCGGCCGGCTGGATACCAGTCCCGTGCTCCGCTTCATGGTCTTCGTCGTGGTCGTGCTGGCCGTGGGCGCCACGCTGCACTACACCGTGGAACGGCCCTTCCTGCGCTGGCGCGAGCGTCGTTCGGCTACCCTACGTGGATCGTCTCCGGCGCAGGGCAACAGCGTGGCAGTCATCGCAGCGGAGGCCGGCATGCCGGCCACAGGGCAGCTCGAACCGTGACGCGCCATGCGCCCGCGCTGCTGGTTTCCGCGCCTGCATCGGGCCAGGGCAAGACCAGCATCACCGCTGCGCTGGCCCGTGCCCACGCACGACTCGGGCGCCGCGTCCGCGTGTTCAAGACCGGCCCGGATTTCCTCGATCCGATGGTCCTTGCCCGTGCCAGCGGCGCTGCGGTGTACCAGCTGGATCCGTGGATGGGCGGCGAGGACGACGTGCGCTCGCGCCTCTACGCCGCGGCCGGCGAGGCCGACCTGATCCTCGTCGAAGGGGTGATGGGCCTGTTCGATGGCACGCCCTCCAGCGCTGACCTCGCCGCGCGCTTCGGCCTGCCGGTGCTCGCCGTCATCGACGGCTCGGCGATGGCGCAGACGTTCGGCGCGCTCGCCCACGGCCTGGCCACCTATCGCAGCGACGTGCACGTGCACGGCGTCCTCGCCAATCGCGTGGCCGGCGACTACCACGCAGCACTCCTGCGCGAGAGCCTTCCGCCTTCGCTCACGTGGTTTGGATTCGTCCCCGGCGACGTGGCGATGGCCTTGCCCGAGCGGCACCTGGGCCTGGTCGCCGCCGACGAGCTCGGCGACCTCGATGCGCGGCTCGATGGCCTGGCCGATGCATTGTCGGGCAGCCACGCACTGGCGTTGCCGCTGCCCGTCGCCTTCGCACCGGTGGCGGCGGCGTCATCGGTCCACGGGCATGCGCCGCTGGCGGGCGTGCGCATCGCCGTGGCCCACGACGCGGCCTTTTGCTTCGTCTATCCCGCGAACCTCGACGTCCTGCGCGAGGCCGGCGCGTCGATCGTTCCGTTCTCGCCCCTTGCCGGCGATGCATTGCCGCCCTGTGACGCAGCGTGGCTACCGGGCGGCTATCCCGAACTACACATGGACGTCCTCGCAGCGCATGACGGCCTGCGCGATGCCCTGCGTGCGCACGTGGATGCGGGAAAACCGTTGCTCGCCGAATGCGGCGGCCTGCTCTATGCGCTGGAAACGCTCGAGGACGTCGCGGGAAACCATGCACCCATGGCGGGTCTGATGCGTGGCCATGCAACGGTACAGCCACGCATGGCCGCCCTCGGCATGCAATCCGTCACGTTGCCCGAGGGCACGCTACGCGGCCACTCGTTCCACTTCGCGCGCGCCGAGATCGATGCTCCGGCCCTGGCCGTCGCCGTCAATCCATCCGGCGGTCCCACCGTCGAAGCGGTGTACCGTCGCAACCGGATGACCGCGACCTTCATGCATCTCTATTTCCCGTCGAATCCCCACGCCGCCGTGCAGCTGTTTTCTGCATGACCGGTGCGGTGTCCTTGGCGGGCAGGCGACAACGTAAAAAGGGCGCCCCGAGGGGCGCCCTTCTTCGTTTACCCGAGCGCCTGGATCAGTAACGCGGCACGGTCGGGTCGATTTCGCGCGACCACGCATCCATGCCGCCATCGACGCTGTAGATCTGCGTGAAGCCGTGGGCAGCCATGCGCTCGGCCGCGGTGCGGCTGGAGATGCCGTGGTGGCAGATGAACGCGATGGCGGTGTCCTTCGGCAGCGAGGCCAGGCCTTCGTAGCCTTCCTCGTCGAGGATGCGCGCACCGGCAAGCGGAGCGGCGGCCGCGCGGCCGTGGGCCGGGCGGACGTCGACCAGCACCACGTCGCCGGCGGCCAGGCGGTCCTTCAGCTCATGCACGCTCATCGAGGCGATTTCGACCGCGC
The DNA here is from genome assembly GCA_018889975.1 of Bacillus sp. NP157. Classification (NCBI taxonomy): domain Bacteria; kingdom Bacillati; phylum Bacillota; class Bacilli; order Caryophanales; family Bacillaceae; genus Bacillus; species Bacillus sp. NP157. Next base: position 4,297,709 of record CP076546.1, read on the forward strand.
CCGGGAACTTCAGGCTGAGGCCTTCGCCCTGCACCGTGCTGACCCAGTCGATCACAATGCCCTTGGCGCGCTGCGCACTGCCCGGGTCGAAATGCACTTCGATGCCGCTGGCCACGGTGACGATGTCGTGGTCGCCGGCCGGGGCGAGCTGGAAGCCGGCGCTGTGGTCCGGGCCGATTTCCAGGTGCAGGGCCATGCCCTGGGCATTGGCCATGCCACCACGGATGGCCTCGGCGGCCTTTTCGGTGATGGTGATTTCCGGCGGGGTGCGGTCCGGGGCGCTGGCGCCGAACAGCGTGTACAGCTCACCGCTGGTGTACATCTGGCGGATGATGTCCGAGCCGCCGACCAGCTCGCCCTTGACGTAGAGCTGCGGGATCGTCGGCCACTGGCCGTATTCCTTGATGCCCTCGCGGATTTCCGGGTCTTCCAGCACGTTCACCGTGTGGTACTGGCCGACGACGTCGTTCAGCGTGTTGGTGGCGGCGGCGGAGAAGCCACACATCGGCTGCTGGCGCGTGCCCTTCATGAACAGCACGACCTCGTGCTCGGCCAGGAGGGATTCGATGCGCTCGCGGGTGGGGGTATCAAGGGCCATGGGAGGGGATCACCGCAAAGGAAAGAGGGCCATTTTACTGGCATCCCTCGCAGATGGGCGCTATCAATGTGAAATCAACCCACCTAGGCCGCTTCGGCGGTCAGCCGCGACAGGTCGCTGAAGCAGTCGGCCAACGGGGCGAAGGCCAGCACGGCCTCCGGCGAGGGCAGCACCGTCTCACGGCTGGCGCGACCCAGCGGGGTATAACGCTCGGTCCAGTGGACCAATTCCATGGCCCCGCCGAAGTCCTCGACCAGCGCAGTGCAATGTTCCACCCAGTCGCCGTCGTTGAGGTACAGCACGCCGTCGATGCTGCGCATGTGGCCGAAGTGGATGTGCCCGCAGATATGGCCGTCAAGGCCGCGTTCGGCGGCATCGCTGGCCACGCGCTGCTCGTAGCCGCGGATGTACGCCATGGCCAGGCCGATGTGCGACTTGATGATGATCGACAGCGGCAGGTACGGCATGTCGAGGCGGCGGCGCACGGAGTGCATCCGCCGGTTCGCCCAGCAGATGAAGCGATGCATGGTGTCGCCGAGCAGGGTGAGCCAGCGCTTGCCGATGTGTTCCGGATCGAACTCGTCGCCGTGGCTGACGCGATAACGGCGGCCATCGGCGCCTTCGTGCAGGGCGTCCAGTTCGACGCGGATGCCGGCGATGGTCGAGCCGGCCAGGCCGCGCATCTGGTAATCGTGGTTGCCCGGGATGTAAACGACATCCACGCCACGCGCGGCCATCGCGATCAGTTCGGCGATCACGGCGCTGTGGTCCGGGTGCCACCAGTGGCGCTTCGCGAGGGCTTCGAGGTCGACGATGTCGCCGACCAGGTACAGCGTGTCGCATTGCACGCTGCGCAGGAAATCGAGGAGGTAGGCTGCCTTGCAGTCGGGCGTGCCGAGGTGCACGTCGGAAATGAAGGCGCTGCGACAGGTGAGCTTGGCCATGACTGCGATTCCGGGGTGGTCCCGGGACGCCAGTGTCGAGGCGAGCTGTAACGGCGGCGTGGCGTGGGTGTTGCAGGTTGGTTGCGGTCAGCGCGGAAGCGCTTCTTTGGCCTGGGGGAGGATCCGTTCCACCCAGCGGGTGTACTGGTGGGCGGAGGGGTGCAGGCCGTCGGCGACGACATCGCCGGGGGTGTCGCGGGAGATGCCGGTGATGTCGATCCAGTGCGCGCCTTCGCGCCCGGCGGCGTCTTTCGCGATGGCGTTGTACGCGTCGATCTCGCGGCCGATCGCGGCGCGGTCGCGGCCTTCGGCGAAGGCGGTGACGCCCCAGTCGGGGATCGACACGACCAGCACCCTGCGCGCGGCGCCGGTGAGCGCGATGGCGCGCTGGAGCAGGGCGTGGAACGGTTCGCGGTAGCCGTCGGCAGGCCGGCCGCGGTACTGGTCGTTCACGCCGATCAGCAGGCTGGCCAGCGCGTAAGGCGGCTGGAACGTTTCGCCGTCCATTGCCGCCGAGAGTTCGTCGGTGGTCCAGCCGGTGGTCGCGACGATCCGCGGCGGCTGCACCGGGATGCCTTGCGCGTGGAGGGCAGCGACCAGTTGCACGGGCCAGCGGCCCTGTTCGGGAACACCTTCGCCGATCGTGTACGAATCACCCAGCGCCAGGAACGAGGCGGCCGCCATCAGGCGACCGCGCTGGCGAGCGGCGCGTCTTCGGCCGCCATGCGGCCAAGCACGCGGTCCATGCGGGTGAACACCTCGGCCAGTTGCGCCGGTTCCGGCAACAGGGTGAGGCGCAGGTGCCGGCTCGCATGCAGGTTGAAGCTCGTGCCCGGCACGACGAGCACTTCTTCTTCCTCGAGCAGGCGCAGCGCAAACGCGGTGTCGTCGAAGTGCGCGATCGCATCGGCACGCACCCACGGGAACGCGTAGATGGCACCGCCCGGGGCGACCACGTCGAGGTACGGGCTGGCGGCCACGTTGTCGAGGATGATCCGGCGGGCTTCGTGCAGGCGCCCGCCCGGGGCGGTGAGTTCGCCGATGGTCGGCTTGTCCTGCAGGGCGGGGCGCACGGCCCACTGGGCGGTGACGTTCGCACACAGGCGCAGCGCGGCCAGCAGCTGCAGCGCGTCGCGGTACTCGGCGGTGCGGGCGCGGTCACCGGACAGGCTCATCCAGCCCACGCGGTAACCGCAGGCGCGGTGCACCTTCGACAGGCCACCGAAGCTCACGCAGGGATGGTCGCCGGCCACCGCAGCGAGCGGCTGGAAGGGCGTGCCGTCGTAGAGGATTTCGTCGTAGATCTCGTCGCAAAGCAACAGCAGGCCGTGCTTGCGCGCGACCTCCACGATGCGTTCCAGCAACGCCTTCGGATAGACCGCGCCGGTGGGGTTGTTCGGATTGATCAGCACCAGCGCCCGCGTGCGCGGGCCGACCAGGGCATCGATCTCGTCGGGATCGGGCAGGTGGCCGTTTTCCGCGAGGCAGCGGTAATAGCGCGGGCTGCCATCGTTGAGGATGGTGGCGGCGCTCCACAGCGGGTAGTCCGGGCTGGGCAGCAGCACTTCGTCGCCCGGCTGGAGCAGGGCGCGCAGGGAGATGTCGATCAGCTCGCTCACGCCGTTGCCGATGAAGACATGCTCGGCATCGACGCCATGCGCGCCGCGGGCGGCCTGCTGGGCGACGATGGCGTCGCGCGCCTCTTCCAGGCCCTGTTCGTGGCCGTAGGCTTCGCTTTCGCCGAGGTGCGCCGCGATGGCGCCGCGCAGGTGGGCGGGCGTGGTGAAGCCGTAGCGGCCCGGATTGCCGATGTTGAGCTTGATGATCGGCCGGCCGGCCGCTTCCATCTCGCGCGCGCGCCGGGTGAGGGCGCCGCGGATTTCATAGCGCACTTCCGCCAGGTGCGCGCTGGGCTTGATCGAGGACACTGTCAGGCACTTCCGATGCTTGGCGCCAGGCCCTTTCCCGGCGTCGTCACCCGATCCTAACAGCGTCCGGATGGCCGGGCGAGGCGGATTTCTGGCCGGGAGCGGGCATAATCCCCGCATGACCGACCCCTCGGACCTGGCGCGCCTGCGCCATATCGGCTGGCGCGAAGACGCTTTGCCCGACGATCCACGCCGCCTCGCGCGCGTCGTGGCACAGCATCGCGCGGGCTACGAGGTGCACGACGGCAACGGCGCGTTCAACGCGCAGCCCGCCGGCGTGTTCCTCAAGCGCGGCCTCGATCCGGCCCAGCGTCCCGCCGTCGGCGACTTCGTCCTGCTGGACCGGGCCACCCATCCGGTGATCGAAGTGCTGTTGCCGCGCCGGTCGACGCTGACCCGCGCCGCCGCGGGCGAGCGCTACGAGCGCCAGGTCATCGCCGCGAACATCGATTTCGTGCTCGTGCTCACCGGCCTGGATGGCGACTTCAATCCCTCGCGCATCGAGCGCTACCTGACCCTCGTCGAAGGCTCGGGGGCACGCCCCGTGGTGCTGCTCAGCAAGGCCGATACCGGCGTGGACGTCGAGGCGGCGGTCGCTGGCCTGGTCGCGCGCCTGCCGGCCGACGCCGCGGTGCATGCGATCAACGGCAAGGATCCTTCGACGGTCGCGTTGCTGGCGCCTTACCTCGGCCCGGGCATGAGCGCGGTGCTGGTGGGGTCGTCGGGCGCGGGCAAGTCGACGCTGACCAACACGCTGCTCGGCGAAGAAAAAATGGCGACGGGCGCCGTGCGTGGCCACGACAGCCGCGGCCGGCACACCACGACGCATCGTGCGCTGCTCAGCCTGCCGACCGGCGGCTGCCTGATCGACACCCCGGGCATGCGCGAACTGAAGCTCACCGGCGAAGAAAACCTCGACCTGTTCGCCGACATCGAGGCGCTTGCCACGCAGTGTCGCTTCGCCGACTGCGGCCACGGCAAGGAGCCTGGTTGTGCGATCCAGGCCGCGCTTGCCTCGGGCGAACTGTCGCCGCAGCGCTGGCGCAACTACCTGAAGCTGCACGACGAACGCGAAGAGCAGGCGGCGACGCTGGAAGCACGCCTGCGCCGCAAGGCGGCACCCAGGCCGGGTGGCCGCCCCCGCCGCGGCGGCTGGGATGTCGACACCGACTGACTAGGCGGCGGCCTTGCCGCATTCCGCGCAGAACTTCGAACCCGCAGGCATCTCGTGCCTGCACCCGCCGCACAGCTGCACCTGGTTGAGCGCGGTCCCGCAATCGGGACAGAACTTGCCGCCGCCGGTGGCCGTGCCGCAGGATGGGCAGGCGAGTTGCTTCTCGCTCTTGACGTCGACCTTCGCCGCGTTGGCCATGCCCTGCAGGCGTGCATCCTCGCGTGCCTTCTCGACCAGGCCGGCATGCCGCGCTTCGGCCACTTCCGCCTCGACGCTCGGTGCGCAGCGATGGCACAGGCCCTGCTCGATGGTCCAGCACTTGTCGCAGACGTAGTTGCTGCAACGCGCGCAGCGATGGAAATGCTGCTTGGCCTTTTCGATCGCGTCGCCGAGCGCCTCGTCGCGTGCCGTACCCCAGCCTGCGCGTGCATAGCCATCGGCCGCATCGTCCAGCGCGCTGCCCACGTTGCCCAGCAGGTTGCTGGCGACCCCGCTCAGCCGCTGCAGCCAGCCGGCCGCCTGCGCGCTGCGGTAGGGCTCGAACGGCGAGCGCCAGGTGTCGTTGCAATCTTCGCAATAGAAGTCGAACTGGAACCCCGCGCCGGTGCCGAACTGCTGGCTCTGGTCACGGAAGTTCTTCGCAAAATGCAGTTCCCCGCCCATGGGTATCCTCGTCAGCCATGTCCCCTGTGGGCACCGACGGTACTGCCGAACGATGGCTATTGCCACCGTGGCTCCTGAAAGCACGTCTCAGTAGGTGATCGTGATGGTCACGACGTCGCTGTATGCGCCAGCCGTTGCCGCCGCCTGTGCCGGCAGGCGGCCGTACACGGTGAGCGTCTGCTGCGAGCCGTTGCCGCTGGCGGTCGCCGTGTCGGTATTCAGCGCCGTGCCCCAGCGCAGCGTCCGCTGGCTGTCGCGGTAGAGCTCGTAGGTCACGTATTTCCCCCCGGGGCCGATCATTCGTCGCGTGGTCCCCGTGGCGTTCTGGCCGTTGTCCAGGCCGACCTGGTAGGCCGCGCGGTTGGTGCAGGTGGCGCGGACCAGCGAGGTCTGGTCCGTGGCCGTGCGGAGCAGCCCGTTGACCGAGCCGAAGTTGAGGTCGGTGGCCGTGGCCAGCGTGCACTTGGGCGCCACCGAGGCGGTGACGGTGATCGAAGGGCCGGCCACGGTGGTCGCCGCGACGGTGCCGCCGGCCGTGCAGCTCGCCGGGTAGGTACCGATCGAGAGCAGCGCCTCGTTGTAGCTGTAGGTCAGCGCGTTGGAGGCCGTGCCACCGAGCAGCGTGCCGGTGTACGCGCCGGGCGACAGCGAGATCTGCCCGCTGGGCACGCGCCCGTAGAAGGGCAGGCTGCCCACGAACACGGTGCCGTTGTTGAGGATCGGTATCTGCCCCTGCACGACGAACGGCGCGTAGGTGGGATTGTTGACCACGCCCCAGATCGAGGTGCGGTTGCTGTCCTTGTACAGCCCGTACTGCATGCGGTCGCCCAGCGGATCGAGGATCGTCCGTGGCGCGAAGGCGCCCTGGTCATCCGCGCCGATGCTGAAGCACATGGTGATGTAGCTGCCGAAGAGGATGCCCAGCGCGCCGGAGTACGAGCAGGTGTAGTTGATGGTGCCGCTGGCATCCACGTTGGTCGAGGTGGGGTCGACGGGGCCAAACGCGAGGCCGGTGACGCTGGTGATGCTGCAGATCGTCGTCGCTTCCGCGCGGGGAGCGGCGAACAACGCCGTGCAGGCGAGCAGGAGCAGGGCAAGCCACTTCATGGTGTGCTCCGGCAGGTGAGCGGGCCGAGTTGCGGCAGGTCGCGTGCATGCGCCGGGTAGGTGAGCGTGGCCGTGCAACGCGTGCCGTCGGGCCGGGTCACCCGCAGTTCGGTGCTGCCCTTGAGGTTGTCCATGTAGGCCAGGCCGTCGTAGCCGACCACGGCCGGTTCGCCCGGGCCACTGTCCACGCGCGATCCGACCGGCAACGGCGTGCCGTTGTCGTCGACCAGCGTCGCCAGCGCGGCGCGCACGCGGGTGACCGGGAAATGCACGACCACGCCCGACCGGTCCGCGGGGGCGACGACGCTTTCGACATGCTGCACGCGTTCGTCGGCGGGCAGGTCGATCGGGTCGATCGCCAGGCGATTGTCCTGCCATGCGTTCAGGCGCGAGACCAGCAGCAGGCCGCGACTGTCGGTGACGCCGGTACGCCGGTTTTCCAGCATGACCGGGATATCCGGCGTGCCCGCGGTGTCGACCAGGGCGAAGGCATCGTCGATGCGCCGCGCGGTGAACACGTGGCCGCCCATCAGCACCAGCGCGCCATTGGCATCCACGTACTGGTAACCCGATGGCCCGATCGAACTCGCGCCGACGGTGATCTGTCCGTCGTTGCCCAGCCAACCCGCCTCGGCGAGTCCGCCGCCCTGTTCGCCCGCACGGCCCTGCACATGCCAGCCGAAGCCGCCGTCGCCGTCGATCGGATGGTTGGCGTCCACGACGCCGAAGGTCTGGTTGCGATCGCGCTGCGCGGATGACGTCCAGGTGGTGCGTTCGTCCAGGGCCCAGGTGATGCCGACGAAGAAGCTGCGATCGGCGCGTTCGTCCAGGTTCTGGTTGAGGCTTGCGTTGATCGAGATGCTCCGGCGCAGGTTGCGTAGGAGGAACATGCCCATGTAACGCGACGCGGGCTGGCCGCCGTAGCGCAGGCGCACGTAGTTCACCCCGTAGCTGCCTTCGCCGACATTGAAGCCGACCAGCGCCCGGTCGCTCGCGCGCGGCGGCGCGGAGCCATAGTTCGAGGCGACGTCGCGGAAGCTGGCATCGGCACGCAGCGTGTCCAGCGAGAAGTTCACGATGCGCCCGCTCCAGGAGAAGCCGGCGCCATACTGCGCGCCGCCACTGCGCGAGCGTGCATACGACGCGTTGACCACGCTGGCGCCGAACGGATTCCATACCGCGCCGAGGCCGGTCGTGCCGCGCCCGTCGCCGGCTTCCGCGTGGGTTTCCAGGGTGAGCTTGTCGGTGACGCCGCGTCGCCACGTCGCGCTGCCGATCGGTGCATCGCCGTAGGCGAAGGAATCGATGCCGTAGGCCTCGCGCACCGTGCCCAGTTCCACCGACCAGTCGTCCAGCCCCGCGCGCAACAGCTGGCGCGCGGCGTAGAACGGGAACGACACCGTGCTGGTGCGGCCGAGTGCGTCGGTCAGCACGACCTGGGCCTGGCCGGCCTGGTCCACCCCCGGTACCGCGGTCAGCTGGAACGGCCCCGCAGGCACCTTGCCGCTGTATTGGCGGATGCCATCGACATACAGCTCCACCGACGATGGCGCGGTGGCCTGGCCGAAGAACTGCGGCAGCGGCGTGGTCACCCGATAGGGCTGCAGCGAGAAGTCGGTGCCCACGGCGATCCCGCCGATGCGCGTCGCGCGCGACCACGACGTGGCGCCGGTGAGCGTATCGCCCACCGTCAGTGCCACCGACGAGTCGGGGAAGGAGAGTCGCCACTGCGAATCGAGGCGGACGGTATCGCCATGCCAGCTGCCGTCGCTGTCCTGGTAGCGGCGGGTGATCGACGTGTTGCTCAGCACGCCCTTGTCTTCGCTGAAGGCGCGCAGCTCGGCGAGGGCGCTGACGTTGCCGACGCCACCGCCACGCGACGCATAGACGTCGTAGTTGAGCAGCAGGCCGGTGGCACTGGTCGCTTTCGTCGCCGTGCGTTCGGGCTGGTTGAGCATCTGCCGGGGCAGGTCGAGCCGGCCAGTAGGCACGTCGATGGTGACCCGCTGCTGGGCGACGTCGTAGGTGTAGTGCAGCGAGTCGACGTCGGGCAGGCAGCGCATTTCGTCGCCGGGCGGAAGCACGAAGCCGAGGCTGCGCAGGTCCGCCGCGCTGGCGCACAGCGCTTCGCCGCGACGAACGAAGTGGACGAGGCGTTCGGTGGTCGTGCCGTTGAGCACGACTTCCAGGTACAGGTCTTCGCCCGCGACGCTCACCCGGGGATCCGCCGTAGGCGGCGGTATCGCATCGCTGGCGCGGTCCGTGGCATGCAAGGTGGCGGCCTTGAGGGCGAGGACGCTAGCGGCTGCCCGCGTCCACGACCAGGGTCGACTCGCTCGCCTCACCATTGATCCTCGCGCGTAGGGCGCCGGCATGGCTCACGCCATCCGGCAGGTGCCAGGCCATCGTGCTGCCCGGCAGGACATAGCCGACCAGTCCAGGCAACAGCGCGGTGCGCGCGCCTGCCCCAGCCTGGGTGACATCGGCGATCTGGGCATGCCCCTTGCCGCTGTTGGTAATGCGTAGCGATGCACCGGCGCCGGTGTCCTCGACGCTACTCGCCAGCGTGGCGTCCACGCTGGGATCGCCCGCCGGCGCGAGGAAAACGGGCACCGAATAGCGCAAGACGAATTTCAGGCCACCCTTGTCCACGTCGCCGACGGGCAGCTCGTCCACCACCACCCGGTAAGCCACTTCGGTGCCATCCGTCGGCGCCGGCACCTGGCGAATCACGCGCACCAGCTGGCGATCGCCCGGCGCGATCGCGGTGATCGGCGGACTGACCACGAGGTCGTGCGACGCTTCGAGCACGTCCCTGCCGTCGGCCTGGGTCCAGCGGAACACGCGGACCTGGGCATGCAGCGGTTCGCTGCCGGTGTTGGTGAGCCACAGCGCCTGTGCCGGTTCCTTCGCGGCGATGTGCAAGCCGATCGGCGATACCTGCAGGCCACTGGCGAACGCCGTCGGCATGGCCATGCCCATCGCGACGGACGCGATAGCCAGGGCCATCCGCAGCGCGCGCCGGATCATCGTCAGTAGGTGATCGTCGCGGTGATCACGTCGGCATAGGAGCCGGCGGGGAAGTTGGCCGAGGGCACGCGGCCGAACACGGGCAGCGTCTGTACGGTGCCGCTGCCCGTACCTGCGAACACATTGCCGCCGGTGCCGGTGGTGCTGCCCCAGACGTCGGCGGCGGTGCGCGAGGCGGCACGGTAAAGCTGGTAGGGCACCAGCGCCGTACCGTTGCTCATCTTCCGTGTGTTCGCGTCGGTGCCGTTCTGGCCGTTATCCAGCGCGATGGTGTAGGGCGCGCTGGGCGTGCAATTGACGTTGAGCGCGCCCTGGTTCTCCACGTTGGTGGCCGTCGACGGCTGGGTGCCGAAGTTCACGTCGGTCGGCGCCGTGGTGCTGATGTCGCACGCAGCCGTGATGGTGACGCGCACGTTGAACGTCGTGGTGGCCGTGGCGGCATGTGCGCTGCCAGCGACGACGGCGAGGGTGGCGGCGACGGTGAAGGAAAGGCTGCGGAACATGGACATGGCGTGGGTCTCCTGGACTCCTGTCACGGCGAATGCGTCGTGACGTGTTCCCGACGGTTGCAAGGATCGGGTACGACGCAGGCGTCGAGGGGGGAAATTCACGCTCTGCTGCCGCTTCGACATACAGGTGCCGAAACCGCTCAGGATATTGTCAAGCGAGCTTGACACCGGGCGACCGGCTGGCCCACAGTCGGGTCACCGCGGACAGGTGGGGCACAGGGGGCTGGCTGACGCTGCGCGTCGCCTTTCGCCCGGCGGCGTCGGGATCCCGGCACCGGGTGACGCAGTTCACGAAAAAAGTGTGTAAAGGACGCTTGACACGGGGATGGCGACGGGCGCAGGATGATGTCAAGCGTGCTTGACACGCTCCACGCCTACGAAGAGAGGTTCGCCATGTCGTACCGCATCGTCTTCCGCGCCGCCGCCTTGCTGATGGCCGCCGCCGTTGCCTCCACCCTGCATGCCGCCACGCCGGCCGCCCACCCCGCCGCGAGCGCCATGGCGCCCGTCCAGGCCGGCACGCTCAAGGTCGAGCGGCATGGTTCGGCCGGCCGCCCGGTCATCCTCATTCCCGGTCTCGCCGGCGGCCCCTGGGTATGGAAGGACACGATCGCCGACCTGGAGAAAACCCACGTCGTCTACGCGGTCACCCTGGCCGGGTTCGACGGCACGCCGGCACCGTCCGCGGACGGTAACTGGATGGACCGGGCCGACGACTCGCTGGCCGACTTCATCCGCCAGAACCACATCGACAAGCCGGTGATCGTCGGCCACAGCCTGGGCGGCACGCTGGCCTTGCGCTTCGCCGGACGCCATCCCGAGCTCACCGGTGCGGTGGTCGCGGTCGATGGCCTGCCGATCTTCCCGGGCATGGAACGGGTGACGGCCGAACAGCGCGCCGCGATCGCCGCCAGCCTCAAGGCCAAGACCGAAAGCGCCACGCCGGATGAATTCAAGGCGCAGCAGCTGGCTTACATGCAGGCGATCGGCACGCTCGATCCGGCCACCGCCGCGCGGGTGGCGCCGTTGAACGCACGCAGCGACCAGAAGGCCGTGGCGCGCTACATGGCCGAAGACGCCGGCGCCGACTTCCGTCCCGAACTGAAGGCCGCGACGGCACCGATCCTGGAGATCACCGCTTACTCGGACAAGGATGCGCAGGCCGGCCCGATGAAGATCACCCAGGACCAGAAGGTGGCCTACTACACCGCGCTGCTGGCCGATGCGCCGAACGCCCGTGTCATCGCGCTGGCGCCCTCGCGGCACTATGTCATGCTCGACCAGCCCGTCGCCTTCGGCAAGGCGCTCAACGACTTCATCGGAGCCCACTGACATGGCGATGCGTGCCGTCCACAAGCGCTACCTGCGCGAATTCTTCCCTGCGATGTTCGCCTACGTCGTGCTCATCCTGGGCTCGGTGTACTGGCTGAGAACCCTCGATGGCACGCTGGCCCGTGCCGTGGTCACGATCGTGCCGGTGATCCCCATCGCCTTCGTGATCCGCGCGATGGTCCGGGTCATCCGCGACCAGGACGAATTCGAACGGCGGATCGACCTCGAAGCCATCGCCATCGCTGGCGCGCTGGGCTGCTTCGGTTTCCTCACCTACGGCTTCCTGCTCAACGCGAAGGTGCTGCCGGAGCCGACCGGGGCGACGGTGGCGATCTGGGTCTTCCCGGTGCTGATGGGCCTGTTCGGCATCATCAAGTGCGCCGTCCGCATGCACTACCGCAGCAATGAATAACCGGGTCCGCGAGTTGCGCACGGCGCTCGGCTGGTCGCAGGCCGACCTCGGCGAACACCTGGATGTGTCGCGCCAGACGGTCAATGCGATCGAGACCGGCAAATACGATCCGAGCCTGCCGCTGGCGTTCAAGATCGCCCGGCTGTTCGCCCAATCCATCGAATCCATCTTCACGCCCGGGGAATGACGGCATGAAACGCGCTCCACGCTTCGCCATCGTCGTTGCGATCCTCGTCGCCGCCTTCGCCGGCCGCCACGTGGTCCACCGCGATGCCAACGCCGCCGCCACCGTGCCCGCGCCTGCCGCGAGCGCCGCGCCCGCCGTGGCGGCGCCGGCCGGGCCGCCACGCAGCTGGACGCTGGGTTCGTTGCAGCTGCATCCGTGCGAGCTGGGCCAGCCGCACACCGGCCTGTCCACGGCCGCATGGTGCGCACCGTTCCAGGTGCCGGAAGACCGCGAGCATCCGGAAGGCCGCAAGCTCGACCTGCGCCTCGCCATCGTACGCAGCAGCGCACAGGTGCCAGCATCCGACGTCGTCGTGTTCCTCGCCGGTGGCCCCGGCCAGGCGGCCACGGAGACCTATGCCAGCGTCGCGCCGGCGATGGGTCCATTGCTGGCCCATCGCAACGTCCTGCTGCTGGACCAGCGCGGCACCGGCGGCTCGCATCCGCTCAGCTGCCGCGACGGCGACGACCACGACGTTCCCGGCGGCGCGGAGGAAAGTCGTGGCGTAGACATGGACGCGGTGCGCAAGGAAACGAAGCACTGCCTCGATGGCCTTTCCGCGCAGGCGGACGTGCGCTTCTACACGACCACGGATGCCGTGGCCGACCTCGACGACGTGCGCAAGGCGATCGGCTCGCCGAAGTTCGACCTGCTGGGCGTGTCGTACGGCACGCGCGTCGCCCAGCAGTTCGCGATGCGCCACCCCGACGGCGTTCGCAGCATCGTGCTCGATGGCATCGCACCCAATGCCCTGGTGCTGGGCGAAGATTTCGCGGTGAACCTGGACGCGGCGCTGAAGGCGCAGTTCGCCCGTTGCACCAACGACGAAGCCTGCCGCGCGCGCTTCGCCGATCCCTACCAGACCCTTTACCAGCTGCGTGACGCGCTGCGTGCGAACCCGCACAAGGTCACCTTCCGCGATCCGCAGAACTACGCATCGACCCAGCGGGTGCTCAGTGAATACGCACTGGCCACCGTGGTCCGCATGTTCGCCTACTCGCCGGAGACGGCGGCGCTGCTGCCGTTGTCGATCGATGCGGCGGCGCGGGGCGACGTCGGCCCGCTGCTCGGCCAGGCCAAGCTGCTGACGGGCGACCTCGGCGACACCATGGATGGCGGCATGCAGTATTCGGTGATCTGTTCCGAAGACGCCGACCTGCTCACGTCACGCCCGCAGGACAAGGACACGATCCTCGGCGACAACATGATCGAAGCCTTCCGCGCCGCGTGCTCGGTGTGGCCGCATGGCAAGCGCCCCGCCGACTTCCACCAGCCGCTGCGCAGCGACCTGCCGGCCCTGCTGATGTCGGGCGAGTACGACCCGGTGACGCCGCCGCGCTACGGCGACGAGGTACTGAAGGGCCTGCCCAACGGACGCCACCTGGTCTTGAAGGGGCAGGGCCACAACGTGGTGGCACGCGGTTGCATGCCGCGCCTGTTGAACGACTTCATCGACAAGGCCGACGCGAAGTCGCTGGACACGACGTGCCTGGAACGACTCACCCCGCAACCCGTGTTCGTCGGATTCAACGGAGCCACGCCATGATCGAGGTAAAGGACCTGCACAAGGCGTTCGGCGAGGTGCGCGCGGTGGGCGGCGTGAGCTTCACGGCACGCGACGGCGAAATCACCGGCCTGCTCGGCCCCAACGGCGCGGGCAAGACGACCACGCTGCGCATGCTCTACACGCTGATGAAGCCCGACGCCGGCCAGGTGCTGGTCGACGGCATCGACGCCGCACAGGACCCGGTCTCGGTGCGCCGCCGGCTCGGCGTGCTACCGGACGCCCGTGGCCTCTACAAGCGACTCACCGCGCTGGAAAACATCACCTACTTTGGCCGCCTGCAGGGCATGGACGAGGCAGCGATCGCCCAGCGCCGCGAGGCGCTCGTCGATGCGCTGGAGATGCGCGACATTGCCAACCGGCGCACCGAAGGCTTCTCGCAGGGCCAGCGGGTGAAGACGGCGATCGCCCGCGCCCTGGTCCACGATCCGCGCAACGTGCTGCTCGACGAGCCGACCAATGGCCTGGATGTCATGGCCACCCGGGCGATGCGCCGCTTCATGCGCCAGCTGAAGGACGAAGGGCGTTGCGTGCTGTTCTCCAGCCACATCATGCAGGAGGTGGCCGCGCTGTGTGACCGCATCGTGGTGATCGCGCATGGTCGCGTCGTCGCCGACGAATCGCCCGCGGCATTGCTCGAACAGACCGGGGAGGCCAGCCTGGAGGATGCCTTCGTCAGGATCATCGGTACCGACGAGGGGCTCGCCGCATGAATGCGTTCACCGCTGTTTACTGGAAGGAAGTGCGCGAGAACCTGCGCGACCGGCGCACCCTGATCAATGCGCTGATCACCGGGCCGTTGCTGGGGCCGGTGTTGTTCATCATGCTGATGAACGTGATGGTCAACCGCGAACTCGCCCGGGCGGACCAGCCGATCCACGTGCCGGTGATCGGTGCCGACCTCGCGCCGAACTTCGTCAACGCCTTGCGCTCGGCCGGCATCGATGCCCAGCCCGGCGTGGCCGACCCGGAGCGCGCCGTGCACGACATGCGCGCCGACGTGGTCGTCCGCATCGCGCCGGACTACGCCAGCTCGTGGAACAAGGGGCAACCGGTCCAGGTCGAGCTCGTCTACGATTCCTCGCGGCGCGATGCCAACACCACCGTGGCCCGGGTTCGCAGCGTCGTCGAGAACTATGCGCGCCGCGAAGGTGCGATGCGACTGATCGCCCGCGGCCTGTCGCCGACCACGGCGTGGCCCGTGCAGGTGGCCGATCGCGACCAGGCCACCTCGCAATCGCGTTCGGCGCTGATGTTCTCGTTCCTGCCGTACTTCTTCGTGCTCACCGTGTTCATGGGCGGCATGTACCTCGCGATCGACCTCACCGCGGGCGAGCGTGAACGGCAGTCGCTGGAGCCGTTGTTCGTCAACCCGGTGGCGCGCTGGAAGATCCTGGCGGGCAAGCTCGCCGCGATCTGCACGTTCTCGATCATCAGCCTGCTGCTCAGCGTCACCGCGTTTTCCACGGCACCGTGGTTCATCCCGACCGAGAAGCTCGGCATCGTGCTCGACCTCGGCCTGCGCTTCGGCAGCCAGGTGGTGCTGTTGATGCTCCCGCTGATCGTGTTGCTGGCCGCGCTGCAGTCGCTGGTCTCGGCGTTCGCCAAGAGCTATCGCGAGGCGCAGACCTATCTGTCGATCCTGATGCTGATTCCGATCCTGCCCAGTGCCCTGCTCTCGGTGATCCCGGTCAAGCCGGAGCCGTGGATGTATGCAGTGCCGCTGCTCGGGCAGAACCTCGGCATCGTGCAGCTGCTGCGCGGCGACGGGATCACGGGGCAGGAGCTGGGGCTGTGCCTTGTTGGCGGTTTCGCGGCGGCAGCGATCGCCGTGTGGGCCACGGCGATGATGTATCGCTCGGAGCGCCTGGCGATTTCGGCATAAGCGATCGCGCGCAGCCCCGCCCCAACAAGGTGACGACGCCCTTGTAGGAGCGCGCCTGCGCGCGAAAACAAACCACGGCGCCGCCGCCACAACCGATTAACGTGCCCGCGCCCGATGTTGTTTAACGCCAGCGCACATCCACCCCAACCAACAACGTCCGCCCCGGCGCCGGCTCGAAATACCGTCCATTGCCATCGTTGACGATCACCGACCCGATCACATGCCGGTCGGCGAGGTTGTCGACCCGGGCGAAGGTATTCACCCGCCACGGCCCGTTGTCGAAGATGTAGCCGCCCGACAGGCCGAACAGCGCATAGCCCGGCGCCACCGCCGTGCCGAGGTCGTTGGCCGAGGTGGAACCCATCGCGTTCATGTCGAGGCCCGCCTGCAGGCCGGTCTCGCCGCCGTACTTCAACGCGGCATAGCCCATCGAGCGCGGCACCCCGGGGATGCGCGTACCGGCGCCCACCGGCGTGTTGGGTGTCCCGCAACCGGCCGAGACGCAGGTGAGGAACGGCGAACGGAAGCTCGCTTGCAGGTGGGTGTAGGCAGCGACCAGGTGCAGGTCATGCGCGAATTCGTCGTCGAACGACGCTTCCACGCCCTGGCGACGCGAGCTGGCGATGTTCTGGTAGGTGGTGCGGCCGCCGACGTTGGTGGCCACGGCCAGTTCGTTGTCGCTGTCGGCGCGGAACACGGCCACGCCGGCCTGGATGGCGTCCGTCGGGCGCAGCTTGATGCCCAGCTCGGTGTTCTTCGAGCGCGACGGCTTCAGGTCGAAGGCGAGGCCCGCGCCACCATCCGCGCGATAGCCCAGTTCGGAGAAGGTCGGCGTCTCGAAGCCACGTCCCCAGTTCGCGTAGACGTGCGCCCAGGACGCGGCGCGCCACAACACGCCGAACACCGGCGTGGTCGAGGCATAGCGCTGGGTACCGCTATCGTCGGGATTGCCGGGCGCGATGTAACGGTCGCTGGAATCGAAATGGACGTCGCTGTGGCGCACGCCACCCATCAGCGTCCATGCATCCGCGACCCGCCAGGTCGCCTGGGCGTACTGGTCGAAATCGAACACGCGGTCGATCTCGTCGCGGCGTTTGTCGCCACGCACGCCGAGCACGCTGCCGTCGAAGTTCTCATAGCCCTGGCGATGCTGGTGCTGGTTGTCGTAGGCGATGCCCGCGGCGAGCTCGAACGGCCGGCCGAGCAGCTCGTTGCGCCACGTCCAGCGCGCGTCGCCGCCGCCGTAGGCGTTACCCAGGTCGACCACGCCGCCGGAGTTACCCGGCTGGGCGGCCTGCGTCGCCACCGGGATCGACAGGTACTGGGTGACCGTGCGCTTTCCGTAATAGGTCATCACGCGCAGGCTGTTCGAATCGTCGATGCGCTGGTCGTAGATCAGGCCTGCCTGCTGCTGGTCGGCCGATTTGCGGGTGTTGAAGGTATCGGCCACGGTGGCGACCTGGCGCGGGTCCGCGTGGAACTGGGCCTTGGTCAGGCCGAGCGAATCCTGCGCGCCGGGGATGTCGACCGCATTGAGCACGAGGGTGAGCTTGCGGTCGTCGTCGATCTTCCAGCCCAGCTTGGCGTTGCCCGATTCGCGCCGCGCGGCGCTGTGGTCGCGGTAACCGCTGGTGCGGAAGTGGCTGAAGTCGACGTTGTAGTCGACCGGGCCTTCCACGCCACGCGCGTTCACCGAGCTGCGGAACACGCCGTTGCTGCCACCGGCGATGCCGAAGCGCAGCTCCGCCGGCTCGGTGCCATCCGCCGTGAAGAGCTGGATCACGCCGCCCGAGGCGTTGCCGTAGAGGGCGGAGAACGGCCCGCGCAGCACCTCGACCCGTTCGGCGGAATCGAGGTTGAAGTGGGTGACCTGGCCCTGGCCGTCGGGCATCGTCGCCGGGATGCCGTCGGTAAAGAGGCGGATGCCGCGGATGCCGAAGGTGGAGCGTGCGCCGAAGCCACGGATCGAGATCTGTGCGTCCTGCGCGTAGTTCTGCCGGTCGCGCGCGGTCACGCCGGGGATCGATTGCAGGCGCTCGGACAGGTTCACGTCCAGCGTGCCGTCCGGCGGGGTCTGCACCGAATCGATCGCCGCGGGGATGTCGTAGGGCGACTGCGCGCTACGGGTGGCGGTGACGACCACTGGCGCAAGCGGCGCGGCCTGTTGCGCCGCGGCAGGGGCCGCCAGGGCAACGAGCAGGGCGCCCGCGAGTGGACGGACGTGGGGGAGGGGCATGGGGGTTCGTCCCGGGGGGAGATACGCATGATGCTGGCGCACGCGTGAGTGTTATCGCAAGGCACACGTCGTCGCAGTGGCGCCGTGATAGCCTTCCGGCCCTATCCCCACGCCTGGTCGTCGCCATGAAGAAGCTCTTCCTTGCAGGTCTCATCGGTCTCACCCTTCCGGCCGCGGCCATGGCGTTCGACGCCGACCAGCCGGCCCAGGCCACGCCGCCGGCCAGCGCGAGCCAGGCCGCCGCCGGCCAGCTCGACCAGGCTGTCGCCGGCAGCTGGCGCACCCCGGAAAACAAGGCGCGCGACGTCTATCGCCACCCGAAGGAGACGCTGGCGTTCTTCGGCATCCGCCCGGACATGACCGTGATCGAGATCTGGCCGTCCGGTGGCTGGTTCACCGAGATCCTTGCGCCGTACCTCAATGCGCACGGGCATTACATCGGCGCGGTGCCGCCAGCGTCGAAGAGCCGCACGGCGCTGGAGAAGAAGTTCTCGTTCGCCCCGCAGCAGTACGGCAACGCGAAGTTCGTCGAGTTCGACAACAAGACCCCGACGCTGGGCCCGGATGGCTCCGCCGACATGGTGCTGACCTTCCGCAACGTGCATAACTGGGCGGCCGACGGCAGCGCCGAGACGATGTTCAAGGCCTTCTTCAAGGTGCTCAAGCCGGGCGGCGTGCTCGGCGTCGAAGACCACCGCGCGGACAAGGGCAAGACCCTCGACCAGGTGGTGAACAGCGGCTACCTGCCGACCGGATACGTGGTCAAGCTCGCCACCGATGCCGGCTTCAAGCTGGATGGGCAGAGCGAGGTCAACGCCAACCCGAAGGACAACCACGACCATCCGAAGGGCGTGTGGACGCTGCCGCCGACCTACGAGCTGGGCGCGCAGGACAAGGCGAAGTACCAGGCCATCGGCGAATCCGACCGGATGACCCTGCGCTTCGTGAAGCCCGCCGCGAAGTAAGGTGCTGGTTGCACTGAACAAACCCTTCGGGGTGCTGTGCCAGTTCACCGACGAAGCCGGCCGGCGCACGCTGGCCGACTTCGTGACGCAGAAGGGCGTTTACGCCGCCGGCCGCCTCGACCACGACAGCGAGGGCCTGCTGCTGTTGACCGACGACGGCCGCTTGCAGCATCGCCTGGCCGACCCGAAGCACAAGCAGCCGAAGACGTACGTGGTGATGGTCGAGGGCACCCCGACCGAGGAAGCGCTGGCGGCATTGCGCCGTGGCGTGGTGTTGAACGACGGGCCGACGCTTCCCGCGGGTGCCGAGCTGATCGACGCGCCCGAGTGGCTATGGCCGCGCGACCCGCCCGTGCGTTTCCGCAAGACGGTCCCGGATGCGTGGTTGCGCATCACGCTGCGCGAAGGGCGCAACCGCCAGGTGCGGCGGATGACGGCGGCGGTGGGGCTGCCGACGTTGCGGCTGATTCGCGAGGCGGTGGGTGATTACCGGCTTGATGGGCTGGCGCCGGGCGAAACCCGTGTAATTGCCGGCTGAATCCCGGATACCACCGTTTTTTTTGTAGGAGCGCACCTGTGCGCGACAGCATGTCGCGATAATGCATCAGGGCCTGATTTCGGATTCACGCAAACATATCAAGGCCTGTTGGATTCGCAAAAAACACAACAGGCCCTGTCCCGCTTTCGCCAAAAGATGTCGCGCGCAGGCGCGCTCCTACCATTCGGCGACGGAGCCGTCGGGGTGGCGCCAGAGGGGGTTGCGCCAGTCCTGCACTTCGCGGCTGCGCGCGATCACCATCGCTTCGTCGACGTCGATGCCCAGGCCCGGCCCGGTGAACGGCTGCGCGTAGCCACCGTCGTCGAGCTTCAGCGCATCCTTGTTGCGCACGTAGTCGAGGACTTCGCCGCCCTTGTTGTAGTGGATGCCCATGCTCTGTTCCTGCAGCGTGGCATTCCAGCTGACGAAGTCGACGTGCAGGCACGCGGCCAGCGCGATCGGGCCCAGCGGGCAGTGCGGTGCGAGGGCCACGTCGTAGGCTTCGGCCATGGCGGCGATCTTCACGCACTCGGTGATGCCGCCGGCATGCGACAGGTCCGGCTGCAGGATCGAGATGCCGCCGCGTTCCAGTACGTGCTTGAACTCGTAGCGCGAATACATGCGCTCGCCGGCGGCGATCGGGATCGACGTCTGCTCGGCGATGCGCGGGTAATACTCGGCCTGCTCGGCGAGCACCGGTTCTTCGATGAACAGCGGGCGGAACGGTTCCAGCTCCTTCACCAGTACCTTGGCCATCGGCGCCGACACGCGGCCGTGGAAATCCAGGCCGAATTCGATGGTGTTGCCGAAGGCCTCGCGGATCTCCGCGACCTTGGCCACGGCGGCGTCGACCTGCTTGCTGGACGCGATGATGCCCATCTCCTCGCAGCCATTCATCTTGAAGGTGTCGAAGCCGTGGGCGAGGCGCTCCTTCATCTGCGCGATGATGTCGGCGGGACGATCGCCGCCGACCCAGCAATAGGTCTTCATGCGATCGCGCACGCGCCCACCGAGCAATTCATACACCGGGGCATTGAGCACCTTGCCCTTGATGTCCCACAGGGCCTGGTCGATTCCGGCGATGGCGCTCATGAACACCGCGCCGCCGCGATAGAAGCCACCGCGATACATCGCCTGCCAGAGGTCGTTGATGCGCGAGGGATCCTGCCCGATGACGAACTCGGACAGCTCCTGCACGGCAGCTTCCACCGTGCGCGCGCGGCCTTCGACGACAGGCTCACCCCAGCCGACGACCCCCTCGTCCGTTTCCATTTTCAGGAACATCCAGCGGGGCGGTACGCGGTAGGTAGTGATCTTGGTGACTTTCATGCTTAGACCGATCGGTAGGCTTTGACGAAGGCCTCGGCGCGCTCGCGGGTGCGCGACACGGGCTGGCCCGGCTTGTACAGGTCGCCGCCGAGGCCGGCACCGATGCAGCCGGCATCGAGGAACTGGCCCAGATTGTCGGGGGTCACGCCGCCCACCGCCAGTAGCGGAAGGTCGGGCGGCAACACCGCGCGGATCGCCTTGACGTAGGACGGGCCATAGAGGCTCGCCGGGAACAGCTTCAGCGATTGCGCGCCGGCCTGCAACGCGGCGAACGCTTCGCTGGGCGTGGTGAAGCCGATCGAGGTGTACATGCCGCGTGCGCGGCCCTGGCGGATCACCAGGGGATCGGTATTCGGGGTGACCAGCAGGTGCCCGCCGAGGTCGGCGACGCGGTCGACGTCGGCCGGCGTCAGCACCGTGCCGGCACCGACCAGGGCGCGTTCGCCCGCGGCCTGCACGGCGAGCGGGATGCTGCGCTGCCAGTCGGGCGAGTTCAGCGGCACCTCGATGGCGTCGAAACCGGCGTCGATCAGCGCGTCGACGTGGGCGACCACCTCGTCCGGCGTGATGCCGCGGAGGATGGCGATGAGCGGTAGCGCGGTAGGCCAGGCCATGGGATTACTCGTGGTAAAGCTGTGAACGGCCGCCATCGATGCGGATGTCGGCGGCGTTGATGTAACGGGCTTCGTCGGAGGCGAGGAACAGCGCCGTGTAGGCGATCTCCTCCGGTTCGCCGATACGTTTGTTGGGCAGGATCTCGGTCTGCTTGCGCTTTTCCGCCACCGGGTCGGCGGCCGCGGCGAAGCCGGCCTCGGCGATCGCAGTGAGCACCAGCCCCGGCGAGATCGAGTTCACCCGGATGTTGCGTGCCGCGTATTCGATCCCCAGCGCCTTGGTCAGGCCGACCAGGCCGTGCTTGGCGACGGGGTAGGGGAAGCAATGCGGGATGATCTTGTGGCCGTGCACGGAGGCGATGTTGATGATGCTGCCGCGGCCGAGGCCGAGCATGCCCGGCAGGACGGCCTTCGCGCAGTTCCACGCGCCCTTCAGGTCGACGTCGAAGCAACGCACCCATTCCTCGTCGCTGAGCGCGAGGGGATCGTTGAACACGTTGATGCCCGCGTTATTCACCAGCACGTCCGGCGCGCCAAAGCGTTCCGTCGCGGCGTCGACCATGCGCTGGATGGCGGCCGGGTCGGTCACGTCGGCCTGGAACAGCATCGCGTCCGCGGTGTCCAGCTCCGCCAGGGTCTGGCGTGCCTGGGCGTTGTCTTCGAGCACGTTGAGCACGACCGAGGCGCCGTGCGCGGCAAACAGTTTCGCCGTCGCGGCGCCGATGCCCTGCGTGGCGCCGGTGACGATGGCGACCTTGCCGGCGAGGCGGGGCAGGGGCGTGGTCCGTGGGTCCGCCTTCAACACCGCGCTCATGCAGCGGCCCCGCCGCCATAGCGGGCTTCGGGCAGGCCATGGCCGCGCGGCGGGGTGCCGATGAAGATTGCGCCGTTCTGCGGCTCGGCCTGCAGGCCTGCCTCGTCGATGTTCTGGTTCGCGCTGGTGATCACCATGCGATCCAGTGCCGGGCCGGCGAAGCTGACGCAGCTGGGCTGGCGTGCCGGCAGGTCGATGGTCGCATCGATGCGGCCGTCCGGTGCGTAGCGCACCACGCGCGACGCACCCCATTCGGCATTCCACAGGAAGCCATCGGCGTCGATGGTCGAGCCGTCCGGTTCGAAACCCTTGCGCAACTCGGCGAACACGCGGATGCGATCGACGTCGCCCGTCGCCGCGTCGTAGTCGCAGGCCATGATCTGTGCCGTGGGCGAATCGGTGAAGTACATCGTTTCGCCATCCGGGCTGAAGCAGATGCTGTTGGTGATCGCAGCCTTGGGCAGCGCCAGGCGATGCAGCTGCCCTTCGCGGGTATAGCGCCAGAACGACCCGATCTTCTCCGGCCCGCGTTCGTTCAGCGTGCCGAACACGAGGTTGCCCGCGCGGTCGCAACGGCCATCGTTGGCGCGCGTGCCCAGCAGCTCGGGCTCGATGTCCTCGAGCACCTGTAGCGCGCCGTCGCGGCTGTCGTAGCGCGCCAGCTGTTTTTCCATCGCCAGCAGCAGCACGCCCTTCTCGTGGGTGAGCGCGAAGCAGCAGACCCGTGCGGGCAGCTTTTCCTCGCTGACGTGGCCGGTGGCCGGGTCGTACGCGAACAGTCGCGAGGTGGCGATGTCGGTCCAGCGGACCACGCCGGCCAGGTCGTCCCAGATCACGCCCTCGGCGTGGGCCAGGCGGTGTTCGGAAAGGGGTTTGAAGGTATCGGTCATCAACGGGACTGCCTGCGGTTCTTGAGCTGGTCCACGAGCACGGCGATCAGCAGGATCGCGCCACGGACGAGGTATTGGTAGAAGGCATCGATATTCATGAGGCTCATGGCATTTTGCACAGTGCCCATGATGAGGACGCCAACGAGCACCCCGCTGATGCTGGCCCGGCCGCCCATCAGCGACACGCCGCCCAGCACGCAGGCCGAGATCACGTTCAGCTCGAAGCCCTCGCCCGCATTGGGCTGGCCGCTGGTCATGCGGCTGGCCAGGATGATGCCGGCCAGCGCCGCGACCACGCCCTGGATCAGGAAGATGGCGATGCGCACGCGGTCCACGGCCACGCCGGCCAGCCGCGCGGCGTCGGGGTTGCCACCGATGGCAAGGGTGTTACGGCCATAGATCGTCTTGTTCAGCAGCACGCCGAAGACCACGAAGCAGGCCAGGGTGATCCACACCGGCACCGGCAGGCCGAACAGTTCCAGCGCGCCGAGGGTGAAGAAGGCTTCGCTGGTGACGCCGACAGCCTGGCCCTGCGAGGTGATGAAGGCCAGGCCACGGACGATTTCCATGGTGGCCAGGGTGGTGATCAGGGCATTGATCTTCAGCTTGGCGATGACCGCGCCATTGATCGCGCCGATCACCGCGCCGGCCACGATGCTGGCGCCGATGCCGAGCAGTACGCTGCCCGTGGCATTCGCCACGATCGCGCAGAGCACGCCGGCGAAGGCCACCACCGAACCGACCGACAGGTCGAAATCGCGCGAGGCCAGGCAGAACATCATCGTGCAGGCGACCATGCCGATCTGCGAGACCGACAGGGCCAGGCCGACGACGTTGTCCCAGCTGAAGAAGTACTGCACCGTGACGCTCAGGATGGCGAACAGGGCGACGAAGATGAAGATCAGGCTGTAGTCGTCCACCAGGTGCCAGAACAGCGCGCGGCGGCGGTCGGCCTGGGTGTCCTTGGTGGCGCCGATGGCGGCGGCGTTGGTCTCGGTCATGGCGTTGCGTGTTCCTGGTCGGTGGCGCTGGGGCCTTCGGGAAGTGCGGCGGCGAGGACGTTCTGCTCGTTCGCTTCGCCCCGGGCGAACTGGGCGGTGATGCTGCCGCGGCACATGGTGATGACGCGGTCGGCGACGCCGAGCACTTCCGGTAGCTCGCTGGAGATCATGACCACGGCGACGCCGCGGCCTGCCAGTTCGTACAGCACGTTATAGATTTCGTTCTTGGCACCCACGTCGATGCCGCGCGTGGGTTCGTCCACGATCAGCACGCGCAGGTTCTTCTCGGCCAGCCAGCGCGAGAGCACGGCTTTCTGCTGGTTGCCGCCGGAAAGCAGGCGGATCTCCTGCCGGCGGTGCGGGGTGCGGATGCGCAGGCGTTCGATGAAGGCGTCGGCGGTGCGCGCCTCGTTGCGATCGTTGACGAACAGGCCCGCGGTAAGGTGGTTGCGTCGCGCGCTGATGTTGATGTTCTCGGACACCGAGCGCACGCCGATGATGCCTTCTTCCTTGCGATCTTCCGGGCAGAACACCAGGCCCTGGCGGATCGCATCGCGAATGTGCGAGCCCTTCACCGGCGTGCCGTCGACGGTGACGCTGCCGCCCAGCCGGCGGTCCGCGCCATAGACCACGCGCATGATCTCGGAGCGGCCCGCGCCGACCAGGCCGAAGAAGCCCACGATCTCGCCGGCACGCACGTCGAAGCTGACCGGCTTCTGCACGGCGCGACCACTGACCTCTTTTACCGCAAGGCGCACGGCGCCTAGCTCGCGCGGCTTGTAGCCGAACACGTCGCCGATATCGCGGCCGACCATCTTCTGCACGAGCGTGTCGCGGGTGACGCCTTCGAGCGTGTCGAAGTCGGCGACCTTGCGGCCGTCGCGGAAGATCGTGGCGGCGTCGCATAGCTCGAAGATTTCATCGAGGCGATGCGAGATGTAGATCATCGCCTTGCCCTGCGCCCGCAGGTCGTTGACCAGGCGGAACAGGACCTCGGTTTCGCGGTGCGACAGCGAGCTGGTCGGTTCGTCGAGCGCGAGGATCTTCGCGTCGCGCAGGATCGCCTTGACGATCTCCACCATCTGGCGCTGGCCGATCGACAATGACTTGAGCCTTGCGCGTGGATCCAGGTCGACGCCGAGCGCATCGAGCTTCTCGCGCGTCCACTTCAGCGCCTGCCGGCGATCGACCAGGCCGAACCGCGTCGGCAGGCGGCCAAGCAGCAGGTTTTCCATCACCGACAGTTCGGGGACGTACTGCAATTCCTGGTGGATCACCGCGACGCCGGCGTCGATCGCGTCGGCGGCCTTGCGAAACTGCATCGCCTGGCCGTCGATCGCGACTTCGCCCTCGTCGGGGATGTATTCCCCGCCGAGGATCTTCATCATCGTGGACTTGCCTGCGCCATTCTCGCCGAGCAGGCCGTGCACGCTACCGGCGCGCACGCTGAAGCCCACGTCGCCGAGCGCGCGCACGCCCGGGAAGGTTTTCCCGATATGCCGGAATTCCAGGCGTGGCGCGTTCGTCGTGCTGCTCATCAGAGGCCCATTTCCTTGCGTACTTCAGCAGCGTTCGCCTTGGTGATCAGGCGGCCGGTGGTGAGGGTGAGCGGCGGCGGGGCCTTGTCGTTCTTGATCCACTCGTACATGTCGACCGAGGTCTCGTAGCCATGGCGCTTCGGGCTGATCAGCACGCTGCCGAAGAAGCCGGTGGCCTCGGCCTTGGCGAACTCGTTGAGCGCCGACTTGCTGCCGCCGATACCCACGCCGATCATGTTGTCCGCACGGAAACCGCGGCCTTCGGCGGCACGGACGGCGCCGAGCACGGCCTCGTCGTTCAGGCCGAACGCGATCCAGTGCTTGAACTTCGGGTTCTGCGTGATCGCGATGTTGGCCGCGTTGAACGCGTTCTCGGTGTCGGTCTTCGCTTCCGGCGCGTTGATCACGTTGGCCTTGGGGAAGCCAGCCGCGGTGAGTGCGGTGATGGCACCGTCGGTGCGGTCCTTCGCGGTCGGCAACTGGTCGTAGGAGATGCGCAGGGCACCGGTTTCTTCCGGCTTCCAGCCACGCTTCTTCATCTCGTCGGCGATGGCCTGGCCGACCTGCTCGCCGATCTTGCTCGCCGAGATGCCCATGTGCGGCACGGCTTCGATCGGCTTGCCCGAGCCATCGACGAGGCGGTCGTCCACCGTCATCAGCTTGAGGTGGTTCATCTTCGCCTTGGCGACGATCGACGGACCGAGCTTGACGTCCGGCGTGCAGATGACGAAACCCTGGGCGTGCTGCGACTTCAGGTTATCGATGGCGGTGAGCACCTGGCCGCCGTCCGGCGCACCGATCTTGACGAGGGTGAAGCCCTTTTCCTTCGCGGCCTGCTCGGCGTACTTCCATTCGTCCTGGAACCAGGGCTCCTCGGGCTGCTTCACCACGAAGCCGATCTTCACCGGTTCGTCGGCGGCGAACGCCGGGCTGGCCGTGAAGGCCAGGGCCAGCGCAAGGGCTTTGAAGCCCAGGGCGATCTTCATCTTCATGCGTTCCCTCCTCGGGTGTTTCGTGGTTAGCCAAGCAGCCCGCGGCGGCGGGCAATGGCGATCGCGCCGTGCCCTGCCAGGTCGCTTTGCTCGTCGTCGCCCAGCACCGTCACGGTGCCGGAGAAGAAATCGTCGCCTTCGACCAGCCGCGCGATCGCTTCGCGCAGGATCGGCTTGCCGCTGATGACGAAGCGCGTGCCCGGGCTCATCCGGATCGCGCTGGAATTCTTGAGCGTGAGCAGGTCCGAACCGAGCACCGCGCCAAGCAGGAAGTTGGCGCGGGCGTTGGCGTCGTAGACGGCGAACTGGTCGAGGATGCGCACGCTGAAGCAGGCACGGCCCAGGCCGATCCGCCGCGACGAGGCGGCGCCGGCCAGCAGCATCTCGGGGTCGATGCGTTTGGCGAAGCCGTCCTTGAGCGATCCGGCGAGGATGGTGTCGTGCGAAATCACATGGAGCAGTTCGCCGGCCAGCGTGGTCACGCAGCCTTCGATCCGCTGCTGCGCATCGATGCTGACGAACTTGGAGTGCGAACCCGGCAGCACGATCACGGTCGGCTCGTGCAGGTTCAGTCGCTCGACGAGGGCGAAGGCTTCGGTCTCCTCGCCGCGCATCATGTCCATCGCCTCGCAGTTATGCAGGCCGATGTGTTCCACCGCGTTGCGCACGCCCGGGACGAACCAGATCGGCTCGTGCCAGACGTTGTCCAGGCGCGCCTCGCGCATGGCCCGGGCGAGGTCGTCGATGCCGGCGGTGGCGGTGACGTGCGGAATCTCGCAGAGGCCGACGTTCGAGGTGATCATGCCGGAGGCCAGCACACGCCCGATGTCGCCCTTGGCCAGCCGGGCTTCGGCGAGTGCCTCGGCAATGGTCTCGCGGACGCCGTCTTCCAGCTTCTTCGTATTGCCGGTGATGGCGGTGTCCCGCACGCCGACCTGGGCCGCGGCCTGGCCGACGACCTTGCCGTCTTGCCAGGCGGTCACCCGGGTGTTGGTCGTGCCAGTGTCGATGGTGAGGATGTTCATCGAGGGTCCGTTCTTAAGCGCCCCGGATTCTTGGCGTCTCGCGACAAGGCAGGCAAACTAGAATTTCTTCGGGCTTCCCCCAAATTTTTCTTGATGACTTCGCAATGAAGCGCTCGCTCCCTCTCCATGCCGTGCGCGTGTTCGAACTCGCAGCGCAGCATTTGAGCTTCACGAAGGCGGGTGAGGAGTTGTCGTTGACGGCCGCTGCGGTCAGTGCGCAAGTCAAACTGCTCGAGTCGTACCTCGGTACGCCGCTGTTTGTGCGAAGCAACAACAAGCTGTCGCTGACCAGCGCTGGCGAAAACTATTTCCCACGCATTCGCGACGCTTTTCGTGCGCTGCAGCATGCCACCGACCAGATCATGGGGCAGCGGCATGCCTCGTTGCGGGTCGCCGTTCCGGCCACGTTTGGTACGAAGTGGCTGGTGCCGAGGCTGTTCCGCTTCTTCGGGCGGCACCCGGATATCGCCGTTGAGGTGGTCACCGACGGCGGCGAGGAGGGTGGCTGGGACCTCGCGATCGACGACCGGATCAGTGAAGGCGCCGACCAGTCGATCCTCGTCGTCACGGGGTACAAGCCGGTGTGTTCGCCTCTCCTGGCGGAACAGGTCGGCTCACCAGCCGACCTTCCCGGACAGATGCTGTTGCACGAACGGCCGGGCCGCCGCGCGGCGGCATCAGCCAGCTGGGACCAATGGTTCGAGCGCGCCGGCATCGAGCCCGGCGCCGTCAGTCGCGAAATGGGCTTCGGCGATGGCACGATGATGTTGCAGGCGGCTATCGAAGGGCAGGGCGTTGCGCTGGCCCAGGATCTCCTGGTTGCCTACGACCTGGCGGCAGGCCGCCTGGCCGAGCCTTTCCATATCGACGTGCCGCTGCACCACACCTATTACCTGGCGGTGTCCCGCGACGCGGCCTCTCGCGAAGAGACTGCGGTGTTCCGCGAGTGGCTGGTGTCGGAGCTGGGCGGCGTCGGGTAAGGCCTCAGCAGCCCATGTGCGCTCGCCATTCGGCCATCGGGTCGGGGCAGTGACTCCAGCCCGCTCGCGGCAAGGGCGCCGGGTGGTCAGCCGCGCTCGTCGCGCTTGTGCAGGCGAGAGCCCAGCGCCTTGGGCGCCGCGGCTTGCTGGCAGCGCTCGGCTTTCTTCCGGCGCCACCAGATGATGCCGACGCCGATCACGACGGTGGCGACGGCGAACCAGATGCCGGCCTGGCCGCGGCGGATCCACATGGCCAGCCACTCGTGGTTGTGTGCGCCGAGGTAGCCCAGGTAGACCCAGATCGGCACGCTGATCGCGGCGGCCATGCCGTCGAGCAGCAGGAAGCGGAGGAAGCCCACGCGATGGGTGGCGCCGGCGGTGATGAACACGGCGGTGCGCATGCCCGGGAGGAAGCGGGCAACGAACATGAGGCGATTGCCGTAACGTTCGAACTTCTCCTGCACCTTCGCGTAACGCTCGGGCGTGAGCAGGCGGGCGACCAGGCGCCAGCGCATGATCCGGCCACCGAAGTGGCGGCCCAGCAGGAACATCGTCGAGTCGCCGACGAGCACGCCCGCCATGCCGACCCCGACCATGGTGTGGACGTCGCCGTAGCCGAGGCCGGTGATGATGCCGCCGGCGACCAGCGTGATGTCTTCGGGCAGGGGAATACCCGCCCCGCAGAGCATCAGGGCAAGGAAAACGGCGATGTAGCCGTTCTGCCCAAAAACGTCGACCAGGCTATTAAGCAGTTCCATCAGCGAGGGGCGCGTCCGGCCACGACCGGTTCCTTCGAAGTACCAAGGGCGGATGATCCCACGGATCGCATGACATCGGCGGTGCAGCGCATCATTCGGCGGCCTCGCCCTGGCTAAGGCGGGCGGCCAGCAGCACGCGCAGTTCCGCCTTTTCGGTGTCGTCGAGCACGCCTTCGCGGCTGCGGGCGATCAGGTATTCGCGACGCTGTGTCACGGCCTGGCGCTGCATCTGGGCCAGCGCGTCGAAGAATTCCACGCGCTGCATGTCGGCCTCGCCGACGACCTCGGCCTGCATCAGCTTCTGCAGCGAGGCGTATTCCGGGCGGTCCATGAAGTATTCGACCAGCACGGCGGGGCGGATGTCAGGCCGTGAGCGAACCACGTCGATCAGGTCAGCCAGCAGGCCCACGCCGGGCCGGTCGAGCCGGAGGAACGGGTAGGGCGGCTCCACTTCCATGGCCAGGGTGGGCTGGGCCAGCAGCAGCGTGATCGCGCTGCGGACCAGGCTGCGCTGCACCGTGCCCTGGCGCGGCGGCGCAGCGGGCCGGGTCCCTTCCACGGGCTCGAAGGTGGCGCCGGCACCGGTGCGGCGCTTCAGTTCCTCGGCCATCAGGTCGCGGAAAGCGCCGTCCGGGAGCTTGGCGATCAGCGGGCGGGCACGCTCGGCAAGACGGGCACGCCCGTCGAGCCGGGTGGTATCCACGTCGCGCGCCATTTCTTCGAAGAAGTATTCCGAAAGCGGCATGGATTCCCGCATCCGCTTCTCGAAGCCGTCCTTGCCTTCCTTGCGCACCAGCGTGTCCGGATCCTCGCCGTCGGGGAGAAACAGGAAATGCGCCTGGCGGCCGTCGCGCATGCGCGGCAGGATCGATTCCACGGCGCGCCAGGCCGCCTGTCGGCCGGCACGGTCGCCGTCGAAGCAGAAATAGACATCGGGGGCGGCGCGGAACAGTACTTCGGCGTGGTCCGGGGTCGTCGCCGTGCCGAGCGTGGCGACCGCGATGGGCAGGCCAGCCTGGTGCAGGGCGATGACGTCCATGTAGCCCTCGACCACCATGATCCGGGTGACCGTCTGGTTGGCCTGCTTCACCTGCCACAGGGCAAACAGCTCGCGACCCTTGTGGAACAGCGGGGTCTCGGGCGAGTTCAGGTACTTCGGGCCCTGGTCGGACGAGAGCACACGCCCGCCGAAGGCGATCACGCGGCCGCGGCGATCGAGGATGGGGAACATCACCCGCTCGCGGAAGCGGTCGTAGCGATTGCCGCGTTCGTTGCTGGCGACCATGCCGGCGTCGTTGAGCAGCTTGCGCCGTTGCTCCGTGGTGCCAAGGGTCTTGAGCACGCCATCGAAGCCGGCAGGCGCCCAGCCGATGCGGAACCGCTTGAGGGTTTCCTCATCCAGCCCGCGCCGATCGACGTAGGCGGTCGCTTCGGGGCTGTTCCCGAGCTCGCGCTGGTAGTACGTGGCGGCTTCGTCGAGCAGGGTGTAGAGGTCGCTGCGGTCTTCCCGCGGCTTGTCGTCGCGGCCACCTTCGTACGGCACCTTCATGCCGGCGGATTGGGCCAGTTCCTCGATGGCGTCGGGGAACTCCAGGCGGTCGTAGTCCATCAGGAACTTGATGGCGCTGCCGTGGGCGCCGCAGCCGAAGCAGTGGAAGAACTGCTTGGTGGGGCTGACGTAGAACGACGGCGAGCGCTCATTGTGGAACGGGCAGCACGCCGTCCACTCCCGGCCGGCCTTTTTCAAAGGGACGCGCCGCTCGATCACGTCGACGATGTCGACGCGAGTGAGGAGCTCGTCAATGAAATGGTCAGGAATACGGCCGCGCATCAGTCGCCTAGCATGCCACGCAACCGTTTCCGGGAGGAGCTTGACGGATCGTCAGAAAGCCATCTTGAACACGCCGATGACGGCGAGGATGGCGATCACGAACAGGATCAGGAAGATCGCGAAGCACACCTTGGCGATGGTGCCGGCGATGCCCGAGATGCGGCTGAAGCCCAGCGCGCCCGTCACGAGCGCGATGAGACCAAAGATGATGGCGTACTTAAGCATGGGGATTCCCTCCGAAAACGGCGGAAGGATGCGGTGCAGGATGTGCGCCGATCGTGAACGCCGTCAGGCCAGCCTGGCTTTGACCTTGCCTGCCACGGCGCCCATGTCGGCACGGCCGGCGGCCTTTTCCTTCACCAGGGCAACGACCTTGCCCATGTCGCGGGCGGTCGTGGCGCCGGATTCGGCCACGGCGGCGTCGATCAGCGCGTCCAGCTCGGCCTCGCTGAGCTTGGCGGGCAGGTAGGCATCGATCACGCCCATCTCGAAACGCTCGACGGCCACCAGGTCGTCACGACCCGCCTTTTCGAACTGCTCGATCGAATCGCGGCGCTGCTTCTGCATTTTTTCGAGCACGGCCAGCACCTGGGTGTCGTCGAGCTCGATCCGCTCGTCCACTTCGCGGCGCTTGACCTCGGCCATGACCAGGCGGATGACGCCCAGGCGGTCCTTTTCACCGCCCTTCATGGCGGCCTTCATGTCTTCGGTGAGCTTTGCCTTGAGGGTCATGCTAGGGTTCTCCGGAACGACGAAAAGCCGGCTCCACCTTTCGGCGGAGCCGGCTCGGGATTTCCGCCTGATTGCGGCGGCGGGCGAACACGCCAGCCGCAGGTCCAGCACCCGGCCACGAGGGCCAGGCGAGGCAATCAGTACATGCGGGTCCGACGCGTCGTGTCGCGGGACAGACGGCGCAGGTGACGCTTCACAGCAGCGGCGCGCTTGCGCTTACGCTCCTGGGTCGGCTTTTCGTAAAATTCGCGCTTGCGCGTTTCGGCCAGCACGCCAGCCTTTTCGCACGTACGCTTGAAGCGGCGGAGGGCAAGCTCAAACGGCTCGTTCTCGCGGACTTTAACGCTCGGCATGGAAACTCCACTTGATTAAACTGACCCGAGAAACCGGGTGAGCCGCGGATTATAACGTGATCGAAAAGCAAATTTCAAAGCCCGTGTTGGGTGTCGAGACCTCCTGCGATGAAACAGGGGTCGCCCTGCTGCGCTGGGACCCGGAAAAACCGGGTCGCGGCCTGCTTTCCCATGCGCTTTTCAGCCAGATCGCCCTGCATGCCGAATACGGTGGCGTGGTGCCCGAACTGGCCAGCCGGGACCACGTGCGCAAGCTGCTGCCGCTGGTCCGGCAGGCCCTGAAGGACGCCGGCCTGACCCCGGCGGACCTCGGCGGCGTCGCCTATACGGCCGGCCCCGGTCTGGTCGGCGCCCTGCTGGTCGGCGCCTCGGCCGCCCGGGCGATGGCCTGGGCGCTCGGCGTCCCCGCCATCGGCGTACACCATATGGAAGGACACCTGCTGGCGCCGCTGCTGGAGGATGACCCGCCGGAGCCGCCGTTCGTGGCCCTGCTCGTGTCGGGTGGCCACTCCATGCTGGTGGAAGTGAAGGCGATCGGCGAATACCGGATCCTGGGCGACACCCTGGACGACGCGGCCGGCGAAGCCTTCGACAAGACGGCCAAGCTGATGGGCCTGCCCTACCCGGGCGGCCCGGCGCTGGCGAAGCTGGCCGAGCAGGGCGAGCCGGGCAAGTTCCGCTTCTCGCGGCCCATGGTCGACCGGCCGGGGCTGGATTTCAGCTTCTCCGGCCTGAAGACCCAGGTGCTGCTGGCCTGGAAGGCTTCCGATCAATCGGAGCAGACCCGCGCCGACATCGCCCGTGGCTTCGAGGAGGCCATCGTCGACACGCTGGCGATCAAATGCCGGCGCGCCCTCGAGGCCACCGGCGCGAAACGGCTGGTCATCGCCGGAGGCGTGGGCGCCAACAAGCGCCTGCGCGAGCAGTTGGCCGTGGCGGGCGAGAAGGATGGGTTCCGGGTGTATTTCCCGCGGCTGCAGTTCTGCACCGACAACGGCGCGATGATCGCCCTTGCCGGCGCGATCCGCCTCGCGGCCGGGCAGCAGCAGGACGACACCATTGAGGTGTTTCCGCGCTGGAGCCTTGAGACGTTGCCGCCTGCGGCGTGACCGCCGCAGGGAGGCGGGAGGTGGGAAGCGGGGCGTCCGTCCGACGCGCCCCCATTTCCCCATTCCCATCTCCCAACCGTTACCCTGTTACCCCCTCTAGGCATCCTCTCGTCCATGGATATCGTCTTCATCGAGGACCTGCGCATCGACGCGGTCATCGGCATCTACGACTGGGAGCGCCGCATCCGGCAGACCCTGGCGTTCGACCTGGAAATGGCGTTCGACAACCGTCGCCCCGCGGCGACGGACGACATCGACGACACCCTGAACTACAAGTCGATCTCGAAGCGGCTGCAGGCGTACGTCGAAGCATCCAGCTTCGGCCTCGTCGAGACGCTGGCCGAGCGCTGCGCAGGGATCGTCATGGAAGAATTCGGCGTGTCCTGGGTCCGGCTGAAGCTGTCCAAGCCCGGTGCCGTGCGCGGCGCCCGTGCGGTCGGCGTGCGCATCGAGCGCGGCACGCGGCCCGCCTGACGTTCGACGGAGCCGCCACCTGCATGGATGACATGTTCCACTGGATCGAGATGAAGCGCATCGGCGCCATCGTCGGCCTCTTCATCGTCGCCTGGCTCATCGGCCTGCTCGGCCGCGTCTTCCTCCATCGTGTCGTCCGCGTCGCCACGCGACATACGGCATGGCGCTGGGACGACGCGTTGTACGAGTTCGGTGCCTTCCGCTGGCTGGCCCGCATGCTGCCGGCGATCGTCGTGTACTACGGCATCGCGCTGTTCCTCGACATCAAGGACGAGGACAGCGTGGCCGGCTTCATTCGCGACGTTGCCGTGTGCTGGATGATCGTCTGCGTGATCGCGGCGATCGGCCGGGCGCTGATCGCCTTCGAATCGCTGTACAGCGCGACACCCGCCGGCAAGCGTTCGATCAAGGGCGTGGTGCAGCTGTTGCAGCTGGTCCTGTGGATCGTCGCGGTGGTCGTCGTGATCACCCGGCTCACCCACCAGAACGTTGCGCTGTTGCTCTCGGGCATCGGCGCCATGTCCGCCGTGTTGCTGCTGGTGTTCAAGGACACCATCCTAGGCTTCGTCGCCGGCATCCAGCTCAGCACCAACGACATGCTGCGCGTGGGCGACTGGATCACGATGACCTCGGCCGGCGTCGACGGCGATGTCATCGACATCACCCTGCACACCGTGAAGGTGCGCAACTTCGACCGCACCATCGTGACGGTACCGACCTGGCGACTCATTTCCGAATCGTTCCAGAACTGGCGCGGCATGTCCGACTCGGGCGGCCGCCGGATCAAGCGCGAGCTCTATGTCGACGCATCCGGCGTGCGCTTCCTCGACGACGAAGAGATCGAGCGCTTCGGCAAGGTGCACCTGTTGTCCGCCTACCTGGAGCGCAAGCGCGACGACATCCGCCGCTGGAACGAAGCGCTGGGCGAGCCGGGCAAGCTGCCGGTGAACCGCCGGCGCCAGACCAACATCGGTGCATTCCGTGCCTATGCCGACGCCTACCTTAAGGCCCATCCGGACGTGCACGAGAAGATGACCCGGATGGTGCGCATGCGCGATCCAGGTGCATTGGGCATTCCGCTCGAGGTCTACTGCTTTACCAATACCGTGGTCTGGCTGGACTACGAACGGATCCAGGCGGACATCTTCGACCACCTCATCGCCATCCTGCCCGAGTTCGGCCTGCGTCCATTCCAGCAGCCGTCCGGTGGCGACGTGCGCGACGGCTTGCGCGGCCTGCAGCCGGTCGCGCCGTCGGGAGCGCCGTGATGGGGCGTGCGTACCTCAGCCTGGGCTCGAACCTCGATGCACCGCGCTGGCTTGCGGCGGCGGTGGCCGAGTTGCGCGCCCGCTTTGGCGCGCTGGATGTCTCGCCGGTCTACCGCAGCGCGGCGGTGGGTTTCGACGGTCCCGATTTCTTCAATCTTGCCGTGGCGCTGGATTCCGATCTTGATCCCCCGGCCCTCAACGACTGGCTGCACGCCCTCGAGGATCGCCACGGCCGGGTCCGTGGCGGCGACCGCTATGCCAGCCGGACGCTCGACGTCGACATCGTCATGTACGACGACCTGGTCCTCAGCGGCGCCGGGCACCTGGAGCTGCCGCGCGGCGAACTACGCCATGCCTTCGTGCTGAAGCCGATGGCCGACATCGCCCCTGGCCTGAAGCATCCGGTATCCGGCAAAACCATGGCCGAGCTCTGGGCCGCGTTCCCCGCCGCCAGCGAACCCCTGGTCGAAGCCCACCTGTAGGAGCGCGCCTGCGCGCGATGGGGGCCGGGAGAAAGCGTAAGGAGTACCGGGTCAAGAGTACCGGGGAAACGCCGGCCCTCGCTCTTACTCGGTACTCTGAACCCGGTACGCTCCTGGCCGCCCCCATCGCGCGCAGGCGCGCTCCTACACGGGCGGGGTACAGCCGGTCCGGCCTATGGCGGCGAGGACGGTGGGGTGCTAAAAGATCGCCACCAACCATGGGGGCTCAGGGAAATGGGTAAGTTCCAACGCAGTTGGGCGCTGATGAAGGCAAGCGCCAACGTCCTCCGCCAGGACAAGGAGATGCTGCTGTTCCCGCTGTTCGCGGGGCTGGCATCGCTGGTCGTCATCGCCTCGTTCGCGTGGCCGGTGATTTCGCTGTACCACGGCCATCGCACCGGCCTGGAAGACGGCGGCCGGCATGTCTCGCCGATGTTCCTCGCCGTCTCCTTCGCTTTCTACTTCCTGCAGTACGGCGTGGTGATCTTCTTCAATACCGCGCTGGCCTCGGCCGCCTTCATCCGCCTCGACGGCGGCAACCCGACCTTGAACGACGGCCTTCGCGCCGCGTGGTCGAAGCTGCCGGCCATCGTCGGCTACGCGCTGATCTCCGCCACGGTCGGCATGGTGCTGCGCGCGATCCAGGAACGCGCCGGCTTCGTCGGCCGCATCGTCGCCGGCCTGCTGGGCGTGGGCTGGACGGTCGCGACCTTCCTCGTCGTGCCGGTGCTTGCCGCGCAGAACGTCGGCCCGGTCGACGCGGTGAAGGACAGCGCATCCCTTGTGAAGCGCACCTGGGGCGAGAACATCATCGGCAATGCCGGGATCGGCCTTGCCGGTGGCCTCATCACGCTCTGCGTCATGCTGGTCAGCATCATGCTCTTCGTCGGTGCCGTCTCCACAGGTTCCGTCGCGTTGATGGTCGGCGTGGGCGCCGTGGGCATCATCGCCCTCGTCGCGCTCAGCCTTTTCCAGAACGCGATGCATGGCGTCTACGCCGCGGCCCTCTATCGCTACGCCGAGTACGGCGACCCGGGCGAAGGCTTCGACCGGGCGTTGCTGGAAACGGCGTTCCGACAGAAGAAGTGAGATGAAGGCCCCGGATGAGAATCCGGGGCTTTTTTTAGGTCGCGCGCGGGCGCGCTCCTACAGGACGCTTGCGTGGCGTCTGCATCGATCGGGCGCTCTCAGATATTCAACGCCCTGCCGCCATCGACGCGAACGACTTGCCCGGTCGTGTAGCGCGCGTCGAGCATCAGCCAGCGCACGGCTTCGGCGACATCGTCGGGTTCGCCCTTGCGCGCGAGCGGCGTCTTCGCGATCAGCGCCTCGGCGGCTTCTTCCGGCTTGCCCGATTCGGGCCACAGGATGGCGCCGGGTGCTACGGCGTTGACGCGGACGTCCGGGGCGAGTTCCTTCGCCAGCGACTGGGTCAGCATGGCCAGCGCGGCCTTTGCCATCACGTAGACGGTGTGCCCGGCGAGCGGGCGCTCGGCGTAGATGTCCACGATGTTGACGATGGCGCCGCGTGCGGCACGTAGCGCTGGGGCGGCGGCCTGCGAGAGGAAGAACGGCGCGCGTGCGTTAGCGGCGAACAGGTCGTCCCATTGCACCTGCGTGGTTGAGCCGATCGGGGTGGGATAGAACGCCGAGGCGTTGTTGACCAGGCCGTCGAGCCGGCCGAACACGGCCAGCACATCGCCGATAAGGTGTTCGGGGGTTTCCGCCTTCTCCAGCGCGGCCGAAAACAATGCAGCACTTTCGGGGCGCGTGGCATTCAGTTCCCGGGCGAGGCTTTCCGCTTCGTCGGCCGAACTGCGGTAATGGATGGCTACGTTGCAGCCCGCGGCATGCAGGCGCCGGCAGATGACCGCGCCGACGCGGCGCGCGCCGCCCGTGACGAGGACGACCGGTGGCTGGTTCATGGCTTACTCCCTTGGCGGTGCGCGGGCAGCTTGCCGGAAAGCAGCGGGCGCGTCACTTCACGGGAGCGGATTTGCGTGGGGTTTTCTTGGTGGCGGGGCGACGGGCGGTCTTTTTCGCGACCTTGGTGGTCGTGGCTTTCTTGCTCGTGGCTTTCTTGGCGGGGGTTTTGCGGGTGGCTTTTTTGGTCGCGGGGGTGGACGCCGCGGTGGCCGCGCGGGAGGGGGGTGCGGTTGGGGTTTTTTTGGAGGTGGTGGGCTTGCGGGTGGGGGGCTTCTTCACCGCCTTGCGGGCCGACGCCTTGGGCGTCGGATCGCGCACGGGGTGCGCTCCTACAGGCGCGGCGATCCGCGATGCCGACGGGGCGGAGGCGCTGGTTGCCGACGGGGGGGTGCGGCGGGCGGCGGCACGAGGTGCCGACGGGGCGTCGGGCGGGGTGGCGTCGGTTGACGGCGGGTCGGAGCGCTTCGCTTTCCTGGCCGGCTTGGTGTCGTCGTCGCTGCCGTCGTCGACGTGGATCTCGCCGCTGAAGAGGTCGATGGCGGTCTTGGCCACCTGGCCGGTGTCGTAATAGGCATAGGCGCCCACGCCGAGTGCGCCGACGACGGGCAGCCAGCGGGAGATGCCCTTGCCGACGGCGCGCTTGGTGACGCTGACGCCGATCCGGCCGGCGAGGCGCTGCAGCACGCTGGTGGCCGTCGTGCGGAAGACCAGCCGGTCGCCGACGCGGATGGCGATGTCGCGGAAGGCCTGGGCCGCGGTGTGGCGGAACAGGCACCAGAGCATCTGCTCGCGGCCGAGCTTCGGCGTCTTGCCATACGCGGCCGCGATATCGCTGACCAGCTGGCCCTGGATGCGCCAGATGGCGACCAGTTCCGGAAGCACGGTCAGCCAGCCGAGCGGACCCGGCGGCAAGGCGAGCGATCCGGCGGTGAGGGCGGCCTTGTTCGCCGCCGCGCTGGCCAGGCGCCGGCACTCTTCGTCGGCACTGCCCTTGGTCGCCTTGGGCACTTCGCTATCCGGGATCCGGCTGACGAACTCCAGGATGGCCTTGGCCACCGGGCTGTCGCCACAGTCGATGCCTTGCGTCGGCACGATCTCGGTCGAGGTGGAGGTGGGTTCTCGCTTGGCCATCAGGCTCTCCTTACATCCATGGGGAAAGGGTGGCGGCGCGTTCGTGAAGGCGGCGCAAGTAAGCGGGCCGAAGGCATCGCCACGCTACGGTAAGGCCATGACCTGTGGCACCCCCAGCCCTCGGCGAAAGAAAGCTGAAAGGTTGCGGGCTGAGACTATTGAAACAATATAACATTCTATGGCCCCGTCCCCATGAAGCCTGTGCGCCTCGCGCTTTCGATTGCCCTTGCCCTTTCTGCTCCCGCTGCCTTTGCCACCGACGATGCGGCGACCCCGCAAAAAGCCACCAACCTTGGCGCCGTGGATGTCACCGCCAAGCTCGACGAGGCGCGCAACAGCCTGTCCCCGGATACCGGCAGCAGCCAGTACGTCATCGATCGCCAGACCATCCAGGCGCTCCCCCTCGGTGACTCCACCCCGCTGAACCAGGTGATCCTGCAGGCGCCGGGCGTGGTCCAGGACAGCTACGGCCAGCTGCACGTGCGTGGCGACCACGCCAACCTGCAGTACCGCATCGATGGCGTGCTGATCCCCGAAAGCATCGGTGGCTTCGGCCAGACCCTCGACGCACGCATGATCGACAACGTGAAGCTGCTGACGGGCGCCTTGCCGGCGCAGTACGGCGACCGCACCGCGGCCGTGGTCGACATCACCACGCGCATGCCGAAGCAGGATGGCGTCGGCGGCAGCGTCGGCATCACCGGCGGCCAGTTCGGCACGCTCAACCCGAACGCCACGCTGTTCGGCCACGACGGCAAGTGGAGCTTCTTCCTTACCGCCAATTACCTCGAGAACGACGTCGGCATCGAAAACCCGACGTCCAGCCGCAAGCCGATCCACGACCACACCAACCAGGTGAAGGCGTTCGGCGATGTGTCGTACCTGATCAACGACGACACGCGCATCAGCTTCATGTTCGGCGCGACCAACAATCGCTTTGAGATCCCGAACAACCCCGACCAGCAGGCGCAGTTCGGTTACCTCGACGTGACCAACTTCGACTCGGCGCGGTTGAACGACCGCCAGCAGGAAAAGACCCGTTTCGGCATCCTCAGCCTGCAGGGCAAGCTGGGCAGCACGGCGTACCAGGTGTCGGCAGGACAGCGCTACAGCGGCCTGGATTTCACGCCGGACGACATCGGCGACCTGATGTTCAACGGCGTCGCCTCCAACGTGCGTCGTTCGAATCGCGCCGATACGCTGCAGGCGGACTTTTCCACGCCGCTGGGC
Source organism: Bacillus sp. NP157 (assembly GCA_018889975.1). Classification (NCBI taxonomy): domain Bacteria; kingdom Bacillati; phylum Bacillota; class Bacilli; order Caryophanales; family Bacillaceae; genus Bacillus; species Bacillus sp. NP157. The sequence continues at coordinate 4,337,297 of CP076546.1, forward strand.
GACAACCACACGCTGCGCTACGGCGTGTATGGCGCCTTCGAGCGCGCCAACGCGACCAACGACGCGCTGGTGTTCCCGGCGAACGACGATGGCAGCCAGGCCTCGACCACGCCGCTGAACATCGTCGATGCGAGCCGCATCCTTGCCCGCACGTATGCGCTTTACCTGCAGGACGAGTGGAGCATCGGCTCGCAGTGGACGGTGAACTACGGCGTCCGCTACGACCGCTTCGACGCGTTCAAGCCGGAAAGCCAGCTGAGCCCGCGTGTTGGCCTGGTCTACCAGCCGACGGACAGCACCACGATCCACGCCGGCTACTCGCGCTACTTCACGCCGCCGGCCACCGAGTCGATCAGCCCGACCTCGATCGCCAAGTTCGTCGGCACGACCAACGCCCTGCCGGACAACGGCAGCGACACGCCGCTTTCCGAGCGCTCCAGCTATTACGACGTGGGCGTCTCGCAGAAGCTGGGTGACCAGTGGACGGTGGGCCTGGACAGCTATCGCCGCAATGTGAACCGCCTGCAGGACGAGGGCCAGTTCGGCACGGCGCTGGTCTATTCCACGTTCAACTACGGCACGGGCAAGATCAAGGGCGACGAACTGACCGTGAACTACGACGGTGGCGCGCTCACCGCGTACTTCAACTTCGCGTACAACCGCGCGGTGGGCAAGCGCGTGATCACGGGCCAGTACAATTTCGCCCCGGATGACCTTGCCTACATCTACGACCACTTCATCCACCTCGACCACGACCAGAAGTACACGGCGTCGGGCGGCGTGAGCTACGGCTTCGGCGAAGGCACGCGCGTGGGTGCGGACTACCTGTTCGGCTCGGGCCTGCGCAGCGACGGCATCGTCCCCAACGGCGACCACCTTCCGGCTTACTTCCAGCTCAACCTCAGCGTGTCGCAGGACATGCACCTGACCTCGATCGGTACGACCCATGCCCAGCTGGCGCTGGTCAATGCGCTGGATCGCACGTATGAGATCCGCGACGGGTCGGGTATCGGTGTGGGCGCGCCGCAGTTTGGGCCGCGGCGGGGGGTGTTCCTTTCGTTGCAGCAGGATTTTTAAGGGCTGATCGGTTGGGATGCGTCGGCGGGGCTTGTGGGCTGCGGCAAGATCCTTTCGCGCGCGGGCGCGCTCCTACAGGGCGGGAGGGGGCTGGTATCCTTATGGGATGACCGACCGCCTTCCTGAACCTGGCGCCGACGAGCGCGCCCACTCCGATCATCTGGCGGGTCTCCTGCGCGAAGAGATTGCTTCGCAGGGGCCGATGCCGTTCTCGCGCTTCATGGAGCGCTGCCTGTACACGCCGGGGCTGGGCTATTACAGCGCCGGCAAGGCGAAATTCGGTGCCGAGGGGGACTTCGTCACGGCGCCCGAGCTGGGTACGCTGTTTGCCCGCTGCGTCGTGCGTGCCTTCGAGCCGGTGCTCGCCGCCGTCGGTGCGGAGGCGGACTTCCTCGAGATCGGCGGCGGTAGCGGCGCCTTCGCGGAAACCGCCTTGCGTGCCCTGGACGCCGCCGGCAAGCTGCCGCGCCGCTACATGATCCTCGAGCCCAGTGCCGACCTGCGCGAGCGCCAGCGCACGCGGCTACACGCCAACCTGCCGCCGGCGGTCGCACAGCGCGCGGTCTGGCTCGATGCACCGCTGGAAGAGCCGTGGGATGGCGTGGTGTTCGCCAACGAGGTGATCGATGCCTTGCCGACCACTCGCGTCACCGTGCGCGATGGCGAGGTCTACGAGGAATACGTGGTGCTGGACGGCGAGGGCCGTTTCACCCGGACCGATCGGCCGGCCGACGTGCTGGTCAGGAGCGCGGTGCGCCACGTCGAGCGCGATCTCGGCCGCGAGTTCGAAGCCGGCTATCGCACCGAGATCCTGCCGCAGCTGCCGTACTGGGTGCAGGCCGTGGCGGGCACGCTGCGTAGCGGTGCGATGATCTTCGCCGACTATGGCTACACGCGCAGCGAGTACTACCTGCCCGAGCGCACCGACGGCACCCTGCGTGCGTTCTATCGCCACCGCACCCATGGCGACGCGTTCTTCCTGCCCGGCCTGCAGGACCTCACCGCGTCGGTGGATTTCACTGCGCTGGCCGAGGCTGGCAACAGCGCGGGGTTCGGCGTGGCGGCGTACATGCCGCAGGCGCAGTTCCTGATCGCCGCGGGCATGCAGGAGTTCTTCGAAGACGACTACCTGGCCCTGAACGACGAGGCGGCGCGTTATCGCCTGTCGCAGGAAGTGAAGAAGCTGACCCTGCCCGACCAGATGGGCGAGCGCTTCCAGGTGATGCTGTTCGCGAAGGGCATCGAGGCCAGCGCGCTGCCGGAAGGGGTGATGGCGGCTGACCAGGGCGGGCGGTTGTAGGAGCGCGCCTGCGCGCGAATGGCTAAATCCGAAACCGAAAGTCGAAGCCCGAACGCAGCCGAAATTCGGAATTCGGAATTCGGAATTCGGAATCGCAAATCGCAAATCGCAAATCGCAAATCGCAAATCGCAAATCTGGAATCCAACCCTGCGCAGGGAAACTGTCGCGCGCAGGCGCGCTCCTACAGGGGTTTTGGGGTGGAGGCGATGGCGGTGGCCTGGGCGCGTTTCATCGCTTCGCCGATGGCGGGGCCTTGCAGGCCCTGGTCGACGAAGGGTTTCGAGGTGACGGCCGCGGCGGCGGCGCGGCAGGCGCGCAGGTAGTCGGCCTGGGGATAGGCGGCGTCTTCATGGCCCAGCCTTCCGCGCTTGTCGGCGAGGCAGGCGAGCAGGAAGGTTTCCAGCCGCGCGGGATGGCGCAGCGCGCCCAGCGACTCCAGCATGCGCAACACCGTCGACGCTTTCAGCTCGAAGGCCATGTGCGCGTTGAGATGGTATTTGCAGACCATCTCGGCCATGAAGGCGTATTCCGCCGGCACCTTCAGGCGTGCCGATAGCTCGCGCACCGGTTCGATGCCGCGTTGCTCATGCATGATGTGCCGCGGCAGGACATCTTCGGGTGTCAGCGCCTTGCCCAGGTCGTGGGTGAGCGCGCAGAACGCCACCAGCGCGTCGCCGGGTGCCAGCGTCGCGGCTGCGTGCAAGACCATCTCGACGTGGATGCCGGTATCGACTTCCGGGTGATACTCCGCGCGCTGTGGCACGCCGTACAGCGCGTCGACCTCGGGAAACAGCACGCGCAGGGCACCGCTCTCGCGCAGCACGCGAACGAACACTTCCGGCATCGGTTCGGCGAGCGCCTTGCGCGTTTCCGCCCACACGCGCTCGGGCACCAGGTGGTCCGCCTCGCCGTCATTCACCATGCGCCGCATCAGCGCCATCGTCTCGTCGGCCACGCGGAAGCCCAGCGGCGCGTAGCGCGCGGCAAAGCGCGCGACCCGCAGCAGCCGCACGGGGTCTTCGACGAACGCGTCGGACACGTGGCGTAGCAACCGGGCCTCGATGTCGGCGACGCCGCCGAACGGATCGACCAGCCGGCCGTCGTCGTGCTGCGCGATGGCGTTGATGGTCAGGTCGCGGCGCTCCAGGTCCTGTTCCACCGTTACCGACGGATCGGCGTGGAAGGCGAAACCGTGGTAGCCACGGCCGGTCTTCCGCTCGGTGCGGGCAAGGGCGTATTCCTCCTTGCTCTCGCCGTGCAGGAACACCGGGAAGTCCTTGCCCACGGTGCGATAGCCAGCGGCGAGCATCGACTCGGGCGTGGCGCCGACGACGACCCAGTCGCGATCCACGACCGGTCGGCCCAGCAACTGGTCACGGACGGCGCCGCCGACGAGGTAGATCTCCATGGAAACCTTTGACTGAGGGATCAGGGACGCCGGCGGCCGCGCGCTTCATCGAGACGGCGCTGGCGCACGGACTGGCTCAGCAGGCGCGGAAGCCATGCCGAGAACGATTGAGGCACGATACCGAGCCGCGCGAGCCCGTCAACCGTGCCCACCGAATCCGTGCGCAGGCTCAGGAAGTTGTCCGGCGTGAACGGCTTGCCCGGCACGAACTGGGCCACGGCCGCCTGCAGCCGGCCCAGGCCATCCGGCATCGGCAGCACCAGGCGACGGCGGCCACGGATGTCGCGGATGGCGCGCACGATGTCGACCAGCGTCCACACCTCGCGTCCGTAAAGCTCGAAGACTTGCCGCGTGGACACCGTGGCATCGCCGACGCAACGCGCGATGGCTTCGACCACGTCGCCGACATAGACCGGCGCCATCTTTGCATTCGGCCGCGGCAAGGGCATCGCCGGCGCGAAGCGGAGCAGCTGGTCGAAGCGGCTGACCAGTCCGTCGTTCGGGCCGAACAGGGTGCTCGGTTCGTAGATCGTCCAGTCCAGCGCGGAGGCTTTAACCAGCGCCTCGCCTTCGCCGCGCGAATGCATGTATTGCGACAGGCCCTGGCCGGCCTTGAGCGAACTCATGTGGTGCAGGCGCTTCACGCCCGCGTCCGCGCAGGCCTGGATCACCGTGCGCGTAAGCGCGACATGCACGCGTTCGAAGGTGTCGCGCCCACTTTCGTTGAGGATGCCGACGAGGTTGATCACCGTATCGGCGCCGGCGAAATGCTGGCGCAGCACGGCGGGGTCGTGCACGTCCGCGCTGACGACGGTGACGTTGCGCCCGACGGTGGCGTGGCGCCTGGCCTGGCGGTTGCGCGAGAGCAGCAGCAACGCATGCCCCTCGGCGGAAAGCCGTGGCACCAGGCTGGAGCCGACGAAACCGGTGCCGCCAAGGATCACGATGCGCTGGGGATGCATGGCGGAACTCCGGTGGGTTCGGTTAGCGCTGTGGTTCCTGCGCCGCCGGTGCGGACGACGCCGCTGCGGGCGCAGGTTCCATCGAGGTGGGGGCGGTCTGCGGCGGCGGTTTGGCGACGGCCGGTGCGGGGCAGGTCACCTGCTTGCGCAGGGTACCCGAGGTCGGCAGCACATACGGGCTGCCGATCCGGGTCATCCGCGAGCTGAGCGGCAAGGCATTGCCATTGAGGCGCCAGTCGTAGATCACGGCGAAGGCCATGACCCGTGCGACGTATTCGCGGGTTTCCTTGAACGGGATGCTGACGACGAACAGCTCCGGATCCAGGCTGCCGCGCGCATCCACCCACTGGTCGACCTTGTACGGACCGGCGTTGTACGCCGCGCTGGCCAGCCACGGCGCACCGTTGAAGCGCTGGGCCATCTCGGCGAGGTAACGGGTGCCGAGGACGATGTTCGTGTTCGGCTCGTACAGGCTGTCGCCACCGCTCCAGCCCAGCCCGTTGCGCTTGGCGACGGTCGCCGCGGTGCCCGGCAGCAGCTGCATCAGGCCGCGTGCGTCGGCGCCGGAACGCGCGTCGCTCATCCAGGCGCTTTCCGCTCGGATGATCGCGTAAGCCCACGGTGCCTCGATGCCGGCCTGGCTGGCCTGTTCCACCACGCCATCCTGGCGGGCGAGCGGGAAGCGCTGTTCGTACAGACGCAGCGCGTCGCCGGACGACAGGGTGAACACGGCACGGTCGTACCAGCCCTTGCGGAAGGCGAGGTCTGCGGCCAGCCGCTGGGTATCGGTGTCGCGGCCGGCGAGGGCGGCCGTCCACTCGCGGCGGGCGAGCTTCTGCAGGCCCACGGCGTACAGCTCGAACGCGCGGTCCAGCCCCGGGTCGGCGACCAGCGCGGCCTCGCGGCTCTCATCCGTCGCCATCGCCGAGGGGCAGATGGCGTAGGAGGTATTCAGGCGATCCGCCGCGAGGAAGCCGAAGTAGGTGGCCTCCTGCGAGACGTTGCGCAGCAGCGACGTCGCTTCCGCCTGGCGGCCGAGGCGGGCGAGCACCACGGCGCGGAAATAGCGCCATTCGCCATCGTCCTTCTGCGTGGGGCTCAGCGCGTCCAGCGCGGATAGCGCGGAGGTCCAGTCCTGCCGGGCCAGTGCGACGCGTACGCGCCATTCGCGGGTAGCGTCGGTCTGTGTGCCAGGCGGCAGGGCGGCGAGGCGCTCCAGCGCGGTTTCGTCGAAGTCCGTGGCGTGGAACAGCGCGATCGCGTTTTCCACCGCGCCGCGCTGCTGCTGGGACAGGGCGAAGCGCGGCGAGAGCTGGGCCCATGCGCTATCGGCCGTGGCCGACTGCTTGCGCGCCATGCGCTGCAACGCCAGCGTCACGGCCTGGCGATGGCGCGGCGTGTCGGCCCAGGTGGGTGCATCGCGCAGCGCGCCGGACGGGTCGTTCAGGGCCTGGGCCAGGTGCTGCCCGGCCGGCATATCCGCAGGCGGCAGCCACGCGGCCAGCGAGGCCACCGTACCGCCCTTGCCCGCATCGGCCGCGGCATCGATCCGGGTCCACAGGCGCTCGGGGGTGAGCAGGCCCTGGTCATGCGCCGCGGCGATCACCGGGTCGCAGCTGTTGGGCAGGCTGGCCTTGCGCCACAGGTCGGCCATGTCGGTCTCGAACACCAGCCGCTCGCCGCGGGACAGCTTCGCCTGCAGGTTGAAGCAGGCGAGCGAATCGCCCAGCCCAGGCTGGTACATCGCGCTGAACGAGGTCCAGTCCTTGCGCCGGGCCAGCTCGCCGAGGAAGTCGCGGCGCAGGTCGGCGGCGGGGATCAGGCCCGGATTGCGCTTGAGATAATCCTCGACGCGGCTGCGCTCGAGCGTGCGCAGGTCGTGTTCCAGCGCCGCCGCTTCCAGGTACGGGAAGATCGAATAACCCTCGAGTCCGCGGGCCTGCGAACGCCAGGCGTCCCCACCCTGCTGCGAAGCGGTGGCGTAGGCCTGGCGGAACTGCGTGCGCTGGGCCTCGCTGCCTTCCGCGCGGGCGCCGGTGGCCGCGCCAAGGGCGCAGGTGGCGAAGACAAGGCTGGCCAGGCGGCGGAACACGTGGACCATCGGGATTCCTTCACGAAGACGTCCGCATCATTGTAGAGGAAGCCCATGCGCAAGCCGGATGAACGGGAAGGATCCCCGGGAATCGCGTGGAAGCGGCCGGAACGCTAAGCTTGTCGGGATTCCCTCGCGTCTTCTCCTGGAACGGCATGCCGCCCCAAACCGCCTTCGCGCGATTCGCGCGCCCGATCGCATGGATCGTCCTCGTTGCCGCCGCCGTCTTCGGCGCGGCCTACTGGTTCCTGCTCGGCCGCCCCGTCGACCTGCCGGATTCGCCCACGGCGAAGATCGCCTGCGTCTCGTATGCGCCGTTCCGCCTGAAGGGCGAGACGCCGTTCGACCCGCACGCGTTCATTCCGCCCGAGCGGATCGAGGCCGACCTGAAGGCGCTGTCGCAACGGTTCGATTGCGTGCGCACCTATTCGATGAGCCAGGGTCTGGGCGCCGTGCCGGACATCGCCGGCCGTTACGGCATGAAGGTTCTGATGGGCATCTGGCTGGGCCGTGACCCGGTAGCCAACGAACGCGAGATGGCACTGGGCATCGCCGCGGCGAAGCGCGACCACGACAGCCTGCGCGGCATCATCGTCGGCAACGAGGTCATGCTCCGCGGCGAACTTTCCGAGAAAGCGCTGGCCGCCGACATCGCGAAGGTCAACGCGGCGACCGACGTGCCCGTCACCTACGCCGATGTGTGGGAGTTCTGGGAAAAGCATCCGGCGCTGGCGAAGGTCACCGACTACCTGACCATCCACATCCTGCCGTACTGGGAAGACGAACCCGTCGCGCCGGAAAACGCCGTGCGCCACGTGGCGGACGTCTACCAGCACATGAAGGGCGAATTCCCCGGCAAGCAGATCATGATCGGCGAGACCGGCTGGCCCAGCCAGGGTCGCACCCGCCGCCATGCCAGCGCCAGCCTGGTGAACGAAGCGCGCTACATCCGCGAGTTCCTCAACTACGCGTCCACCGTGGACATGCCCTACAACGTCATCGAAGCCTTCGACCAGCCGTGGAAGCGCGACCTCGAAGGCACCATGGGCGGCTACTGGGGCATCTTCGACGTCGATGCCAAACCGAAGTTCGCGATGACCGGGCCCGTGGTCGAAGAGCCGCGCTGGACCTGGGCGATCGCCGCGGGCGGCATGGGTGCATTGCTGTTCCTCGTCGTCGGCGCCATCGGCCGACGCTGGCATGGCGCCAGCGGCTGGGTCGCGCTGGCGCTGGCAGGCTTCGCCACGGGCACGGCGCTGGCCGCGCACGCGCGCCTCGTCCTGTTTTCGTGTCGTAACGCGATGGAATGGAGCATCGGCATCGGGGTCGGCGTCATCGCGCTTTACACCGCGCTATCGCTGGGTCGCGCCATCGCATCGCGCCTCGCCACGCCGCTTCATCCGGTGGCGGCAGCCGCGCCGCGCGCCGAGCGTCGCCGGCTTGGCGTCGCCTGGTCGGACGCGTTCACGCCGCAGCGTTTCTTCTGGATGTTCGTGCTGGGGCTGTGGGCCATCCTGATGGTGTTCAACGGTCGCTACCGCGATTTCCCCATCGGCCTCTTCGCCATCCCGTGCATCGGCTTCCTGCTGCTGGCGCTCCTGCGCACGCGCGAAGACGTGTTGATGCCGCTGGTGGAAGAGCGGCTGCTCGCCATCCTCATCGCCGTGCTCGGCGTGGCGGTGGTGGTGCAGGAAGTCGGCGTCAGCGTCGTCGTGTGGGGCTGGATGCTGCTGAGCTTCGCGCTGGCGTGGCCGGTGTTGGCTGCCTGGCGGCGGGGGTCAGGCGCTCGCGATTGATGCCTGGCGGTCGTACTGGACGCGAACCAGGCGGAGCAGGCCGACGAGCAGGGCGAGCGCGCCGCCCTCGTAGCAATACAACTGCAGGGCGAACATGCCGATGCAGGCGGCGAGCGTAGCGACGGCTGCGCTGCGCCAGACGATGGCCACCAGGGCCGCCACGATGGCGGCGTAGCCGTAGCCGTAGCTGAGGAAGCCCTGCACGACGAGTTCGCGCGTGCCACACCACCACGGCGCCACGCCGCCCTCGCATGCATGCTGCATGTGCTGGGGCTCGATGAACTGGAAGCGGAGCAGGGCAGCGGCCGCGGCGGCCGCGATGATCACGGCCCACGGCAGGATGGCGCGAACACTGGGTTTCATGGAGCGGAAGACCTCGATGGCAGCGCGCCGGTCGCATCCGCCAGGGACAGCGGAAGCTGGATTTCGGCAGCGAGCGGCAGATGATCGGAGAACGCACGGGGCAATGTCCACGTGCGATCGAGCTGGATGCCTGCCGAGGTCAGGATATGGTCGAGTGCGCGACGCGGCTTCCAGCTGGGGAAGGTTGGCGTGAGCACCTTCGGCGGCTGCAGCGCGGTCTTGTCGAACAACAGCCGCATTTCCGGGCTGGACGGCTCGGTGTTCAGGTCGCCCATCAACACCGCGTGCGGGTAGGGCGCCAGCAGTTCCGCGATGAAGGCGAGCTGGCCCATGCGGGCGGCCGCGCCAAGCGAAAGATGCGCGATGACGACGACCAGTCCCTCGGTGCCGTGGCCGAAGCGCACGAACAACGCGCCACGGCCCTTGATCCGGCCGGGCAGGGGGTAGTCGATGACTTCGCTGGGTTCGATCCGGCTGAGCAGGCCGTTGGCCGAATGCGCCACGCGGGCCATCGGCCGGTTCGGCTGGTGGCTCCAGTAGGGCATCCCCGCCGCTTCGGCGATGTAGCGCGTCTGGTTGAGGAAGCCGGAGCGCAGGCTCCCCGCATCGGCTTCCTGCAGCCCGACCACATCGAACTCGTGCAGCAATTCGGCCAGCGAATCCAGGTTCGCCAGCTTCGAGGGACCCGGCAGCACGGCGTTCACGCTGCGGGTGAAGTAGTCGCTGTACCGCTGCACGCTCGCGCCGGCGAGGATGTTGCAGCTGAGCAGGCGCAGGGTGCGCGCGGGGGCGAGCGAGGCGGGGGGCGCGCGGTTCATGGGGAGAGCAGGTTTACTCGTCAGGCCACGGGGCCAGAGGATGCCTCCCGCCGTGTGAACGGGGGGCATCCATGGGCGGTGGCTTACTTGCCGCCGTTGAGCTCGCGGTTGGCGAGGAATTTCGCCACGTCGTTGAGCTGGTCGAAGGTCTGGATCTGGTTGCTGCGGTACTTGCCGTTGACCACGATCGTCGGCGTGCCGTCGATGCCCCAGCCCTGGATCAGCTTGCTGTCGGCGAGGATCTGGTTCTTGACCTCGTCGCTGTTGGCGGTGGTGATGAACTTCTGGGCGTCGACCGCATAGTGCTGGTGATACCAGTCAGCCAGTTCCTCGACGGTGCGCAGCGGGTAATGCTCGACGTGGATCGCCTTGAACAGCGCCGCATGGGCCTCCGGCGACACATTGAGCTTCTTCGCCGCGTAGAACGCCTGCGCGTACGGCAGCCAGGCGTCGTTGAACGCGGCCGGCACGGCATGGAAGGTCGCGCCCTTGGGCAGTTCCTTCTGCAGCTTCTCGACGTATTCCTCGTAATGGGCGCAGTGGATGCAGCCATACGAGAACACTTCCACTACTTCGACCTTGTCCTTCGGCGCGTAACGGCCGGCGGTGGTGGTCGCGACATAATCCGTGCCCTCGGTGACCGTGGCGGCCGGTGCCGCAGGCGTGGCGGCCGCGGCGGGCGCGGCCGGGGTGCCGTTGCCACCCGCGGAGCAGGCAGTGGCCATGGCCATGCCGAGGAACAGGAACGAAAGACGCTTGATCATGGGTATCTCCGTGAAGGGCGCGGGCCGCGGCTTACTTGCCGGCGGCTTCCTTGCTGATGAGCCACTGGACGAGTTCGACCGACTGGGCATAACCGCCGGCGGTGATCGGGGTGAGGCGATACTTGCCATTCACCACGATCGACGGCGTGCTATCGACCTCGTAGGCACGGATGAGTTCATCGGCGCGCTTCATCTTGGTGTTGATGGTGAACGAGTTGGCGGTGGCGACGAACTCTTCCGGCTTCACGCCGTACTTCGCATAGAACTTCGCCACGTCTTCGATGGTCGGCCAGGCCGACTGGGCCTTCGGCTTGTTCGTCTTGACGTCGATCATGCCCAGCTCGCCGCTCTTGAACACGGCGTCGAACACGGCATCGTGGCTCTGCTTGTCCACGCCCAGGGCCTGCGCCGTGAGGTAGGCGCGCTGCAGCAGCGGCCAGTTCTCGTCGGGGCGGAACGAAGCCGGCGTATAGGTCATGACCGTGCCACGCGGCAGGTTCTTGACCATGTCGTCGACGATGCCGTGGTACTGGAAGCAGGCCGGGCAGCCGTACGAAAACACTTCGGTGATCTCGATCTTGCCCGGGCTGCTGGTCGGCTGGACCGGGTCGATGCGGAAGTAATGCTTGCCTTCGACCCACTTACCGTCGTCCACGAAGGGCTTCGGCGCCGGGCGGTTGTCCTCGGCGGTGTCGGTCGCGGCCGGCGCCGGGGCGGCGGCTGCCGTGCCGCTGGCGGCCGGCGCGCTGGCCGGGGCCGTGCTGGCGGCGGCGGGTGCGGTCGCCGGGGCGGTCGCTGCCGGGGCGGGCGTGGAGGCGGCGGGCGCCGGGGTGCTGGCCGGGGCGGCGTCGTTGTTGCCGCCGCTACAGGCGGCGAGGCCGATCAGGGCGGCACAGAGGAAGGGCAGGCGCAGTCGCATCGGGGGTCCTTTTCTCGTTCTTAAGAAAGACGAACGGGCCCGAAGGCCCGTTCGATCCATCCAACTTTAACGCCTTCACGGGCCGGCGGGTGCGGCCTGCGACGGATCGTTCGTGTGCAGCCCTTCCAGATAGCTGGCGACGGCGGCGATGTCCTTGTCGTCGAGCTTCTGCGCGATGGGCATCATGATCTTCGTGTGCGGGTCGTCGGCCGGGCTGGTCGATTCCTTCCACGCCTTGAGCCGCGACTCAACGTACTTGCTGTGCTGGCCGGTCAGGCGCGGGTACTGGGCACCCGGGTTGCCGGCGCCGTCAGGGCCGTGGCAGGCCATGCAGGCCGGGATGCCGCGGTCCGTGTCGCCCTGGCGGTAGAGCGTTTCACCCTGGGCGACGAGGGCCTGGTCGGCCACGCCCGGCAACGGGCTCTTGGTCGCGAAGTAGGCGCCAAGGTCGTGCATGTCCTGGTCGGACAGCGCCGAGGCGAAGCCCGCCATGATCGCGTTCACCCGCTTGCCCGACTTGAACTGGGTGAGCTGGCTGGCGATGTACTGCTCGCTCTGGCCGGCAAGGCGCGGGTACTGCGGGTCGGTGGAGTTGCCGTCCATGCCGTGGCAGGCGCCGCAGACAGCGGCCTTGCCCTGGCCCGCGTTGGCGTCGCCGGGTTTGACCGGGCCCGCCGGCGACGCGTTGGCGGCCACCGTGGGTTGCTCGGCCTTCGGCATCCCCGGGGTGGCGGGGTCGGTGGAAGCATTCGCCCCCGCCTTCGCGGCGGTGGACGCGGGAGCTGGCGCGGACGCCGGCTTGGCGGGACTGGTGGTCTGGGCGTAACCGACGCTCATGAGAAGCGTCGCAGTGATGGCAGCGGCGGCGTGCCGAAACGTCATGGGTTTCTCCACAAAGGAATACTTCCGGACCGGGCGCGCACCCTGCCGCGCCTCATTCAAACGATTATGAATGTGCGGAGAACACTCGGTCAAACCGCAGGTGCGGGCGGCGCCTCGCCACATCGCATACACTTCCGGGCCTTCGTTTCTTCTGCCCCGTGGGCAGGCCAGGTCCCATGTCGTCCAATGTGCTGAACGGCGCGCGCTTTGCCCTCGCCGCCAACGAGATCATCCAACTGCCCTTCGATGCGGGTGCCGAGGTGGCGTTCGCGGGTCGGTCCAATGCCGGTAAATCGAGCGCGCTCAACACGTTGACCGGCCACAACAGCCTCGCCCGCACCTCGAAGACGCCCGGCCGCACGCAGCTGATGGTGGTGTTCGACCTGCCGCCGCTGAAGCGCGAAGGCGAAGAGCCGCTCACCGCTCGCCTGGTCGATTTGCCTGGCTATGGCTACGCGAAGGTGCCCGACGCCATGCGCGACCACTGGCGCCGCGAGATCGATGCCTACCTGAAGATGCGCCGCAGCCTGCGCGCCGTCGTCCTCATCGTGGACATCCGTCACGAGCTGAAGGAGTTCGATCGCACCATGATCGAGTTCTGCGCCGCGACCGACCTGCCGTGCCACGTGCTGCTGACCAAGGCCGACAAGGTCTCGCGAGGCGAGGCGTCGAAGGCGCTGGAAACCATGCGGAAGATGTTCCGCACCGAAAACGTGCCGGGCACCGTGCAGGTGTTCTCGTCGCTCGCAAAGACGGGCGTGGAAGAGGCGCGGGCGCGGATCATCGAGTTGTTGCATACGCCGCGCGCGCACGAAATCTGAATCGCGCGTTGAATCGCGCGTTGAATCGCGCGCAGGCGCGCTCCTACAGGGCCAGGGTTTTCATGAAGGCGGCGCACAGGGCTTCCATGCCGCGCTGGTCGTCTTCGTCGAAGCGGCCGACCGAGGGGCTGTCCACGTCCCAGACGCCGAACAGGCTGCCATCGGCGCGGAACAGCGGCACCACCACTTCCGAATTGGACGCCGCATCGCAGGCGATGTGGCCGTCGAAGGCGTGGACGTCGGTGACCAGCTGGGTCTGGCCGCTCTGGGCGGCCGTGCCGCAGACGCCGCGGCCCAGCGCGATGCGGATGCAGGCCGGCTTACCCTGGAAGGGCCCGACCACCAGCTCGTCGCCATCGAACAGGTAGAAACCCGCCCAGTTCAGGTCCGGCAGCACGTCGTAGACCAGCGCCGCGAAGTTGGCCGCGTTCGCGATCATGTTGGTCTCGCCATGCATCAGGCCCTCGGCCTGCTGCACCAGCTCGGCATAGAGCGTGGCCTTGTCGTGGGTGGCGATGGCCTTGGCTTCGTACATGGCGGGTCCTGCGTTCATCGGGGGATGGAAGCCGTGTATGGTGCCACGTCCCCGCATCTGCAAGGCTCAGGCCACCATGTCGCGACAGCTTTTCGTGGCCGGTACCGACACCGGCATCGGCAAGACCCACGCCGCCCAGGCCCTCGTCCACGCGTTCCGCCAGGCCGGCGAGCGGGTGGTCGGGATGAAGCCCGTGGCGAGCGGCTCGGCGCGCACGCCGCATGGCTTGCGCAACCAGGATGCGCTGGACCTGCAAGGGGCCAGCGCACCCGTGCCGACCTACGAGAGGGTCAATCCCATCGCCCTCGAGGAGGCCGTGTCCCCGCACCTTGCCGCCGCCGTGGCTGGCACCCGCATCGACTGGGCGCCCATGGATGCCGCGTTCGAGTCGCTGGCGCATGAGTACGACCGGGTGGTGGTCGAAGGCGTTGGTGGCTGGATGGTGCCGCTATCGGAATCGATCTCCGCCGAACAGCTGCCGATGCGCTGGAAACTGCCCGTGGTGCTGGTGGTCGGCATTCGCCTGGGCTGCATCAGCCACGCCCGGTTGACCGCGCGGGCCATCGAAGCGGACGGCTGCCGGCTGGCCGGGTGGATCGCCAACGTCATCGAGCCGGACATGCTGATGCGCGAGGAAAACATCGAGACGTTGCGCCGCCTGATCCCCGCCCCCTGCCTGGGCGTGCTCCCGTGGCGGGTCGGTCCGGCGGACGCGGCGCGCCTGATCGACCTGGCGCCGCTGGCCTGACGAGGCGTTCACGCCCGCCGTCTTAAAGACACACCATGACGACGTACTTTCTTTCGGTAAAAGACATGGCGAAGGCGAAGGGTCCCGACCCCGAGCTTTCGTTCGAGGGCATCGGCCCGGAAAAACTCGCCGCCGACATCGCCGACGCGATGCGTAGTGACGGCCTGTTCCAGCGCTGGCGCGCCAAACAGCCGGACCCGGATGAGGTCGATCCCAGCCTGGGCGTCACCGACGCCTCGGCGACAGCCTCGGGCGAACTGTCCAACGACCGCACCGACGTGAAGCTGTCGACCAGCCTGCCGATGCGAATCGTCAAGCATCGGCTCAACCTGCTGATTGGCAGCAGTTGGGAGCTGCGCGACACCCGATAAGCACGCAGCGCCGCGCGCGGCTCCCACCGTGCGGCGCAGCAATTGGCGTAGTACCTGTGGCGGTTGTCCCCGGCGTCCTGCCACGGCTAGAGTCGTGGATTCAGAACACGCCAGGGGACCGCCCGTCCATGAAGGTACGCACGCTCGTGATCGCCACTTCGATCGCCCTCACCGCCGCCTGCTCGTCGTCGAACGACGCCGACAAGGCCGCCACGCCGGCACCGGCGCCCGCGCCGGCCAGCACCGCCCCGGCGCATGCCGGCACCGCCGCTGCGGCACCGGCCGCGCACGTGAACCCGCTGATGACCGCCAGCACGCTGCCGTTCGAGGCGCCGCCGTTCGACAAGATCGTCGACGCCGATTTCCAGCCGGCGATCGAGGAAGGCATGAAGCAGGAGCTGGCCGAAGTCGAGGCCATCGCCAACTCGGCCGACGAGCCGACCTTCGACAACACCGTGGTTGCCCTGGAGAAATCCGGCAAGCTGCTCACCCGCGCGCAGATGGTGTTCGGCGCCCTCGCCGGTGCGAACACCAACGACACGCTGCAGAAGGTGGAAGAGGACGAAGCGCCGAAGCTCGCCGAGCACAGCGACGCCATCTACCTCAACGACAAGCTGTTCAAGCGCATCGAGACGCTTTACGCCAAGCGTGATTCGCTGAACCTCGATCCGGAATCGAAGCGCCTGCTCGAAGTGAAGTACCAGGACTTCGTCCACGCCGGCGCGAAACTCTCCGAAGCGGACAAGACTCGCCTGAAGGAGATCAACAAGGAAGAGTCGACGCTCAGCACGCAGTTCACCAACAAGCTGCTGGCCGCGACCAAGGCCGCCGCGCTGGTGGTTGACGACAAGAAGGCACTAGATGGCCTGTCCGATTCGGATATCGCCTCCGCCGCCGATGCCGCGAAGGGCCGTGGCATGGAAGGCAAGTATGTCATCCCGCTGCAGAACACCACGCAGCAGCCGGAACTGCAGCCGATGAACGATCGCGCCACGCGCGAGAAGCTGTTCAAGGCTTCGTGGGAGCGCGCCGAGCACGGCGACGCCAACGACACGCGCGACACGGCATCGCGGATCGCCCAGCTGCGCGCCGAGCGCGCCAAGCTGCTCGGCTTCAAGAACTACGCCGCGTGGAAGCTCGACGACCAGATGGCGAAGACGCCGGAAGCCGCCGAGAAGTTCATGGAGCGCCTCGTGCCCGCCGCGGTCGCCCGCGCGAAGTCCGAATCGAAGGACATCCAGGCCGTGATCGACCAGGAGAAGGGCGGCTTCCAGGTCCAGGCATGGGATTGGGACCACTACGCCGAGAAGGTGCGCAAGGCTAAGTACGACCTCGACGAAGGCCAGGTGCGCCCGTACTTCGAGCTCGACAACGTGCTGCAGAACGGCGTGTTCTACGCGGCCAACCAGCTTTACGGCATCACCTTCAAGGAACGCAAGGACATCCCGGTTTACCAGCCCGACGTGCGCGTGTTCGAAGTGTTCGACAAGGACGGCACCTCGATGGCGCTGTTCTATTGCGACTACTTCAAGCGCGACAACAAGAACGGCGGCGCGTGGATGGATAACTTCGTGGGCCAATCGTCGCTGATGGGCACGAAGCCGGTGGTCTACAACGTGGCCAACTTCACCAAGCCGTCGGCGGGCCAGCCGGCGCTGCTGTCGTGGGATGACGTCACCACCATGTTCCACGAGTTCGGCCACGCCCTGCACGGCATGTTCTCGAACGCGAAATACCCGTCGCTGTCGGGCGCGAACACCGCGCGCGACTTCGTCGAGTTCCCCTCGCAGTTCAACGAGCAGTGGGCGTCCGACCCGAAGGTGTTCGCGCATTTCGCCAGGCACTACCAGACCGGCGAAGCGATGCCCGCCGAGCTGGTGGCCAAGATCAAGAAGGCTTCCAGCTTCAACCAGGGCTACGCGATGAGCGAGCTGATCTCCGCCGCGCTGCTCGACATGCAGTGGCACATGCTGCCAGCCGACGCGCCGAAGCAGGACGTCGACAAGTTCGAGACCGATGCGCTGAAGAAGGTCGGCTTCACCATGGTGCAGGTGCCGCCGCGCTACCGCAGCAGCTACTTCCAGCACATCTGGGGCAACGGCTACGCTGCCGGCTACTACGCCTACCTGTGGACGCAGATGCTCGATTCGGACGCGTTCGAATGGTTCAAGGAGCACGGCGGCCTGACCCGCGAAAACGGTGACATCTTCCGCGACAAGATCCTCTCGCGCGGCAACACCGTCGAGCTGGGCAAGCTCTACCGCGACTTCCGCGGCAAGGAGCCGAGCATCGAGCCGATGCTGAAAGACCGCGGCCTGAAGTAAGCCGACCGAGGGCCCCGTAAGGGGCCCTCTACCTTTGGGGTCTTCAACGCCGTTGCAACTACGCAAGCAGGATGTAGTCGAGATCTATGTCGGACTCTTCTCCCCGGTCCTGCATGCTAATGATATGAATGCCGTAGAAGGGCTCATCAGGCCGCCATTCGAAAGTGAGCCAGCCTGGGTTGTCGTAGATCATATTCTTCCAGGTGATTAGCTCGCCGCCTTCGTCATGCGTCCATATCTGCACGTTTGGCCAAGCGGCGCCCACATAGAACGCCATCGACATGACCCGACAAGGTTGGTTGAATCTGAAGGCGATGGACCTGTCCCCGCGTGATGCCCACCAGTTCGGGGCTGGTCGGTGAAGCACCAGGCGGTCATGGTCGTCGGATTCCTGGGGGTGCTCGACGTAACCTCGCTCCGCCGACACAATCATGTGCGTGACCTGTGGCGCTTTGGGAAACGGATTCTCCATTTCGCCTTCATAGAATCGCCGATACTGCGCGTCGCGAAAATCAATGAGGAAGGCGTCTGTCGGCAGGCCCTTGCGCCGTGGATCGGGCGCTCTCTGATTGTAGGGAAGGCGGCGCGCCGGGTTTGGTTGGGACGTTTTTTTTGCGTGCATGATAATGCTCCTTTGCATGGTCGGCCCGACCTGGGCCGGTTCCCCTGATCCCTGGTGAGTGGTCCTGGTCGTCAGCCAGGCGACGGCTTCAAGGCTCCAGCCTGATCCGCTCGATGCACACCGTCCCACCGCGCCAGACGATGCCCTGTAGTTCGTTCAGATGCCTGGCGCTGTATTCCAGCGTGGTCCAGAAGCCGGCGCTGCCTTGCAGTCGCTCGCGTGGCTTGGTGAAGCTGAACGTCCGCACTTCGGCGAAGTCGCCGTGCTGGAGGAAGCCGATGTGTGCATCGGCGGCGACGTTGCCCACGCCCAGCTGGCAGATCACCGTGCCGTACGCGTGCCGGAACAACAGCAGGCAATCGTTGTGGCGCCCGCGGGTGCCGGTCAGGACGCAGCGACCGCTGTCGTCGTCATCCGGTGACCCGATACGCACGGCGGCGTCTCCCGTCACGATCACCAGTTCGCCGAACACCTGCGACGAGTGCGGCGGGACGGTGCTGAACGGTGCATGGCGAAAATCGAGGCTGATCACTTCGTCGCCCAGCGAGCCGACCGGCTGCGCGAGTAATTCGGCCACGGAGGGGTCGTCAGCGAGACGGCGTTGCCGCAGGCGCGGCTTGCCGGCGATAGTCTGCGGGGCGTGCTTGAGCGACGCGGCGCGTGCGGTACCGGGCGACCTCATGTCGCAGTCCTCCTGCAAGGGTGGACGTCGGGTACCGGCCGACGTGACTACCCCTAAGCCTCGACCGCCGGGGCGCGTCGCGCAATAGGCCTTTCGTTGTAGGGGCGACCCTGGCTCAGGCCGCCGTGCGCCGCCGGTAGCGCATGTAGAGCCGCTTCATCAGATACAGCACGTGGCCGCCAAAACCCTTGTCCTGCGCCTGTAGCAGCTGGCTGTTCTCGGCGTAGAGCATCTGCATCTGGCCGTCGCGCGAAGCGATCAGCTCGCGCAGCGTACCGACGTCGGCTTCGGTCAGCACATGGCCGGGCGCGAAGTGGCCTGGCAGCTGGCGGTTGACGTAGTGGGTGGTGTGGCGCCCCGCCGTCTCCGCCGCATCGCGTTCCTTCGTATAGAAATACAAGGCGACGGATTTCCGGGTCGTACCCTCGTGCTCGGGCGGAATGGCGATCGGGTTGAAACCATGCCAGCTGTTTTCCGTGGTTTCGAAGATCACGCAGCGATTGAAGTGCGGCGCGACGCGAACCATCGGTTCCGGGTCGGCGTAAGGGTCGCGGAACAATTCGAGCAGGCCGCCCCAGCTGTCTTCCCACGCGTGGTTGAGGTAGACGATCAGGTTGAGCCGGCGATGCCAGCGCTCACTCGGATGGAAATTGAAATCGATGTGCGCACTGAGCGGCTGCTTGTCGCGATTCTCGTGCGTGCCGCCACCGAGATAAAACGGATCGTAGAGCAGGTCGTCGATGCCGGTCACCCGACCTATCCACGCGAGGAAGGCCGGCGTCTGGATGATCTCGTCCAGCCGACGGTAGGCCGGCCCGAGTCCCGGCATCGCGTCCACGGTGGACTTGCCGCCGGGGCGGCCGTCGTCACCGATGTAATTGCCGCGTTCGAACGCGGGGAACTCCGCGAGCAGTGCGTCGACGAACACCCGGTCAAGGAAGTCGTCGATGACGAGATGGCGAAACGGCTGGGCCATCGCGAAGCGCGTTGCAAGGTCGTCGGTCCGGGCCAGTACGGCCGGGCTGATGATCGATTCGTGGGACATCCTATCGCCGCTCAATGCTGGGTACCGGCGTGATTCTAGAACAATCTTGCGAATGCCTCGTTGCACCGTGCAAGAAAAAGGCCGCGACCCTCGCAGGTCGCGGCCCCAGGCACGATCCGGTCGGATTACTCGCCGATCGTCAGCAGCGAGGCATTGCCGCCGGCGGCCGTGGTGTTGATGGTGAGCGTACGCTCGCCGGCAAAACGCAGCAGGTAGTGCGGGCCGCCGGCCTTCGGGCCGGTGCCGGACAGGCCTTCGCCGCCGAACGGCTGCACGCCGACCACCGCGCCGATCTGGTTGCGGTTGACGTAGCAGTTGCCGACCTTCGCATGCGACGAGATGTAGTCGATGGTGTCGTCGATGCGGCTGTGGATGCCGAGGGTCAGGCCAAAGCCGGTGTCGTTGATCTGCTGGACGACCTTGGCGAGGTCGGCGCCCTTCCAGCGGATCACGTGCAGCACCGGGCCGAAGATCTCGCGGGTGAGCGTTTCCAGCGAAGGGATCTCGTACGCACGCGGCGCGAAGAAGGTGCCGTTGCCGGTCGCCTCCGGCAGCGCCACTTCGCCGATCTTCTTCGCTTCGCGGTCCATGCGCGCGGCGTGGTCGACGAGGATCTGGCGTGCGTCCTCGTCGATCACCGGGCCGACGTCGGTGGAGAGCAGGCCCGGGTCGCCGACCTTCAGCTCCGCCATCGCACCGGCGAGCATGCCGATCACCTTGTCGGCGATGTCCTCCTGCACGAACAGGATGCGCGCGGCCGAGCAACGCTGGCCGGCCGACTGGAACGCCGAGTTGATGACGTCCTTGACGATCTGTTCCGGCAGGGCCGACGAGTCAGCGATCATGGCGTTCTGGCCGCCGGTCTCGGCGATCAGTGCGGCGATCGGCGCGTTGCGGGCGGCGAGGGCACGGTTGATCGCCCAGGCGGTGTCGGTCGAGCCGGTGAAGGCCACGCCCGCCACGCGCTTGTCGCGGGTGAGGGCAGCGCCCACGGTCGCGCCGTCGCCCGGTAGGAACTGCAGCACGTCGGTCGGCACGCCGGCCGCGTGCAGCAGCTTCACAGCGGCATGGCCGATCAGCGCGGTCTGCTCGGCGGGCTTGGCGATCACCGCGTTACCGGCGGCCAGCGCAGCGGCCACCTGGCCGAGGAAGATCGCCAGCGGGAAGTTCCACGGGCTGATGCAGACGAACACGCCGCGGCCATTGAGGAACAGCTGGTTGCTCTCGCCGGTGGGGCCCGGCAGCTGCTCGGGCTGGCCGAACAGGCGACGTGCCATCGTCGCGTAGTAACGCAGGAAGTCCGCGGCCTCGCGGATTTCCGCGATGGCGTCGGGCAGGCTCTTGCCGGCTTCGCGCACGCACATGGCGATGAACTCGGCGCGGTTGTGCTCAAGCTGCTCGGCGGCGTGCTCGAGGATCGCGGCACGGCTGGCAGCCGGCAGGCGGTCCCAGGCCGGCTGTGCGGCGACGCCGGCGGCCAGGGCCTTGTCGACCATGGCTTCGGAAGCGTTCTCGACGCTGCCGATGATGCGGCGGCGATCCGACGGATCGGTCACTTCCTGCTTCGTACCGCCGGTGGCGCCACCGGCGACGAGCGGAGCGGCCGTCCACGGGCCGGAGTGACGGTTGACGGCGTCGGCGAGCTCGTTCAGCTCGTTGTCGTTTGCGAAGTTCATGCCCATGGAGTTCTTCCGGAGTTCGCCGTAGAGATTGACCGGCAGGGGAATACGGGGGTGGGGAATGGAGCTGAAGGCACGCACGGTTTCGCACGGGTCGGCGACGAGGTCGCGTACCGGCACGCTTTCGTCGACCACGCGGTTGACGAAGCTCGTGTTCGCGCCGTTCTCGAGCAGGCGGCGGACCAGGTAAGGCAGCAGGTCTTCATGCGTGCCCACCGGCGCGTAGACGCGGCAGGGGACGTTGAGCTTGTCCTTGCCGATCACTTCCGCGTAGAGGTCCGCGCCCATGCCGTGCAGGCGCTGGTTCTCGTACGGACGGCCCTTGGCGATGTGGTGGATCGCGGCGATGGTGTGCGCGTTGTGCGTGGCGAACTGCGGGTAGACCAGGTCGCTGCCGGCGTTGAACAGGCGATGCGCACAGGCCAGGTAGCTGACGTCGGTGTTCGGCTTGCGCGTGTACACCGGGTAGCCCGACAGGCCATTCTCCTGGGCGCGCTTGATCTCGGCGTCCCAGTAGGCGCCCTTCACGAGGCGCACGAACCAGCGGCGGCCGGTGGCGCGAGCCTTTTCAACGACCCAGTCGATCACGAACGGGGCGCGCTTCTGGTAGCCCTGGATGACGATGCCGAGGCCGTTCCAGCCTTCCAGCGTGGGGTGGGCGAAGACGTCGCCGATGATGTCGAGCGACAGCTCCAGGCGATCGGTCTCTTCCGCGTCCACGGACAGCGCGATGCCGTTCTTGAACGCGAGCTGCGACAGTTCGAGCAGCTTGGCGCCCAGCTCGGCGCGCGCACGGGCGCGGTTGCCGATCTCGTAGCGCGGGTGCAGCGCCGACAGCTTCACCGAGATGGACGGCGCCTCGACGTTGCTCTTGAACGGGCCGCGGCTACCCAGCGCGTTGATCGCGTCGCGGTAGTCCTGCTGGTAGCGCTCGGCCGTGGCCTGGGTCAGCGCCGACTCGCCAAGCATGTCGTACGAGTAACGGTAGACCGAGTGTTCCTTCTCCTCGGAACGGTCCAGGGCTTCCTTGATCGTGCGTCCCATCACGAACTGGTGGCCCATGATCCGCATGGCCTGGCGCACGGCGAGGCGCACCACCGGCTCGCCCGCGCGGCCAACCAGGCGGCGCAGGGCGGAGGTGAAGTCGTGGCGGGTGTCGTCGGCCAGGTTGACCAGGTGGCCGGTGAGCATCAGGCCCCAGGTCGAGGCGTTGACGAACACCGACTCGCTCTGGCCAAGGTGCTTCTTCCAGTCGGCGTCGCCAAGCTTGTCGCGGATCAGCTTGTCGGCCGTGGCCTTGTCGGGGATGCGCAGCAGGGCTTCGGCCACGCACATCAGCAGGACGCCTTCCTCGGAGGAAAGGTCGTACTGGCGCATGAAGGATTCGACGGCGCTCTGGTCCTTGGCGCGGGCGCGCACCCGGGTCACCAGGCCGGCGGCCACGTCGATGACGTGTTCGCGCTCGGTCGGCGGCAGGGTGGCCTGGGCCAGGAGGTCGTTGACGGCCTCGGTTTCGTCGCGCAGCCACGCGGCGGTGATACGCGCGCGCGCCGGCTCGGCACCGGTGGGGAGTTCGGGACTGAGGATGGACGGATTCACGGGGGCTACTGGGGACGGGGAGACCGCCCATTGTAAGGGAGGGCGGGGGTTCTTGCGTGGTGCGCTGCGCAAGGAGCCGGAAAGAAAAGTGCGTATCGGGTACCGGGTACCGGGTGAAGATCAAGGGCACGCTAACGTACTCTCGTGCCTGGCTTTTACCCGTTACTCTCAACCCGTTACCCGATACGCTCCTCCCCCTTGCTGCCCCTGTCCTTGCCGCATCCGGCAGGCCGCCCTATGATCCCAACGTTCCAGGCACGCCGGATTCCCATGTTCGTGCTTCGACCGACCGTCGCGGGTCAACCGCGCGTGTTGTGGCTTCGGCCCAATCGCGCGCTGGACAAGCGCGGCCTGCGTCGACTGATCATGGGGCTGGCGGCGATGGCCCTGGCGGT
Organism: Bacillus sp. NP157; assembly: GCA_018889975.1. Taxonomy (NCBI): domain Bacteria; kingdom Bacillati; phylum Bacillota; class Bacilli; order Caryophanales; family Bacillaceae; genus Bacillus; species Bacillus sp. NP157. The sequence goes on from CP076546.1 coordinate 4,360,500, forward strand.
CGCGGCGCTCAGTGCGTGGCAGGGGAATGTCTTCGTCCCCCTCTTCGCGCTGATCGAGGCGTTCGTCGTGGGGTTCGCGCTTGGCGCGGCCTGGCGGGCCGGCGACAGGGGTGAACGCATTGCCATTGACCTGGATACGCTGGAGGTAAGGACGCTGCCGGGTCGACGGGTGTCCCATTTCCAGACATATTGGGTACGGATCAGGCTGGCGCCGGGGGAAGGCCGCCAGCGGCTTTTGATTACATCGCACGGCAATCAGCTGGAAATCGGCGCCTTCCTTGGGGAAGAGGAACGGGTCGAGGTGTCAAGGAAACTCATGGTGCTTCTGTCCGAAGTCATGGATCAGTCGCGCAGGTAGGTTCATCAAAGGTGCAAACATGACATCTGGCGGCATCGGACGATTGGTTTCGGCGTGGACGGCAGGCGGGCTCCTGGCCCTGGTGAACGGAGTGGCCATGGCCAACCCGGAACCCGACCAGCTCAACATGACCAAGGGTGTCAGCGAGTGGTCGCCCTACGGCATGCACATGGTGGCGCTGTGGGTCTGCGTCGTCATCGGCATCGTGGTGTTCGGCGCCATGTTCGTGGCGATGTTCCGCTTTCGTAAGTCCCGCGGCGCCGTCGCCGAGAAGTGGACGCACAGCACGAAGCTGGAAATCGTCTGGACCGTCATCCCGGTCATCATCCTCATCTTCCTGGCCAAGCTCGCCACCGGCGGCCTGACCTCGTTCGCCGACACCACCGGCTCGGAAATGACCGTCAAGGTCACCGGCTACCAGTGGAAGTGGCGCTACGACTACGTTGAGTACAAGGGCAAGCCGGTCGACCGCGTGGGCTTCATGTCCAAGCTGGAAGAGAGCTCCGACCGCACCCGCCAGCTCAAGTCCAACCTCGACCCGGACAAGATCCAGGTCGACGGCTACAAGACCTACCTGCTCGACGTGGACAAACCCCTCGTCGTGCCCGTGGGGGTCAAGATCCGCTTCGTGATCGTCGGCGGCGACGTCATCCACTCCTGGTGGGTGCCGGCGCTGGGCTGGAAGATGGATGCCATCCCGGGCATCGCGAACTCGGCGTGGACCAACATCAAGGAACCAGGCGTCTACCGCGGCCAGTGTGCTGAGCTCTGCGGCCAGGACCATGGCTTCATGCCCATCGTGGTGAAGGCCGTGCCCAAGGCTGAATTCGAGCAGTGGCTGGCCACCCAGGAAGACGAGGCGAAGGTGCAGAAGGCCGCCCAGACCGCCCAGACCCCATCCGCCACGGCCCCCCAGGGCTGAATCCGTCCAAGTCTTAGGTAGAGGTGCAAGGCCCATGGCGCACGAAGCCACCCACGACCACCACGATCACCATGGAGCGCCCCAGGGGTTCTTCCAGCGGTGGGTGATGTCCACCAACCACAAGGACATCGGTACGCTTTACCTGGTGTTCGCCCTGCTGATGTTCTTCATCGGCGGTGCGTTCGCGATGGTCATCCGCGCGGAGCTGTTCAAGCCGGGCATGCAGCTGGTGCAGCCGTATTTCTTCAATGAAATGACGACGATGCACGCGCTGGTGATGATCTTCGGCGCGATCATGCCCTCCTTCGTGGGCCTGGCGAACTGGATGATCCCGCTCATGGTCGGCGCGCCGGACATGGCCCTGCCGCGCATGAACAACCTGTCGTTCTGGATCATGCCGTTCGCGTTCACGCTGCTGCTGAGCACGCTGTTCATGCCGGGTGGCGGTCCCGCCGGCGGCTGGACGATGTACCCGCCGCTGTCGCTGCAGGGCGAGTCGATCGCCTACGTGGTGTTCGCCGTCCACCTGATGGGCATCAGCTCGATCATGGGCGCGATCAACATCATCGCCACCATCCTCAACATGCGTGCCCCGGGCATGGACCTGTTGAAGATGCCGGTGTTCGTGTGGAGCTGGCTGATCACCGCCTTCCTGCTGATCGCGGTGATGCCGGTGCTGGCGGGCGCGGTGACGATGTTGCTCACCGACAAGTACTTCCACACCAACTTCTTCAATGCCGCCGGCGGCGGTGATCCGGTCCTGTACCAGCACATCTTCTGGTTCTTCGGGCACCCCGAGGTCTACATCATGATCCTGCCGGCGTTCGGGATCATCTCGGAGATCATCCCGACCTTCGCCCGCAAGCCGATCTTCGGCTACAAGGCGATGGTGTTCGCGATCGCCTCCATCGCGTTCCTCTCGTTCATCGTCTGGGCCCACCACATGTTCGCCGTGGGCCTGCCGATGGGTGCGGAGATCTTCTTCATGTACGCCACCATGCTCATCGCGGTGCCGACGGGCGTGAAGGTGTTCAACTGGGTTAGCACGATGTGGGGCGGCTCGATGACCTTCGAGACGCCGATGCTGTTCTCCATCGCGTTCGTCATCCTGTTCACCATCGGCGGCTTCTCCGGCCTGATGCTGGCGCTGGCCCCGGCCGACTTCCAGTACCACGACACCTACTTCGTGGTGGCGCACTTCCACTACGTGCTGGTGACCGGCGCCGCGTTCTCGATCATGGCTGCCGCGTATTACTGGCTGCCGAAGTGGTCGGGCAACATGTACAGCGAGACCTGGGGCAAGATCCATTTCTGGTCCAGCGTCATCTCGGTCAACGTGCTGTTCTTCCCGCAGCACTTCCTTGGCCTGGCCGGCATGCCCCGACGCATCCCGGACTACAACGTGGCCTTCGCCAACTTCAACATGATCAGTTCGATCGGCGGCTTCTGGTTCGGCGCCTCGCAGCTGATCTTCCTGGCGGTGGTGGTGCACTGCGTGTACTTCTCCAAGAAGAAGGCCGCGGACCGTTCGTGGGAAGGCGCCAAGGGCCTGGAGTGGACGGTGCCGTCGCCGGCTCCGCACCACACCTTCGACGTGCCGCCGGTCATCCACGATGACGAGCTGGCGCACGGCAACACGGATCATTGATCGATGAATGCGGCGATCGACAACCAGGTGGATGAACGGCGCAAGCGCGCCCGCCGTACCGCGATGATCGCGGGCGGGGTGGCCATCGCCATCTTCGTCGTGTCGATCCTGCAGATGTTGAAGCTGTAACGGCCAACAAGCGACTTCCACGGGAAACCAGCATGGGTCACCAGCAACAAGACGCTTACTACGTACCGAGCAAGAGCCAGTGGCCGATCGTCGCCGCCATCTCCATGTTCGTCACCGTGTTCGGTGCAGCGCACTGGCTCAATGCCGAGCCCGGCGACGCCGGCTTTGGCAAGACCGTGTTCACGGTCGGCATCGTGATGATCCTGGGCATGTTCTTCGGCTGGTTCCGCTCGGTGATCCACGAGTCGATGGCCGGTAGCTACAACGAGCAGGTCGATCGCTCGTTCCGCATGGGCATGATGTGGTTCATCTTCTCGGAAGTGATGTTCTTCGGGGCCTTCTTCGGTGCGCTGTTCTACGCGCGCATCTTCTCGGTGCCCTGGCTGGGCGGCGAAGGCCACGGCGTGCTCACCCACCAGTTCGTGTGGGAGGGCTACAACGCGGCCTGGGGCGCATCGGGTGGCGGCGGTCCCGCCAATGTCGGCGGTTCGTTCCAGACCATCGCCGCGTGGGGCCTGCCCCTGCTCAATACGCTGATCCTGCTGTCGTCGGGCGTGACCATCACCATCGCGCACCATGCGCTGAAGGCGGGCCACCGCAAGGCGCTGTTGATCGGCCTTGGTGCCACCGTGTTGCTGGGCTGCACCTTCCTGTTCTGCCAGGCGCACGAATACGCCGAGGCGTACGAGCACTTCAACCTGACGCTGGGTAGCGGCGTCTACGGCGCCACCTTCTTCATGCTGACCGGCTTCCACGGCATGCACGTGACGCTCGGCACCATCATGCTGGCGATCATCTGGCTGCGTTGCGCCAAGGGCCACTTCACCAAGGACGACCACTTCGGCTTCGAAGCCGTGGCGTGGTACTGGCACTTCGTCGACGTGGTGTGGCTGGCGTTGTTCTTGTTCGTCTACGTGCTCTGAGTCGCCAGGAAGCCCGCCGCAAGGCGGGCTTTTTGCATAAGGCGGGCCGCGTCCGCCGACCCTGTTTCAGCGCGGGCCTACGTTACGTGGCGTCGATGAACGACTGTGGCGTAGCGAGCATCCGGGAATCCTTGGAGGCACCGACTCATCCCGAGTCCTGCACCGAGGCAAGCTGATGTATCCGTCCAAAATCATTCGAGGTACGCCGTTGACGTATGTACGTCAATGGCGTATGTTTGCGCCGTGATCTTCGTAGAGACCCCGTCGTTCACGCGACGGGTGAAAGAACTGCTTTGCGATGACGATCTTCGGCGCCTGCAGGCGTTTCTCGCGGAAAATCCCACCGCTGGCGACGTGATCGAAGGCACCGGAGGCCTCCGGAAAATTCGCGCGGCCATGGCGAGCCGAGGCAAGAGTGCTGGGGCGCGGGTTATCTATTACCACTTCGCGTCGCTTGCTCGCATCGCCATGTTGATGATTTATCCAAAGAACGAACGAGACAACCTCACCCACGACCAGCGCGCGGCCTTGCGCCAGGTTGTTGAACACTGGAGACATCCACCATGACGACCTTTTTCGACGAGCTCCTCGAAAGCGTCCAGCAGATGGACGAGATCCACCGCGGCAAGCGCGCGCCGTCGCGTGAGTTCCATGTCGATCCGGCCACGATCAAGGCGATCCGCGATGAAACGGGGCTTTCCCAGCAGAACTTCGCCCGGGTGCTCGACGTCGACGTCGGCACCCTGAGGAATTGGGAGCAGGGGCGGCGTGAGCCGACGGGGCCGGCGCGGGCGTTGTTGCGGGCTATTCGGAATGATCCGAAGAATGTCCTGGCGGCGCTGGTGGGGTGAGAGGGTCGCGCGCGGGCGCGCTCCTACAGGGGGCGGCACCGATTGCCGCACCGTACCTTGGTGGCTGGCGGGGGCGGGTTAGAATTGGCCGACGTCGTGGGGGTGCAACCACCCCATGAAGATGCCCAGGGCCACCATGGCGATGAGCAGCAGCGAAAGGCCGATGCGGCGGGTGAGCGCCCACACGGTGCGCTTGCTCTGGCCCTTGTCGGTCATCATGAAGAACAGCGCCTGGCCCAGGTTGAATAGCACCACCAGGAGCAGGATCACCAGCGCGTATTTGTAGATGGCTTCCACGTGACCCTTCCGCTTCATTGCGACAATCCGAGTATAGCGGTGGCCACGCGGGGGTTTGCATGAGCTTCCTGCGCCGCCCGACGTGGTTCGCTGTCGCACTGACGGTGGCCGGCGTCCTCGTTTTCTCGCGCCTGGGCGTGTGGCAGCTGGACCGCGCCACGGAGAAGGACGAACTCCTGCGGCGCTACGCCGCAGCCAGCGAAGCCGCGGCGGAGCCGTTCGATCGCGTCGCGGCCGCGCCCCCGGCGGATCGCTATCCCCGGGTGGACCTCGCCGGCGTCTTCCTGCCCGGGCACCGCTATATCCTCGATGACCAGGTTCGCGCGGGCCAGGCCGGCGTGCATGTGTACGTGCCGTTCCTGCCACGCGGCGACAACCATGCCGTGCTGGTCGACCTGGGCTTCCTTCCGCGCGAAGCCGGCAGCCTGCCGAAGCTGCCGCCTGTCCCCGCCGCGCCCACGACCCTGCGCGGCCTCTACGTGCCGCCACCGGGCGTCGGCGTCCGGCTGGGTGGCGACCGCCTGCCGGAGCAGCCGGGGCCGGACAAGACCCTGGTCTATGTCGACACAGGCGAGGTGGCGGCCGACCTTCACCGCTCGCTGTATCCTCGCGTGCTGCTGCTCGATGCCGACCCGTCCACCATCTACGCCCGCGAGTGGACCCCGGCCGTGATGCCGCCGGAGCGCCATCGCGCCTATGCCTTCCAGTGGTTCACCTTCGCGCTGGCCGCGGTGGTGACCTTCGTCCTACTCCATCGCAAGCGGCCGCCCCGCCCACGGACCGATAAGCCATGACCGACCGACCTGCCCATCCTGCTCGCACGGGCCGCCTCAAGCTCGTGCTGATCATGCTGGTCTTCCTGGCGCCCATCGTGGCCGCCGGCATCCTCACGCTCACCGGCTGGCAGCCGGACGGCAAGGGCAATGGCCAGCCGATCGTGCCGCAGCGCACCTTCGAAGGCGTGCATGTCGACGCCGCCGGCAAGCCGTGGGCGTGGCGCGACAGCGAGCCGCGGCTCACCCTCGTCGTGTTGCCCGGCCCGGCATGCGCCACCGAGTGCCTCAAGACCCTCGGCCTCGTGCGCAACGCGCGCATCGTGCTCAACCGCAATGCCGACCGGCTGCGCCTGCTCTACATGGGGCCCGCGCCCACGGCGTCCGATGCGCAGGCGGTGATGGCCGACTACACGCCCGGCACGGGCGGCGAGGATGCGTTCGCGCCGTTCCGCCCGGCCACGCCCGACTCGGTCGCGGTCGTGCTGGTCGAATCCAATGCCACGGCGCTGGCCTGGTACCCGGCGGGCTTCGATCCGAACGGCCTGCGCAAGGACCTGCAGAAGGTGATCCGCTGATGTCTCCCCGTGCCGTGAAAACCCTGCGCACGCTGGCCCTGCTCGCCGCCCTGTTCGCCTTCGGCGTGGTGATGTTCGGTGCCTTCGTACGCCTGTCCAATGCCGGCCTGTCGTGCCCTGACTGGCCGACCTGCTACGGCAAGGTCACCTGGCCTGGACACGCGCAGGACATCGCTCAGGCGAACCAGGCCTTCCCCGATCGCCCTTACGAAACGCACAAGGCGTGGCGCGAGCAGGTGCACCGTTTCCTCGCCGGCAGCCTCGGCGTCATGGTGCTCGCCATCGCGCTGATCGCCGCGTGGCGCAAGCGCTTCGCCGTCGGCGCGATCGTCGTTTCGGCGTTGTTCGCGGCCGTCGGCGTGGTGATGTACATGCGCGGCGAACACGTGGTGTCATCCGCGTTGTCGGCGCTGGCCATCGCCTTGCCGCTCGTCGTCGCCGCCACCCTCGATCGACCCGGTGCGTGGCGCGTGGGCGTGGCCGCGCTGGCCGTCATCATCTTCCAGGCCATGCTTGGCATGTGGACGGTGACGCTGCTGGTGAAGCCGATTGTCGTCACCGGCCACTTGCTCGGTGGCCTGGCGACGTTTGGCCTGCTGGCCTGGGCGGCGCTGCGCTGGTGGCGCGTGGGCACGCCGGACGACCGCTTCGCCGCGTTGCGCACGCCGGTGGCGATCGGCATCGTGGTGCTGGTGTGCCAGATCACCCTGGGTGGCTGGACCAGCTCGAACTACGCCGCGCTCGCCTGCGGCGTGGATTTCCCCAAGTGCCTGGGCCAGTGGTGGCCCGACACGGACTTCCATGAAGCCTTTATCCTCTGGCGCGGCATCGGCGTGAACTACGAAGGCGGCGTGCTCGACATGGCCGCGCGTAGCGCGATCCAGATGGCGCATCGCATCGGCGCCGGCGTCACCTTCATCTACCTTGGCTGGCTGTCGCACAAGCTGGCGCGTGCCGGCCTGCGCAAGGTCGCCATCGCCGTCGCCGTGGTGCTGGTCGTCCAGGTCATCCTCGGCATCGGCAATGTGCACCTTGGCCTGCCGCTGCCCATGGCCACGGCGCACAATGGCGTGGCCGCCCTGCTTCTGTTTACCCTGCTCGCGGCACTGGCCAGCACGCAGCGCCTGCCGTCGGAGACTCCGTGAGCACGTACAAGCAATACCTCGAACTGACCAAGCCGCGCGTCGTCGCGCTGCTGGTGTTCTGCGCCGTCATCGGCATGTTCCTGGCGGTGGATGCCGACGGCAACCGCGTGCTGCCCACCTGGCAGTCCGGCGTCTTCGGCACGCTGGGCATCTGGCTGGCATCCGCCTCCGCGGCGGCGTTCAACCACCTGATCGACCAGCGCATCGACAAGCTGATGGCGCGTACCTCGCACCGGCCGCTGGCGACGGGCCAGCTGACCCCGATGCAGGTATTCGTCTTCGCGATGACCCTGGGCATCGTTTCGATGCTGGTGCTGGTGCTGCTGGTGAACACGCTGACGGCGGTGCTCACCTTCTTCTCGCTGATCGGCTACGCGGTGATCTACACCGCCTACCTGAAACGCGCGACGCCGCAGAACATCGTCATCGGTGGCCTCGCCGGCGCGGCACCGCCGGTGCTCGGCTGGACCGCGGTGACCGGCTCGCTGCATCCGTATGCGCTGCAGCTGCTGCTGATCATCTTCGTGTGGACGCCGCCGCATTTCTGGGCGCTGGCGATCTTCCGCGTCGACGATTACTCGCGTGCGCAGGTGCCGATGCTGCCGGTGACCCACGGCGTCACCTTCACCCGCTGGCACATCTTCTTCTACACCGTGCTGCTGTTCCTGGTGACCCTGCTTCCCTTCCTCACCGGCATGAGCGGCCTGATCTACCTGCTTGGCGCGGTCGTGCTGGGCGCCGGTTTCCTCTGGTACGCCGTGCGGCTGTTCAATCCGCCGGACGACTTCTTCGCGATGAAGGTGTTCAACTATTCCATCGTCTACCTGATGGTGTTGTTCGCCTTCCTGCTGGTCGACCACTGGCTGGTCGAGCCGATGGTGCACCTGCCGATCCGCTTCGATCCGATCGTCTGACCGAAAGGCCCGCGGTCGTCAGAACGCGGCATGCACCCACTGCGCCACGGCATCCGGGTGTTCCATGTGCAGGTGGTGCCCGCCATCCATGTGGGTGACGCGGATGCTGTCGACGCAGTCGATCCGCACCTGCATGGCGTCGGGTTCGAGGTAGGGCGGATGCGGCCTGGCCAATAGCAGCGAGGTGGGCGCGGCGAGGCCGAGCAGCAGGGCCATGACCTGCGTTTCCGCCAGGCGAATGGCGGTCGGACGCGACAGCCGCGGATCGCTGCGCCAGCTATAGCCGCCTTCGACCGGGCGCAGCCCACGCTCGACGATCAGGCGGCCCAGCGCCGGGTCGAGCCCGCTCGCCAGGGCACGTGCGTCGGCGGCGGACTCGATGCTCGGGAACACGCGCAGGGGGCGATTGCCTGTCAACTTCAGGGCCATCGCCTCGCGAAAACGGTCCAGCGTCCGCGAGCCATCGTCGCCGAGCGGGCCCAGCCCCTCGATCAACGCCAGTGCGCGCACGCGTTCCGGCGCGGCGACGGCCAGCAGGGTCGCGACGCCTGCGCCAAGCGAATGGCCCAGCAAATGGAAACGGGGCAGGGCGAGTGCGTCCACGGCTGCGAGCACGGCGCGCACGTAATCCACGTGCTGGTAAATCGTGCCCTCGGGCAGGTGGCCGGAGTGGCCGTGCCCGGGCAGGTCCAGTGCGATGACGTGGAATCGATCGGCCAGCCGGGGTGCGAGCAGGGCGAAGCTGGCGGCGTTGTCCAGCCAGCCGTGCACCATCACCAGCGGCTGCGCGTCCGGTTCGCCCCATGCCTGCCCGGCGATCTCCAGGCCAGGGGTCGAAAAGTTGAGCTCACGCACCGAATGCCGCCTTTCGCGCGCGTTCGCGTGCGGCGGCGAGCTTCACCGCTTCGGCGCCGGCGTCGTAGGCGGGGTCGAACTCCGGCCAGCCCTGGATATGCCGTAGCACCAGGTCGGCCAGCGCTGCGACATGCGTGGGCGCGGCATTGAGGCAGGGGATGTAGCTGAGGGTCTCACCGCCGGCTTCGCGGAAGAAATCCGCGTTCTGCATGGCGATCTCTTCCAGCGTTTCCAGGCAATCCACGGCGAAGCCCGGGCTGATCACGTCGATCCGGCGGATGCCCTGCGCGCCAAGCTTGCGCACCACCTCGTCGGTGTAGGGATGCAGCCAACGCTCCCGGCCCACGCGCGACTGGAAGCTGAAAAGCGCTTCGTCATCCGACAGGCCCAGTGCCTCGCGCAGCAGGCGTGCGGTGGCATGGCACTGGCAGAAGTAGGGATCGCCGTTGCGCACGTAGCGCTCCGGGATGCCGTGGAAGCTCATCAACAGCTTCTCGCCGCGACCATGTGCCTGCCAGTGCGCCCGCACGCTGTCGGCCAGCGCGGCGATGTAGGCCGGGTCGTCGTGGTAATCGTTGACCTGGCGCAGCTCGGGCGGCCAGCGCAGGCCCTTCACCGTATCGGCCACGGCGTCGAACACGCTGCCGGTGCTGGTGGCCGAATACTGCGGGTACAGCGGCAGCACGAGCAGGCGCCGCACGCCCTCGCGCTGCAACTGGGCCACGGTGTCGGCCACCGACGGCTTGCCATAACGCATGGCCAGCGCCACCCGCACGGGGCCCGGCCGGCGGCGGGCGAGTTCGGCGCCCAGCTCGGCGGCCAGCGCCTCGCTGCCCACCCGCAGGGGCGAGCCTTCCTTCGTCCAGATGCGCTCGTAGGCATGCGCCGAGCGCTTCGGCCGGATCCGCAGGATCACCCCGTGCAGGATCAGCTTCCAGAGCAGGCGGGGATACTCGATGACGCGTGGATCACCGAGGAACTGGGCGAGATAGGGCCTGACCGCGGCGGCGGTGGGCGCTTCAGGTGTACCAAGGTTAACCAGCAGCACGCCGGCCTTCGCCGGGATGTCGTGGGAATGACCGTTCAGGCCGGTATAGTTCGGGGTACCTGGCATCGGATTCGGTGTTCGCGGGGACCCCGGCAGTCTGCCATACGCAGGTGCGGGGCGGCTCCCGACACATCGCCGCGGATCCAGCCCAAAGCGTTCAAAAGGAGCCACCGATGACCCAACGCCCGACCCGTCTGCTCGCCCTGGGCCTTGTTGCCCTGCTGCCGTCCATGGCCGCGCAGGCCGCCGATCCGCCGCGCAAGCAGGCGACCGAGGCCGTTCGCGTCCTCGAAGAGATGATCAACGACGCCCCGGACAAGTCCCTGCCGACGGATTTGCTCAAGAACGCCTGCGCGGTGGCGATCATCCCCGGCATGGTCAAGGGTGGCTTCGTGTTCTCCGGCGCCAAGGGCGAGGGCCTGATCGCCGAGCGCAAGGACTGCACCGGCACCTGGTCGAACCCGAACTTCATCTCCACGGCCGCCGCGGGCGTCGGTTTCCAGGCTGGCATCCAGTCGATCGACGTGATCCTGGTGTTCCGCACCCACAAGGGCGTCGACCAGATCATCGATGGCCAGTTCACCATGGGCGCCAGCGCCTCCGCGGCCGCCGGCCCGGTCGGTCGCTCGGCCATGGCGGCCACCAATGGCAAGATGAACGCGGAAATCTATACCTATTCCCGCGCCAAGGGCCTGTTCGCCGGCATCTCGCTGGATGGCTCGCGGATCAGCATCGACGACGACTCCAACGAGGAAATCTACGGCCCGGGGATCACCGCGCGGCGCATTTTCGAGGGCGGTGTCACGAATGTTCCAAGCGAGGTGAACGCATTCCGGGATAAACTCGAGGAGTACACTCAGAAGTAGTCCCGTTCCATGTGGCGCCCCCCGGGGCGCCGCGCCCGTCCCAACGGTGCCCTAGGGGGTGCCCCGAGGTTTCCATGAGCATTACCCATATCGTCCTCCTGCTGCTTGTCGTCGTGTTGATCTTCGGCACGAAGAAGCTGCGTAACATCGGCTCGGACCTGGGCGGCGCCATGCGCGACTTCAAGAAGGGCATGGATGGCGGCGAAGAAGAAGAGCAGCGCAAGCGCGAGGCTGAAAAGCTGCGCGCCGAGTCCCAGTCCAGCGAGAACGTCCGGCGCGACAGCACCGAGACCCACGACCGCGCCCCGTAAGAGGGCCCACGCGCCATGATCGAGATCAGCTTTGGCAAGCTGCTGCTGCTCGCACTGGTGGCGCTGATTGTCCTCGGCCCCGAGCGCCTGCCGCACGCCGCCCGCACCGCGGGCGCGCTGCTGCGCCGGGTGCGCAACGGCTGGGATAGCGTCCGCTCGGAAGTCGAGCGCGAGATCCAGGCCGAAGAGATCAAGCGCACCCTGCGCGAAACCGCCGAGACGGCCCGTGCCGCGCAGGATGGGGTCCGCAAGGATTTCCACGATGCCGGCGCCGGCATCCGCGAGGCGCAGGACAGTTTCCGCGACACCGGTGCGCAGGTCCGCGACGCCTACAGCGAGGCCCAGGCCACGCATGCCGGCCCGCGCGAGCCCGACCCGGAACGCGACATGCTTCCGTTGAACAAGGGCGACGAGCCCACCCGGAACGATACGCATGAGCGCACGTGATCCGTCCGCCGAAGACGGTCTCGAAGAGGGCCTGTTTTCCCACCTGATGGAGCTGCGCACGCGGCTGATGCGCGCGATCGTGGTGCTGCTCATCGTGTTGCTGTGCCTGGTGCCGCTGGCCAACCACCTCTACGCCGAGCTGGCCAAACCGCTGGTCGAGAAGATGCCCAACGGCGCGCACCTGATCGCCACCGAGGTCGCCAGCCCGTTCGTCACCCCCCTGAAGCTCGCGTTCTACGTCGCGCTGTTCATCAGCATGCCGATGATCCTGTACCAGCTGTGGTCGTTCGTCAGCCCCGGCCTGTACAAGCACGAGAAGCGCCTGGCCCGCCCGTTGCTGGTGGCGTCGCTGGTGCTGTTCTACGCGGGCTGCGCGTTCGCGTATTTCGTGGTGATGCCGGCGGCGTTCAAGTTCCTCAACGCCGTGACGCCCGAGGGCGTCGCGATGATGACCGACATCACCCATTACCTCGATTTCGTCACCCTGATGTTCTTCGCCTTCGGGCTGTGCTTCGAGGTGCCGGTCGCGGTGGTGATCCTCGCAGCGTTGGGCATCGTCGATGCCGAGAAGCTGAGCAAGGGGCGTGGCTATGCCATCGTCGGTGCGTTCGCCATCGCCGCGTTCATCACCCCTCCCGACCTGCTCTCGATGGTGATGCTGGCCGTGCCCATGTGCCTGCTCTACGAAGTGGGCCTGCTCTCCGTGCGTTTCCTGCTGAAACCGGCCGTGCCGGAGTAGCGGCGATGAGCACGAACCGGGGGTGGCTGGCAGTGAAGGGCAAGGACGGTGCGGCGGTGTTCGCCGAACTGGACCTGGTTCCGAGTGGCGAGGCTGCCCCACGGGCCCGGCGCGGCATGGCGATGATGCTGCCGAACGGCTGGTTCGTGGTGGTCACGCGCTTTGCCTCGCCCCTGCTGACCGAGGACTCGCTGCTCGCGCTGTCGAAGGGCTGTCGCGTGGTCGCGGTGCAGTGGGACGAGACCGCGGCCAGCTTCGCCACGGCCTACGAGGACGGCAAGCCGGCCTGGCATGTCGAGCACAACACCGACAGCGAAGCGGTGCGCGTGCTGGTCACCAGCGGCCAGCTGCCGCCCACCTTCGACATCCTGCATGCGCGCTTCGAAGCCGAGCAGGACGCGGCCGATGCCGAGGGCAACGACGTCGACTGCTTCCATGCGTTGCCGGTCGAACTGGCCGAGGCCGTCACCGGCTTTGAATACGACATGGGCGCGGGCGCCTATGGCGTCGCGCAGTTCGACGGCTGGAAGATGGGTGAGGACGCGATCCCGCGGGCGGCATCTCGCCGGCTTAAGCGGATGATCCGCGCGTCGCGGCCCTGGTGGAAATTCTGGTAACCACCAGGGACGCCGCCTCAGCGGCGGTTTAGCGACAGACCCTTCAACACGTTCAGTGCCTGCGACAGCGCATAGTCTTCCAGCGCCAGTTTGCCGTCGTCGTCGGCGGTCGCCTTCGCGTCGGCCGACGCCTTCTCGTTGACCAGGTGGTTCGGCAGGTCGGCTTCGGAGCCGATCAACGACGGCGCCGTGTCGCTCTTGTTCACGGCAAGGTCGGCGAGGGCGATGTCCGGCTTGATGCCTTCGGCCTGGATCGAGGTGCCACTGGGCGTGTAGTAACGCGCCGTCGTGATCTTCACCGCGCTGTCCTGGTCCAGCGGCAGCACGGTCTGCACTACGCCCTTGCCGAAGGTGCGCCGGCCCATGATCAGCGCGCGATGGTTGTCTTTCAGCGCGCCGGAGACGATTTCCGCGGCGGATGCCGTGCCGTTGTCGACCAGCAGCACCATCGGCGCGCCGTTGAGCAGGTCGCCCGGGTGGGCGTCGAAGTGCAGGTTGGCATCGGGCAGGCGGCCCTTCGTGGTGACGATGGTCCCCGAGTCCAGGAACGCGTCGGAGACGCCCACCGCCGTAGTCAGCAGGCCGCCCGGGTTGGAGCGCAGGTCGAGCACGGCGCCACGCGGCGCGCCGTTCTTCTTGATGTAATCGCCCAGCTTCTTTTCCATGTCCGACGCGGTGTCTTCCTGGAACTGGCTGAGGCGGATATAGACGTAGCCGGTCTCGAGCTGGCGCACCTTCACGCTGGTCACATTGATGCGTTCGCGCACCAACGGCATGTCGATCGGCTTGTCGGACTTCTCGTGCAGGATGGTCAGCGTGACCTTCGAGCCCGGGTCGCCGCGCAGCTTCTTGAAGGCCTCGTCGATGTTCTGCTGGTCGACGATGGTGCCGTCCACCTTGAGGATGGTGTCGCCCGGCTTGATCCCCGCCCGCGAGGCCGGGGTGTCGTCGATCGGCGAGACGATCTTCAGCAGGCCGTCGACCTGCAGCACCTCGATGCCGAGGCCGCCGTACTTGCCGGTGGTGTCCTCGTCCAGCTCGTCGAGGCCTTCCTTGTCCAGGTATTCGCTGTGTGGGTCGAGGTTCTCCAGCATGCCGGAGATGGCCGCCTTCATGATCGTCTTGTTGTCGAGCTTTTCGACGTACGCCTGCTGGATGATGTGGTAGACCCGCGTGAAGTTGCGGATGTCTTCCAGGTCGACGCTGTCGTCGGCCTTGCTGGCCACGGCGGCGGCCGTGCTGCTGGACGCGGCGGGCGCGTCCGGCTGCTTCACCGGGGCCTTGCCCTGGGCGTGGGCCGTGGGCACCAGCGCGACGGCCAGGGCCATTGCGAGGGCGACGCGAAGGGGGTGCTGGCGCATGCCGTTCTCCATGATCAATGTCGTTTCGATAGCCAGCCGCGCGCATCGATGGGCTTGCCACCCTGGCGCAGCTCGAAATACGCGCCGTTGTCGCCGGCCGGCGCCGCGGCGGTGCCGACGGCTTCGCCGGCCTCCACCGAGTCGCCCACGCCGTGCAGCAGCGTTTCGTTGTTGCCGTACATGCTCATGAAGCCGTTGCCGTGGTTCACGATGATCATCATGCCGTAGCCGCGCAGGAAGTTGGCGAACACCACCCGCCCGCGCGCCACCGACTTCACCTCGCTGCCGCGCGGCGCGACGATGATCACGCCGTTGCCGAAGGCGTGCACCGGGCCGTTGGCCGGCCATGGCAGGTTGCCGCGCAGGTTGCCCAGCGCCGGGCCCGCCGGCGCGCCCTTTGGCGCGGCTGCCGGCTCGGCGGCTTTCGCCGCTTCGTCGATCACCTTCTGCAGCTTGCCTACCAGTGCGTCCACGTCTTGCTCGTTCTGCTTCAGGGCGGCCATGCGCTGGCCCTGGTCCTTGTAACGGGCGTCCGCGGCGGCGGCCAGCTTCTGCTGCTCGCTGCGCTGGCGTTCGAGGTCGGCGGAGCGCTTTTCACGTTCGGCGCGGGTGGCTTCCAGCTTCTGCTGCTCGGCGGTGATGGCGTTTTCGACATCCTGCAGGCGGGAAAGATCCGCGAGCAGGCCCTTGATCCGCTCCACCCGGCTTTCCTGGAAATAGCGCGAGTAGGCCAGTGCGCGGGAAATCCGGTTGATGTCCTCGTCACCGAGCAGGAGCTGCAGGTCGGAGCCGCGGCCCAGGGTGTAGGTGGCGCGGAGCAGGTCGCCCAGCGCGCCCTTGTGTTTCGACAGCTCGGTCTGCATCGCGCCGCGCTGCTGGTTGAGCTGGTCGAGGTCGTGCTGGCGCTGGGCCAGCTCGGCGTCGGTTTCGCGGACCGCCCGGGCGGCGGACGAGACCTCTTCGGCCTTTTTTGCCAGGGCGGCGTTTGCGCTGTCCCGGCTGTTGGCCGTGTCGCGCTGGTCCTTCGTCAGCGACTCGATCTGCTGGCGGACCCCCTGCAGCTTCTGCCGCGCCTCCTCCTGCTCGGCGCGGGCCTTCGCATCCTGCGCGGCGTGGGCCGGCGGGATCGGGGCGAGGCTGGCGAGGGCAAGGGCGAGGCTAAGGGCGGGCAGGCGGAGGTAAGGGCGCATCGCGCGATTATGACCCATCGGGCCCCCGCCCGCCGTGCCCCCCATCCCCCTGGCACGTGGTCCGTCCCGCCGTGAGACGTAAGGTTTTCGTTCGGACGTCCAAACGCTTTGACGCAACGCGGCAAATGTGTGTACCTTCGGGGTCATGCCCTTCGCGTGCATGTATGGTCGGCCGCTCCACGGTCGCAGGCCACGCGCATGCGTCCCCGGGTTCCCAGCACAACCGCATGCCACAGGAGGCGTTTGGTGAAGCAAGGCGCACCGAGCCTCTACGACGAGGCTTTCGAACACGACAGTTGCGGTTTCGGCATCGTTGCGCAGATCGACGGGCACGCGAGCGCGAAGCTCGTCGATACCGCGTTCGACGCACTGGCAAAGCTTTCCCACCGCGGTGGCGTGAACGCCGACGGCATCAGCGGCGACGGTTGCGGCGTGCTTATCCGCCGCCCGGTCGAGTGGTTACGTGCGCTCGCTTCCAGCGCCGGCATCACCGTGTCCACGCAGTTCGCCGCGGGCGTCGTCTTCCTCGATCCCGAGACGCAGGCTGCCGCGGTAGTTGCACTTGAAACCGAAATCGTCGCGGCCGGCCTGCGTGTCGCCGGCTGGCGCGACGTCGCCGTCGATCCCAGCGCGTGCGGTCCGCTCGCTGCTTCCTCGATGCCGCTCGTGCGCCAGGTGTTCGTCGATGCGCCGGGCGACATGCCGCCGGCCAGGTTCGAAGCCGCCCTGTTCCGTGCGCGCCGTCGCGCCGAACAGGCCCTGCGCGGCGATCGCCAGTTCTACGTGGTCTCGCTGTCGGGCGAAGTCATCGGCTACAAGGCGATGGCCGCGCCGGGCCACCTGCGCGATGTCTATCCCGACCTGAAGCATCCCGCGCTGGTCGCCGATGCCGTCGTCTTCCACCAGCGCTTCTCGACCAACACGTCGCCGAAGTGGCGCCTGGCCCAGCCGTTCCGTTTCCTCGCCCACAACGGCGAGATCAACACCATCCGCGCCAACCGCCGCTGGATGCAGGCGCGAGGCAGCGTCATGCGTTCCGAGCACGTCGACCTGTCCGACATCGGCCCGCTGGTCACCCAGGACGGTTCCGATTCGGAAAGCCTGGACAACGCGCTGGAAGTGCTGCTGCGGGGCGGCATGGACCTGCTCACCGCGATGCGCGTGCTGGTGCCGCCGGCTTACGCCGCGCGCGAAGACATCGACGAAGACCTTGCCGCCTTCTACGAGTACTACGCGCTGCACAGCGAGCCGTGGGATGGCCCGGCCGGCCTGGTGATGTGCGACGGCCGCTATGCTGCGTGCACGCTCGACCGCAACGGCCTGCGTCCTGCGCGTTGGGCGCTGTCCGACGACAACCACCTCATCGTCGCCTCCGAAGCCGGCCTGTGGGACGTGCCGTCCTCGCGCATCGTCGCGAAGGGTCGGCTGGCGCCGGGCGAGATGATCGCGGTGGATTTCCGCGAGCACCGCCTGCTGCGCGATGCGGACATCGATGCGATCAACCGTGCACGTGCGCCGTTCCGCGAATGGCTGCGCGATGGCGTGACCTACCTCGAGTCCGACCTGATCGACCCGAGCCTCGCCGCCGAACCGCTGCCCGCCGAAGAGCTGCGCCGTTACCAGAAACTGTTCGGCCTCTCCCGCGAAGAGAGCGAGTCGGTGCTGAAGGTGCTGGCCGAGACCGAAGCCGAAGCCACCGGTTCGATGGGCGACGACACGCCGATGGCGGTGTTGTCGCGCCAGGTGCGGCCGCTGTTCGATCGCTTCCGCCAGGGCTTCGCCCAGGTGACCAATCCGCCGATCGATCCGCTGCGCGAGCGGCTGGTCATGTCGCTGGTCACCCAGATCGGCCAGGAACGCAACATCTTCGACCTCGGTCCGGAGAACGCGCGGCAGATCCTGCTGAACTCGCCGATCCTGTCCCAGCGCAAGCTGCGCCAGATCCTGGCTAACAAGGCTTACGCCGACACGCCGCGCTTCGACCTGATGTACGGCGGCGACGACACGCTGGAACAGGCGCTCGCGCGCCTGTGCGACGACGTCGAAGCGGCCGTGCGCGGTGGCGTGCAGGTGGTGTTCCTCAGCGACCGCTATCCGCGTCGCGACCTGTTGCCGATCCATGCGCTGCTCGCCACCGGCGCGGTGCATGCGCGCCTGGTCGAAACCGGCCTGCGATGTCAGTGCAACATCATGGTCGAGACCGCCACCACGCGCGATCCGCACCAGTTCGCCTGCCTGCTCGGCTTCGGCGCGACCGCGATCTATCCCTGGCTCGCTTACCAGAGCCTGTTCGACCTCGGCCGTAGCGGTCACCTGCGCAAGGGCGAAGGCGGCCCGCGCGAGATCGGCCGCAACTACCGCCGTGGCATCCGCAAGGGCCTGCTGAAGATCCTGTCGAAGATGGGCATCTCCACCGTGGCTGGCTATCGCGGTGCGCAGCTGTTCGAGATCGTCGGCCTGTCGAAGGACGTGGTCGATGCCTGCTTCCCGGGCACGCCCTCGCGTATCGGTGGCAGCACCTTCGCCGACCTGGAACACGAGCAGCGCGTGCTCGCCGCGGAAGCCTGGGACGAAGCCCAGTCGCTGCGTGCCGGTGGCCTGTACAAGTACGTGCACGGTGGCGAATTCCACATGTACAACCCGGACGTCATCGCAAGCCTGCAGGTGGCGGTGCGCACGGGCGAGTGGAGCGACTACGAGACCTACGCGCGCTACGTCGACACGCGTCCCGCCTCGGCCCTGCGCGACCTGCTGGTACCGCGCGACGCCACGCCGATCCCGCTCGACGAGGTCGAGCCGGTCGAAGCCATCCTCAAGCGCTTCGATTCGGCGGGCATGTCGCTCGGTGCGTTGTCGCCCGAAGCACACGAAGCGCTCGCCATCGCGATGAACCGGCTGGGCGCGCGCAGCAACTCCGGCGAAGGCGGCGAAGATCCCGCGCGTTACGGCACCGACCGCCAGTCGAAGATCAAGCAGGTGGCGTCCGGTCGCTTCGGCGTCACCCCGGCCTACCTCGTCAACGCCGAGGTGCTGCAGATCAAGATCGCGCAGGGTGCGAAGCCCGGCGAGGGTGGTCAGTTGCCCGGCCATAAGGTCGACGCGACGATCGCCCGCCTGCGTTACGCCAAGCCCGGCATCGGCCTCATCTCGCCGCCGCCACACCACGACATCTACTCGATCGAAGACCTGGCCCAGCTGATCCACGACCTGAAGGAAGTGAATCCGCAGGCGCTGGTCTCGGTGAAGCTGGTCTCGCACGCGGGCGTCGGCACGGTGGCGGCAGGCGTGGTGAAAGCAGGTGCGGACCTGATCACGGTGTCCGGCCACGACGGCGGCACCGGTGCCAGCCCGCTCACCTCGATCAAGTACGCCGGCACGCCGTGGGAACTCGGCCTTGCCGAGACCCAGCAGACGCTGCGCCTGAACGATCTGCGCGGGCGCGTGCGCCTGCAGACCGACGGTGGCCTGAAGACCGGCCTCGACGTGATCAAGGCGGCCATGCTCGGTGCGGAAAGCTTCGGCTTCGGCACGGGCCCGATGGTCGCGCTGGGCTGCAAGTACCTGCGCATCTGCCACCTGAACAACTGCGCCACCGGCGTGGCCACGCAGCATCCGGTGCTGCGCACGAAGCACTTCATCGGCTTGCCGGACATGGTGATGAACTACTTCCGCTTCGTCGCGGAAGACGTGCGTCGCCACCTCGCGCGCCTCGGCGTGCGTTCGCTGGCGGAGCTGGTCGGCCAGTCCGGCCGCCTCGAGCAGCGTTCGGGCGTCACCGCCGTGCAGGATCGCCTCGACCTCTCGCCGCTGATCAGCGAAGACGGCCTGGGCGAGCAGGTGGATTTCGCCTGCACGCTGGCACGCAATCCCATGCGTGATCCCGCGGCGCTGGCGAGCCGGATCTCGGCGGACGTGCGCGAGATCGTGAAGGACGGCCTCGGCGGTACCTTCAGCTATCCGATCGCGAACACCGACCGTGCCATCGGCGCGCGCCTGTCCGGCGACGTCGCCCGTCGCTGGGGCGATGCCGGCATGGTCGATCGCCCGATCAACCTGCATCTCACCGGGTCGGCGGGGCAGAGTCTGGGCGCGTGGAATGCCGCGGGCGTGCACATCGACCTCGTCGGCGAAGCGAACGACGGCGTGGGCAAGGGCATGGCCGGTGGCCGGCTGGTGATCCGTCCGCCGGCGGACTCGCCGTTCAAGAGCCAGGAGGCGTCGATCATCGGCAACACCTGCCTGTATGGCGCGACCGGTGGCGAGCTGTATGCCGCTGGCCAGGCCGGCGAACGCTTCGCCGTGCGCAACTCCGGCGCGCTCGCCGTCGTCGAAGGCGCGGGCGACCATTGCTGCGAATACATGACCGGCGGCGTCGTCGCCGTGCTCGGCCGCACCGGGCTGAACTTCGGCGCGGGCATGACCGGTGGTTTCGCCTACGTGCTCGACGTCGACCGCAGCTTCGTCGATTGCTACAACCACGAACTCGTCGACATCGTGCGCATCTCGCACGAAGGCATGGAACATTACATGCAGCACCTGCGCCAGCTCATCGCCCGCCACGCGGAACTGACGGACAGCGCCTGGGGCCGTCGCGTGCTCGGCGACTTCCGCGGCCTGTTGCAGCGTTTCTGGCTGGTCAAGCCGAAGGCCGCCAGCCTCGACGCACTGGCTGAAGAACTGCGGAGCGCCGCATGAGCGCGAAAGACTTCCGCTTCCTCGACCTGCCGCGGCAGACGCCGCGCACCGTGCCCGTCGCGGTCCGCGTGCTTGGCTACGGCGAGATCTCCGGCGACTTCGCCTCGGGCGAGGCCTCGTCGCAGTCGGGGCGCTGCATCGATTGTGGCAACCCGTACTGCGAACACGCGTGCCCGGTGCACAACTACATCCCGAACTGGCTGAAGCTCGTCCAGGACGGCCGCCTGTTCGAAGCCGCGACCCTGATGCACGAGACCAACCCGTTGCCGGAGATCTGCGGCCGCGTCTGCCCGCAGGACCGCCTGTGCGAAGGTGCGTGCACGCTGGAGCAGGGTGACTTCGGTGCGGTGACGATCGGTAGCGTCGAGCGCTGGGTGACCGACGAAGCCTTCCGCCAGGGCTGGCGTCCGGATCTTTCCCGCGTGAAGGAAACCGGTGCGCGCGTCGCGATCGTGGGTGCAGGCCCGGCCGGCCTCGCCGCCGCGGATCGCCTGCGTCGCGCGGGTATCGCCGCCGACGTGTTCGATCGCCAGCATGAAATCGGTGGCCTGCTGACCTTCGGCATCCCGCCGTTCAAGCTCGACAAGAACGTGGTGCTGACGCGCCGCGGCGTGCTCGAAGGGATGGGCGTGCGCTTCCATCTCGGCGTCGAGATCGGCCGCGATATCGAATTCGATGAATTGCTCAACGATTACGACGCCGTGTTCGTCGGCACCGGTGCCTACACCTATGTCGATGGCCAGCTCGACGGTCGCGAACTCGGCGGCGTGCACGACGCGCTGCCGTTCCTCATCGCCAACACCGAACGCCTGCTGCGCGAGCAGCCGCCGGTGCCGGAATACGACCTCGCCGGCAAGCACGTCGTCGTGCTCGGCGGCGGCGACACCGGCATGGACTGCAACCGCACGGCGATCCGCCTCGGTGCCGCGTCGGTGACCTGCGTCTACCGTCGCGACGAGCCGAGCATGCCGGGCTCGCGCCGCGAGGTGGGTTATAGCCGCGAGGAGGGCGTGCGTTTCCTGTTCCAGCGGCAGCCGATCTCGCTGGTCGGCGAGGGCGGCAAGGTGAAGGCGGTGCGCGTGGTCGAAACGCAGCTGGTCGATGCGGGCGATGGACGCCCGCGTCCGCAGAACGTCGCGGGCAGCGAGACCGACCTGCGTGCCGACGTGGTGATCCAGGCCTTCGGTTTCCAGCCGAGCCCGCCGGACTGGTGCGACGCCTTCGGCATCGCGCGCGACCGCAGCGGCCGCATCGTCACCGGCGCGGAAGGCAGCCTGCCACACCAGACCTCCAACCCGCGCATCTTCGCCGGTGGCGACAACGTCCGCGGCGCCGACCTCGTCGTCCGTGCCGTCTACGATGGCCGCGAAGCCGCCGCGTCCATCGTCCGCATGCTGGCCACCGCGAGGGCCACCGTCGCCGTGTAAAACCGCGTAAGTTTTCACTGGCCCGTGGGCGCACAATACGGGGCATGTCCCCGCGCCCGTGGTTCCCATGTGCCTGATCGCCTTTGCCTGGCGCGTGCATCCGCGCTGGCGCCTCGTCCTGCTCGGTAACCGCGACGAATTCCACGCCCGACCCACGGCGCCACTGGCGTATTGGGACGAAGCACCGCAGGTCGCCGCGGGTCGCGATCTTGAGGCTGGGGGCACCTGGGCCGGTGTCGCGCCGAATGGACGGGCGAGCATCATCACCAACGTGCGCGACCTCACGGCAGACCACAGCGGGCTATCCCGCGGCCTGCTGGTCGCCGACTACCTTGGCGCGAACCTGCCTGCCGCCGTGCACGCGCAGGAACTGGCCGCCACCGCCAGGGACTACCGTCCGTTCAACCTGCTGACCTTCGACCACGACAGCGCGTTCTATCTGGGCAACCACCCCGAGCCCCGCTCGGAACAGGTCACCGACGGCATCCACGGCCTGTCCAACGCGGACTTCAACGCCCCCTGGCCGAAGACCCGGGCACTGGTCCATCGTCTCGAAGCGTGGGTCGAAGACCGCCGCGAGGACACCGACGCGCTGTTCGCGATGCTCTCCGACCAGGGCCGCTGGCCGGACGACCTGCTGCCGGACACCGGCATCGGCATCGAGCGCGAACGCTTCCTCTCCAGCGCCTTTATCGCCGGCGAAAACTACGGCACCCGCGCCAGCACCGTCATCCTCGTCGGCCACGACGACGCCACCACCATCATCGAACGCCGCTTCGGCCCCAACGGCACCCCCACGGGCGAAACCACCCTCACTCTCCCCCTGTAGGAGCGCGCCCGCGCGCGACCACATCCTCAGTCTCCCCCCCCTTGTAGGAGCGCGCCTGCGCGCGACCCCACCCCCCGACGCGTCCCCACCCCCCATCCTTCCCGCTACGGCAAAAGTCTTTCGCCCCGGTGACGATTGATCCAAGCCCCGCCAGCCCCGACGATGGTGGAATCCACTTTCCCATCGGAGCACCTCCATGAAGATCGACCTTTCCAAGCGCAGCGCCATCGTCACCGGTTCGACCGCCGGCATCGGCCTGGCGATCGCCCAGGGCCTGGCTGCCGCCGGCGCCAGCGTCGTCATCACCGGCCGCACCCAGGCCCGCGTCGATGCGGCCATCGCCGAGATCGGCAAGCACGTCCCGGGAGCGAAGCTGACGGGCGTCGCCGCCGACCTCGGTAGCGTCGAAGGCGCCGCCGCCCTGATCAAGGCCGTGCCCAGCACCGACATCCTCGTCAACAACCTCGGCATCTTCGAGCCGAAGGGTTTCTTCGACATCACGGACGAAGAGTGGTCGCGCTTCTTCGAGGTGAACGTGAACTCGGGCGTACGCCTGTCGCGCCACTACGCGAAGGGCATGGCCGATCGTGGCTGGGGCCGCGTGCAGTTCATCTCCAGCGAATCGGCCCTGCAGATCCCGGCCGAGATGGTTCACTACGGCATGACCAAGACCGCCCAGCTCGCCGTGTCGCGCGGCCTCGCCGAGACCCTGTCCGGCACGGGCGTCACCGTCAACGCGGTGCTGCCGGGCCCGACCCTCTCCGAGGGCGTGGGTGAGTTCTTCAACAAGATCGCGAAGGACCAGGGCAAGTCGCTGGAAGAAGTCGAGAAGGACTTCATCAGCACCCACCGCCCGACCTCGCTGATCGAGCGCCTGCTCACCGTCGAAGAGGTCGCCAACATGTCGGTCTACCTCGCCTCCGAACAGGCCAGCGGCACCACCGGTGCAGCGGTCCGCGTCGACGGCGGCGTCGCCCGCCAGGTCGTCTGACGAGCGGCCCCTTGTAGGAGCGCGCCTGCGCGCGACCGATGGTGATGCCTCGACAACGGGGCAAGCCGGGTGAATACCATTCGCGCGCAGGCGCGCTCCTACAAAAGTTTTAGACTACGGATCGCAGGCAAAGGGAGGGGGCATGTTCGTCGAGGTACGCGGGCACCTGTCAGGCGTCGTCCTGCTCTATGCCCTGGCGATGGCCGCGGTGATCCTTCTCGGCGTGGCCGCGCACTGGATACTCCGCGCCGGCCTGTCCCGTGCGTCGGTCGACATGGGTGCGCCGGATCGCCACGGTCGCCGCCACGAGTTGTACGCGTTTCGCGCAACGCTGGGCGTGCATCCGGTTCCCGAAGGCTACCTGCGCTACGTCGTGCGCGCGATCTGGATCCTGCACGTCGTCGCGTTCGTCGGCATCTGTGGCTGGTTCTACATCGCCAACTCGGCGAACTGCACGAGCGACGTTTTCGATGACTGCCAGTGGCAGCCGTGGAACAAGAGCGCGGGCTTCTGGTTTGCGTTCGCCGCGTTCGTGATCTTCGGTGCCGCATCCCAGTTCGGCAGCATGATGGTGTTGCGTGCCGGCCCGCGTGTGGTCGAGTCCGCCGATCGATTCGACCGGCGCCGTTTCGACCTCGCGCTACGCATGCTCTATCGCGACGGCCTGCTGGATTCGGATCCCGTCGCCCGTCGGCTCCGCGATGCATGCCGCTGGTGCATCGTCGCCGGGGTGCTGGATGTCCTCGGCTGGGTGGTCTACGGTTACCTGCAGTCGTACATCACCGCGACCGCACCGGTATGCTCAGTCGACGTCACCGTCCATGTAATACCAGCGGCCGCCCTCGCGAACGAAGCGGCTGACCTCGTGCATCTTGTGCGCGCTTGCCCCGCCGAAACGCACACGCGCGACGAACTCGACGATGGCCGTGTCCGGGGTGGGATTCTCGTGGCGCTTCACCGTGAGACCCAGCCACGTCGGCTTCGGCGACTGGTCGCCCAGTTCCAGCGACACCGGTCGGGCCGACGGATGCCACGTCGCCAGCAGGTAGTCGGTCAGGCCCATGACGTAGGCGGTATAGCGCGAGCGCATCAGCGCCTCGGCCGTCGGAGCCGGTTCGCCGGCGTGCCACTTCCCGCAGCAGGCGGCGTATGCCTTGCCACTGTCGCAGGGGCAACCGTTGTCCTTCGTCGCCATCGTGCGTGCTCTATCTCGCTGGAAAGCGCCCATCGTAACCGCTAGGGCAGCGGCAGGCCGCGCTCACCTGTCGCTCTGCACCGCGGATACCGCCAGCAGGGCCTTGAGATAGGAAACCCCACGAAGGTCGAAGCGAGCGGCTTGCCGGTTCGCCAGCGTGGCATCTACGGCGGTGCCCGCTTCGAGTACACGGGCGAGTCGATCCTCGCCCGCGGCCGTGTCGGGCGCGTCGACGGCCACGCCATCCAGGCACTGCGTCGCCATCGACAACGTGGTCGCCGCGAATATGTATTCGCTTGTCCCGGCAACGGGGGCGGTTTGTCCGCACGCTCGCGGCGTGCCGGCGACGATGCCGTACGTGACGCCGCCCGTCGCCTGCGATGTCATGGCGACCAGTGTCGCCTCCGCATCGATGGCGCGCAGTTCATAGTGCCCGCGAACCCGCCGCCACGCGGACCGTGCCGAAGGCGGCCGTGGGGCTGCATCGAGCTGGGCGAAGGAAGCGTCCAGGGCCTGCGGGTGGCGTGCGGAAGCACTCGCCGGTGGCGGCGACTGCACGGGGTAGGTCTCTTGCGCCGCGATGCCTGCGGTCCATCCGGATGCCATGACGGCCAGCAACGTCGCGAAGCGCATGCTTCCTCCTTTTCGACGGCCCCAGTCTATGCGTGGCGGCGCCCGATTGCTGCGCTGGCCGTCCGGCGGTGCGATGCGCCGTTCGGTGACCTGGCCCCAGGGGTCACGGCCCCGGTCGATCCACGATCAATGCCGACAGGTCGTACCCCATCGCCACCGCCCGCGCCTTCAGGTCCTCGAACACGGCATCGTCCATCACGGGCGTGCGCGACAGGATCCACAGGTACTTCCGGCCGGGCTGGCCGACCATCGACCACTGGTAGTCCTCGTCCAGCGCGATCACCCAGTAATCCGCCCACACCGGCGGTAGCCAGCGCAGCCAGGGCGGCACGAAGGTGACTTCAAGCTTGCCGCGCGCGAATGCCTCCGGTCGTCGGGCGACGCCCTGGCTGGCGATCGGGCCTTCTGCGGTGTCGCAGCGGTTCTCGACGGTGACCGTGCCATCGATGTTCGGCGTGTAGTGGGCGGTGACGTTGCCCGTGCACTTGCGCTGGAAATACATGGGCAGGCGGGCGATCTCGTGCCACGCGCCCGCATAGCGCTCCAGGTCGAGGTCGGCGACGGCCGTGACGGGCGTGGAAGCGATACCGGGGTGGGCCATGGCCCGGGTCAGGGTCGCGAGGAGGTCGCGCATGGCGTCGGTTCCGTTAAAGCGAACGCCTTAAGATGCCGATATCTGGTGAATCCCGTTTAAATCGCGCCACCGGAACGCTCCATGGACCCCCTCGATACCTCGGCCAAACGCCCGCTGTTCACGCGACTCCGCGAACGGCTGGTGAGCCGGGGCACGGCCCATGTCGACGCCGCGGCGGGCGTGATCGTGGCCACGCCCGGCGGTTTCCGCATGCGCGAAGTGGCACTCTCGTCGGTCGCGCGCGTGGAGGCGGGTAACCGCGATACCCGTGCGGATGCGTGGGACAGCGTCTTCCTGTTCTTCCATATAGATGGCGAAGAGACGCTGGTGGTCTCCGAGCACGACAAGGGCTTCAAAGCGCTTGTTGCTGCGCTGCGCGAGGTGTTTCCCGGCATCGAAGGCTGGGAAGCGGCGATTCCGCCGGTGAAATTCCAGCTGACGTCGGTGGATTTGTGGCGGCGGGATGGGGTGGGGGAGGCGACGGGGGGAGTTGAAGGGGAGGACGAGCCGGAGCCGGAGCCGGAGCCGGAGCCGGAAACGGGATCGGGTTCAGGTTCGGGATCGGGGGATGACCGACCTGGGTGAGGTGGGTCGCGCGCGGGCGCGCTCCTACAGGGTGATTGCTACGGCTTGGGTGCCGGGGGGAAGGACCAGGCGGCGGGTGTCGAGCGCGGTGTCGCCTTGCGCCAGGGCGGCGCCATCGGCTTCGGCGGTGCCGCGGGCGATGTGGACGAGGGCGATGTCGGCGAACACGCCGGGGCCTTGCAGCACGTCGAGCCTTGCCGTGGCGACGCCACGCCGGACCATCAGGTTGAAATCGCGCGTGGCACCGCCCGCGAGTCGCACGTCGACCCTTGCTTCGCCCGGGAACGCGAACGGCACGCACGGCGTGGTCAGCGCATGCTCGCGATCACCGTCCAGCACCATCGTGAATCCCGCACCGTCGAGCAGCACGATGGTGCGGTCGATGCCGGGGAAGACGGAGAACGGCGACGCCGTGTCGACGTCGGCGATGCTGACCCGCCATGCGAAATCCTCCATCGATGCACCATGCGGCTCGACGGCGAGCTCGCGCGTGATGCCGAGGCCGTTCTTCCACGGCACGGCGACCAGGGCATCGAAAGGAATGATCGTCATGCGACGCGCTCGATCTCGCGGGCGAAGGGGGGCAGGGCGCGCAGCATGCCCGTGCCGTAGCGCTTGGTGATGACGCGGCGATCCAGCAGCACGATGCGACCGGTGTCGGTCTCGGTGCGGATCAGGCGCCCGCAGTACTGCGTGAGGATGCGCGTGGCGTCCGGCACGCTGACCTCGATGAACGGATTGCGTCCACGCGATTCCAGCCACTCGGCGTAGGTTGCGCCCACGGGATCGGTCGGCACCGCGAACGGCAGCTGGGTGACCACCACGGTTTCGCACAGCTTGCCCGGCAGGTCGAGGCCTTCGCCGAACGACGCGAGGCCGAAGATCGTGCTGCCCTTGCCGGCTTCGATGTCCGCGCAGTGTTCGGCGATCAGCTGGGCCTTCGCCAGCGAGCCCTGCGCACGCACCTTGCGCACGTGGTCGATCGGCAGCACCTGCAGCACGCGGTCGAGCTTCGCACGCGAGGTGAACAGCACGAGGTTGCCAGCGTCCCAATCCAGGTGTTTCGCCAGCCAGGCCGCGACTTCGCGCGGATGGCCTTCGCGATCGTCCGGCAGGGTGGTGAAGGCAGGCACTTCCAGCCGCGCCTGGCGTTCCAGGTCGAACGGCGAAGGCAGGCTGAGGGTCACGGCATCGTTGGGCAGGCCGACCGAATCGGCGAAGCCACGGAAGTTGCCACCCGCACTCAAGGTGGCCGAGGTCATCACCACGGCCGACGCGTTATCCCAGAGCACGTTGCGCAGCAGGCCACCCGCCGACACGGCGGAGGCATGGCAGACCAGCTGCTGTTCCGGCGTCATGCTCACCCAGCGGGCGAGCGGCGGACCGTTCTCGCGATCATCCGTGGACCACGCGTACCACGTGCGCACCTGGCGCTCGAGTCGTTCCAGCGCCATGCCGAGCTCACGCGACAGCGCTTCCTGCGTGGGGCCGCCCGCTTCCATCTCGACGACGGTGCGGCGCACCGTGCGCAGCCAACGCTGCACGTCGCGGGTCAGCACGTGCAGGTGCGACGCGTGGATCTTCCAGTTCTCCGGCAGCTGGCCGAGCGATGCGCGGAACACCGGCTCCAGCTCGCTCGACGACGGTGTCCACGACATGCGGATCTCGCGCTCGATCTCCTCCATCGCGTTGGACATCTCAAGCAGCTTCTCGTCGCCGGCTTCCAGCGAAAGATTGCCGATGCTTTCCTTGTCGGTGAGCGAATACGCGGCATGCACCTGGTTCTGCAGGCGGCCGATGCGACGCACGGCGCTGGCCAGGTGCACGTCGGCGGCGCCGCGGTCGATCGCCTTGGACGGTACGTGGTGGGCCTCGTCGAAGATGTAGAGCGTCTCTTCCGGCTTGGGCAGGATCACGCCGCCGAAGGTGTCTTCGTCGCGCGGCATGGTCAGGTCGGCGAGCACCAGGTCCTGGTTGGCGACGACGATGTCGGCTTCGCCGATCGCGCGGCGGGCGAGGAAAAACGGGCATACCGCGAACGCATTGCACTTGCGGCCGGTGCAGCCGCCGGCGCTGGTGGTGACCATGCCGCGCACCAGGTCGGACAACGGCTCCGGGCTGGTGTCGATGTCGCCGTTCCACTCGCGCGATTCGAAGGCCTTGCCGAGCTTCTCGATGGCCTTGGTGTCGCGCTCGGCCGGGGGGCGTGCCCACAGGGCCACGTCGGCGTCGAATTCGAAGCCACCCTGCGCGGACGGTTCGGCGCTGGCCATGCGCAGGTTGCGCGGGCACAGGTAGCGCGCGCGGCCCTTGGCCAGGGCGACCTTCGCTTCGACGCCGCAGAGCTTCATGAACTGGGGAATGTCGCGCTGGACCAGCTGCTCCTGCAGCGCCACGGTAGCCGTGGCGATCACCAGCTTCTTCTTCTGCGCCCGCGCGACCTCGAGCCCACCGATGAGGTAAGCCATGGATTTACCGGTGCCGGTCGGCGCTTCGATCACCGCCGCACCCGCTGGCTCGGCCAGGGCCTTGGCGACCTCGGCGATCATCTTCAGCTGGGAGGGGCGCCCACGGAAACCCGTCAGGCCGTCTTTCAGGCGCGCATAGGCGGCGCGGATCGCGGCTTTGGTTTCTTCGGTGAGCATAGCCCACCAAGGTTACCCTATTGGTGTCTCAAGGGCGCCCAGCGTACGGTTTAAACTCCGCGTGGGACACGGATATCCGGCGGCTGTGGGGACTGATGCATGAATGTGGGATTTCGCGTTGTCATGGCGGTATGCATTGCCGCCATCGGTACAGGATTACCTGCGGCGGATACCTCGCCTCCCGCATTCGACATCGACTTCAAACGGATCGAGTTTCCGGCCGGGCAACCCGGCCCGTCGCAGGCCAGCGAGGACGCTGAGGCCATCCTCGATGAGGAGGAAACGGCCGTGCTGTGGGAGCTCCGGACGGCCCTGCTTGAGCGCCATTTCCTCGGCGCTACCGTCACGGGTTATGCAGACGCGCATGAGTGCACCGGCGACGACTGTCGCGAACTGTCGCTACGTCGGGCGGCCCTGGTGCTGGCGTGGTTCCGCAAGCACGGCGTGCCCGATGCCCAACTGCGCGGGCCCGCCAGTGAATCGACCGATTTTCCGCTCAACCCGGGCGAGACCAGCGAAGACCGGGCGCGCAATCGACGCGTTCAGTTGCTCCCCTTCGTGGTGCCCGGCGTACTTCCCGGCGGACCTTAGCGGCCGGGCGGCCCCCATTCATGGATACTCTGCCGGACGACGGCGATTGCAAGCCCGGACCATGGAGACGCATGAAGCAGCAACCCATACCGCCCGCCGCCCTGGACGACGAGCATTCCCTCGAGATGATGCGCGTCTGGATCGCGAAGAAGGGGATGCATACGTCCCTGAACATCGGGATCTACGAAGGCCAGCCGAACCTGACCGAGGAGAAGGCATGGGGCATGCTTTTCGCCGACGCGGCACGCCATGTCGCCCATGCCCTGAGCGAGCGCTACGGTGCTCCCCACGGGCAAGTGCTCGCGGCGATCAGGGCGGCGATGGATGCTGAACTGGATAAGCCGACGACGAAACTCGACGGCGCCTTCCTGCGCCACAACTAGGCACCCGCCAGGCCGACCAACGGGCCGTGCCGGCGAGCCCGGAGGCTCAGCGCGCGTAAGACGATCCGGCGGCCCGGGGTGGGTCGGCGACCAGGCCGGCCACGACCCAGGTGTGCTCCTCCCAGCTGCCGTCCGCGTTCTGCACGTGGATGGCGACGGGCAGCCCGAGGCTGTCGGAGAGGCTGGGGGACAACGCCTCGGCCGCGCGGATGGCCTCGGCCTGGCTGGCGTACTGGCCCAGCGGGGTAGAGGCACGGCGGACGATCCACGGTCCCTGTGTCGATTCGCTGTACGGAATGAACAATTGGGCGGAGCTCGATGCCATGGGACCCTCGCTATCGGTGGGTTCGCTGCTGGAACCCACGCTACCCCGGATCGGCTAAAAAATTCATTAACCGTTGTTACGCAAGGATTTATGCCAGCCCGAGGTAATCCAGCTTGCCCAGGCCCACGCCGTTGTGGCGGAGGATGTCGTACGCCGTGGTGACGTGGAAATAGAAGTTGGGCAGGGCGAAGATCATCAGGTACTCATTCGCGCTGAAGGTGCGCTCGCTGGCGCCGAACTTGCGCGTGATGCTGCGCGTGGCGCCGGCTTCGATGGCCTCGGCGGGTACCGACTCGATCCACTTCACGGTGTCGTCGATGCGCTTGAGCAACTGCTCGATGGTGGTCTCTTCGTCCTTGAACGACGGGCCTTCCACCTCGGCGACGCGGGCGATGGCGAACTTGGCGGTGTCGCTGGCGCGCTGCACCTGGCCGGCCAGGTTGAACATGTCCGGTGCCAGTCGGGCTTCGACCAGGGCATCGCCACCGTGGTCCTTCGCCTTGGCGAGCAGTTCGGAGAGGACGCGGAAGCCGCGGACATAGGCAGCGGCGGAGGCTTCGTGCAGCGAGATGCTCATGGGGTGTCTCCCTGGGGTATCCGTCGATGGTGGGGCGGACAACGCGCGCGTTCAAGGCCGTGCGCGCGCCGATCCAAGGGACTACCATCACCCGCCACCCCGAAACGATTGGACCCCCATGTCCTCCACCGACCCGGCCAGCGACGCCATCGTCGCGGTTCGCGGCCTGTCCAAGGCCTACAAGAGCGGCTTCCAGGCGCTGAAACATGTCGACCTCGACATCCGTCGTGGCGAGATCTTCGCCTTGCTCGGCCCGAACGGCGCCGGCAAGACCACGCTGATCAGCATCATCTGCGGCATCGTCAACGCCAGCGGCGGCAGCGTCACCGTGGATGGACACGATATCGTCGGCAGCTTCCGTGCCGCGCGCTCGATCATCGGCCTGGTGCCGCAGGAGCTTTCCACCGACGCGTTCGAAACGGTGTGGGCGACGGTGAAGTTCAGCCGCGGCCTGTTCGGCAAGTCGCCCGATCCGGCCTACCTCGAAAAGATCCTGCGCGACCTGTCACTGTGGGACAA